>JAYTPA010000073.1:0-28302 GCA_043747495.1 Bdellovibrio sp.
TAAATTTCTAGTGCCAGCTTTGCCAAAAATATTTGTTTTCACGTCGTTGAAATTATTTTCATTAAATAAAACTGTTTCAAAAATTTCAGTTTTGTAACCCAAATTTTGAATCAAACGAATAATTTGTTCTGAATTTTCCATCCGGTCGACTTCAATAAATAAAATAGGTCGATATGTACTTATTGTTTTTGAAGCGCCCGACAGGGCCTCTAATTCCATGCCTTCAATATCCATTTTGATAAAATGAACCTGGTCTAGCTTTAAATCATTAAAAACAATGTCATCAATTGTTCGTGCTCGTATTTTTTGGCATTCCTGAGTTGGATTAGTTTTATAAGTTTGCAGTGATCCAAAATTACCTACACGCTGGTAATCAACAAGTGGCAAATAAAGATTTTCTTCTTTGGATGATAGAGCCATTTCAAGCACTTGAAGTTGATCTAAAGCCAGCAGGTTTTTATTCATGTTTATAATCTGCGCAAATATTTTTTGCGGTTCTATCGCAATGACTTGGCCATTTTTTCCAACAAGTTCACAGAATTCTAGACTATGCGCCCCTAATTGTGCGCCAATATCTAAGACGACATGACCTGGTTTTACATGCTTTTTAAAAATTTCTGTTTCATAAAATGAATACTCTCCATAAGTATTCAAAGCTTGGCCCACAAAAAAATCATTAGGCAGAGTCAGTACTTCGCCGTATTTAGTCTTCACAGATTGAATCAATGTAGTGCTTGGTGTTGGATTTTCAGGATGGTAAATTTCGTCATCATTTTTAGTTTTTTTAAGAGAATTAAATATTTCATCTAAATTTTTATTCAAATAATCGATTTCATGATCCCAGGAAAACTTATTTATTTGATTCAGTAAAATCATCGAATTATACCAATCAGTTTTTTGAAGTCCTGGTGAATAATCATAACTAAATGTGAACCAGCCAAAAATTCTGTTCATTAATAATGTTGGAACCCCTAATGCAGAAGCCAGATGCGCAGGCCCTGAATCCACGGATATCAATATATCTAAACTTTGACAGTAACTAGCTAGATCTGAGGGGTTATGTATGTGTTGTGAAATATCGGTCAAGTTTGAATCAATAAGTTGGTTATCAGGATGATAAGATTGATGAGTCACAAAATGATAATTTTGATTTTGAAGAAGTTGTTTAAATAAATGACCTTGAATGCTTCTGTAGCTGTCTTCTTTGAACTTAGGATTCCCTTGCCAAACTAAACCAATACGGGGTTTTGATGTTAATCCTAAATTATTCCAAATTTTAGACCACTGATGATCATGTGATAGCCTAGAGCTTAAATAGGGCTTTCCACTGATTTGCTCAGGCAAAAGATTTAGCAGGCGGGGTAAACTTAATGAGGGTAGCCAGTAATCAAAATCAATCGCATCTATGACCCTTACGTCAACAAGCTGACACTTTAAATTTAATGTTCTTAATAAAGGGAAAAGTTCAGGATCACAGCCGATAATAACCTGGGCACCCATCGCAATTAAGTCGTTGGCAAATCGGCTGAAACAAATTTGATCGCCAAGTCCACCCTCAAGAGCTATGAATATTTTTTTACCGTAAATAGTTTTATCAATTTTATCATAAGGAACCAGAGGCTTTTTTTGCGTGAGCAATTGACCACCGAAAACACCATGGCCTCTTAATGAATCAAATAAATCTAAGCCTAAGAACCATTGATCGGGCTTACCTAGGGCCACTTTCAAGCGGGCTAAACAAAATTTTAAAAGTAAGTGATCGGAATGAGTTTTGTAAAGTGCTTCGCTTAATTCATGAGCTTCAGCGAACTTTCCGGCATAGGAAAGTTCTGAAATTTGATCAAATTGTTCTTTAAAAACTGGATCAAACATGAACTATCTGTAAGCTTGTTTTTCTTTGCCATGTTTCGTTTCAGAAACAATCGTTTCACGAACAACAACAACTTTGATTTGCCCAGGATATTGCATTTCATCTTCAATGGTCTTCGCAATTTTTTCAGCGATACCCATGGCTTGCAAATCATCGACCTGTCTTGAATTCACATGCACGCGACATTCACGGCCACCGTTCAATACGAAAACATCTGTGACACCAGCAAATCGTTTTGAAATTTCTTGAAGACCTGTAACTTTTTGGGTGTAAGTTTCCATTGTGCTTCGACGAGCACCTGGCCTGCCACCAGAAATGGCATCGGCAGCAATCACTAAAAAGTCCATTGGATTATCGGGCTGCACATCATAGTGATGGGCTCGGACGGCGTGAATCACTTCAGGATCTTCACCTCTCTCAGCAATAAAATCAGCACCGATGACAGCATGGCTTCCGTCAAACTGATGATCTAGAGCTTTACCTAAATCATGTAAAAGACCTGCGCGCTTTGATTTTTTAATATCAGCTTTGATTTCTGCCGCTAGCATTGAAGCAAACCAACCGACTTCAGCCACATGGAAAAACTGATTTTGAGTGTAAGAATATCTGTAACGGAGTGATCCTAGGACTTGCTTGATTTCTGGGTGTAAATTTTGAAAGCCAAGCTCTTTAGCTATATTTTCACCATCTTTTTTAATTTGGCGAAGTAATTCAGTTTTAAAATTTTCACCTGTTTTTGCAATGAATTCCGAAGTTAATGGTTTATTCGTTCTTTCAATTTCTTTAAATAGTCTTTCAAAAATTCGTCGTGTCAGTTCTCTGCGAACAGGATCGTAACCGATAACTTGTATATTAAATAAACGCTCTGGTTCTGGATTTTCATCGATCAAAATATCACAACCTGTGACAGCTTCAATGGCTTTGATATTTTCAGCTAGAGTTTTACAAAATAAACCACGAATTCTTTCATCAGGAAAATAAGTTGAGGAAATATTTCTTTCTGTGCTCATTTCTTTACTGAAACGATCAATGCACAAACCTAAAATGCGCTTAGCTTTTGGCTCAGCAAATTCTTTATATTCAGATTCTACAAATTGAATATATTTTTCGTAATCCGCATGGGCTTCTGTAACTAGTTTTTGGATAATTTCTTGTACGACGTCACTTTCGACTAAGTGTGATGTCAGAAGAAGATGATCTTGGTATTTTTTTTGTAAGTTTTTGTAATCATCAACAAAAAGTTGAAACTTTTTCTGCTGATCAGTGTGCTTGATTGATAATTCACGCAGCTCAGCTTCACTTTTCATTAAAATACTGCGTTGGGCTTTGTCAGCGTCTTCGTGCTGTTTTTTTCTTTCAGCGATTTGAAGTTCTAAATCACTACATTTACCTTCGATCAAAAGGTGATTTTCTTCAACTTTACCCCATGATTCAAGTTCGATTTCTTGGACAATCTCATTCCGCTCGTCTTCGTCCAACTGAAATTGATCTTGGGATTCTTTAAGAATCTCAGAGGCTTCTTCGCGCGCTTCTTTAAGGATCATTAATTGAATGCCTTTATAAATAAGACCGAAAAGAGTAACCCCAATAATTAATGCAATAAAAAAATAAGTTAAAGTTGTTGAATTCATTGTGCACTTCCTGCTTGCGGTAAATCTTGCTGATTTGTTTTGTGGTCAAAATGTTTAATTTTTTGCAAGATAAATAATGTAAAAAGTCCTATTCCTATGGCTAAAAAACCAACTGTTGAATAGTGTTGTAGTTGTCCTGTGGCAGGATTTCGAGTGACAATTTGCCCTGCTACATAGGCCCCAAATGCCATTGAAACGGATTGAACAGAGCTTACGAGGCTCATGAAAGATCCCCGTTGATTGGGTAATGCTGCCGAAGAAATCAAAGCTTGAGCAGGAATCATTCGTGATCCTGCAGAAATAAAAAATAATCCTGAAATAAGTAATATAAAAAACAAATTCATTTTTTCAAGATGAGTCACAAGATAAACTGGCCCAATCGAAAAAAGCACAGCGTAGAAAAAAACCTTAGCTTTGCCATGCTGATCAGAAAGCTTTCCAATAAAGGGCGCAGTCAAAATTGAACAAATACCCCCAATAAGGTACACAAACATCAGCTGACTTTCGGGCAGACCTGCATTGGCTACAAAAGCTGGGGATATAAAAGGAATAACAGCAAAATGTGAACTCATCACAAAAAACATAAATAGAAGCGCTAATCTTTGCTGAGGATTTTTGAATATTTGCCAAACAGGAACCCAAAATCTGACAACTTTTTTTTCAACTAAATGGGCATTGATTTCGGGAATATATTTTACAGCGGCTATAATAATAAAAACACATAAAGCTGCTAAAAATAAAAACGGCGTATGCCATTCAAATTGATGAGCAATATACAGCGAAAAAGGAACTCCAAATATTGAGGCCACTGAAAACGAAGTGGCTAAGTAACCCATGGCCGTACCGCGGCGTTTGTAATCTATCACATCACTGATGATCGATAAAATAATTGAATTCGTCACTCCGCCAAAAAAACCAGTTAAAGCTCTTGCAACTAAAAGTGCTTCGTAGCTGCGGGATAGCCCGCATAAAGCTGTTGAAATCGTAAATCCAACAAATAAAAAAAGTAAACTTTTTTTGCGATCAAAATAATCCATGTAAAAAGAGGCCATGATTCCAGAAAGACCGGCGGTGAAAGTGTAACTGGAAACAAGTAAGCTAAATTGATCCGGATTGATGCTAAATAGTCGCATCAGTTGCGGGCCTAATGGCATAATGATCATGAAGTCGACAATATGATTAAATTGGACTGCAGCCAGAATAAATAAAAGTTTTTTTTCGCTTGATGAAAACACGATTCAAATTGTACTCTTATTGCTTCGAACATCTAAATATTTTTTAGATAGGTGTTATGCGTTACAATAAGAAGGGAAAATATGATTAAAGATATCACCAATTCTGTGTTTAAAAATATTAAAAGGCTGGTTGTGGTTTTAGCTGTTGGACTCCCTTTGTTTTGGATTTTTGTGGTCAATTATTCATTCACTTTTAAATCCCGAGTTGCTGGTGAAGTTCGTGCAGTTGAACAAGTGAATTTGCAAGCTGTTATTACAAACAGCGACAAGCCAATGAATTCACAAATTTTCTCTTACTCAGTCGCTATAAAAGATCTTCACACCAATGAAATCCATATGGCATCTAGTGAAGATCGTCAGTGGGCTGCAGTCCAGCCTGGCAACTGTGTCGTTTCAGCCTATTTTCCATATCCACCCTGGAGACTTTCAAAAGGGACGACAAACCACAACGCCAGATTATTGAAGAACTATATGAGTTGTGCAGATTTGCCACAAAGCTATGGCTTTTTTGATAAAATAAAATTCTTTTTACTTTGGTATTAAGTTTAAAAAAATGAGCTTCAAAAACTACTGAAAAATATTTGGGAAGCTGATTGAATTTTGAGCGCGAAGTGATTGAAATCCATTGGAACTACGGTGATTTAGTTTTTGTTGAATCATGTAAACTAATATGGCCATAACAAAAATAATAAACCAGTTTTTCATTTGCATAAATTGAAACATAAACAACTTTCTAGCGTTTAGACTTCTGATTATTTAGTCCAGAAATATAAAGTTTCATGTAATCCCAGCCACTGGCTATGCTTAGTAAAACACTGAACCAGAGAAGTCCATATCCAATTTTTTGGGTAGGTAGGTAAGGATGTAAATCGTTCACCATTAACAGCGGAATGGCAATCATTTGCAGTGCCGCTTTCCATTTGCCCGTAGTTTGTGCAGGAATGATAATCTGATCGGCCGAGGCCGCAGCCCTGATTCCGCCAATTAAAGTGTCACGAGTAATAAACAGAATCACCATCCAGGCGTCGACTTTGTTTAAGTGAAGTAATAATATAAGTATGCATGAAACTAGAATTTTATCAGCGACCGGATCTAGAAATTTACCTAAATTTGTAACAGCGTTATATTTTCTAGCAAAATAGCCGTCATAATAATCAGTGATTGAGGCCAGTACGAAAATCACTAAGGCGATCCAGTTCATGACTTCAGAATTAAGCGTCAGCAAGTAAGCAACGGGAAAAGTTGCAAAAATACGCGCTGTAGTTAAAATCAAAGGAAGTTGACTCATATTATTGTTAAATCTTGAGTGAGTTCAGAGCCTCTGTCAAGATAACTGCATGAGTCCTCCAGAAGACAATTATCAAAAACATAGCCAGCGCAAAGTTCAAGTTTACGAAACAGATTTGATGGGTATCGTTCATCATTCTAATTATTTGCGTTTCTGCGAAGAAGCCCGTGTGAATTGGTGCGCAAAAAACTTATCCACGTCATTGAATGTGTCATGGTTAGCTGTTGTTGAAACACGAGTTAAACATAAGTCTCCTTACAAATTTAATGAGGCTATTATCATCGACGTGCAAGTTAAAGCGAGCGGTGTGACAGCCACATTTCAATATCTACTGAAAGATCAAGACGGAAAAATCAAAGCCGTGGCTGAAACCAGTCATTGCGCCGTCAATGAAAACTTAAAACTCCAACGGCTGCCTGCGAGCTTAGTTGACGCTATTAAGAAAAGTCATGAAAGGACACCATGGACAGAAACTTGGCTTTAGAATTTGTTAGAATCACCGAAGCAGCGGCATTAGCTTCCGCAAAATGGATGGGTCACGGAAACGAAAAAGCTGCTGACCAGGCGGCTGTGGATGCGATGAGAAAAGCATTTGATTCAGTTCGCATAGATGGAACTGTCGTGATTGGCGAAGGCGAGCGCGATGAAGCACCGATGCTTTATATAGGCGAAAAAGTTGGCCTTAAGAAAGAGGACTCTCCTCAGATTGATATTGCTTTAGATCCATTGGAAGGAACTACGATTTGCGCCAAAGGCGGAGTCGGCGCAATTGCCGTCATTGCAGTCGCAGAAAAAGGTGGATTTTTACATGCTCCAGATACTTACATGGATAAAATCGCTTGTGGTCCAAAAGCGAAAGGTTTGATCGATATTGATTTATCAGCAACAGAAAATATTCAGCGTGTGGCTAAAGCCCTCAAAAAAGAAATTGGGGATGTCACAGTTGTGATATTAGATCGCCCTCGCCATGAAGCTTTGATATCAGAGGTTCGTAAAACCGGAGCCCGTATTCAACTGATCGGTGACGGAGATGTTTCCGCAGCCGTTGCAGCTGCTTGGCCAGATTCAGGAATTGATTTATTAATTGGTATCGGCGGAGCACCAGAAGGTGTTATATCTGCAGCAGCAATGCGCTGTTTAGGTGGTGATTTTCAAGGCCGTTTAAAATTCAGAAACGAAGATGAAAAAGCGCGTGCGCTAAAAATGGGAATTAAAGATCTTAATAAAAAATACACGTTAGAGGAATTAGCCAGAGGGCACGTGATGTTTTGTGCGACAGGGGTAACTGATGGACCACTTCTTAAGGGTGTAAAAATGTACACTGAAGGCCAAGGAAAAACCCAATCTGTTGTCATGCGTTCGCAAACAGGAACAATCAGAAATATCGAAACATTTCATAATTTTTCTGTAAAACCCATGATGGTTCTTTAATGAAATTAAAATGTGCAAATTGCCAGAAAGAAAATGACATCAGTTCTAAAGTTAGCTTCAGAGACGAATGTTTGTTTTGTAGACGCGATTTGCACAACTGTAAAAATTGCACTTTTTACGATACGAAATCCTATAATGAATGCAAAGAACCCGCTGCAGATAGAGTCATTGATAAAGAAAAAAACAATTTTTGTGAATTTTATCAACCAGGCAGTGGTGGAAAAGAAACCTCGACAGCCGACAAAGCGAAAGCAGCTGCTGAAGCGTTGTTTAAGAAAAAGTAGTAGCTAAAAAAAATAGTCTTTTTTCAAGGAGAGAAAAATATGGCTGAAGCCAAAACTAAAGAGATTTTTAATTGCACAGCGGAAGAGTTTTTCAAAGTTGTCGCTGATTATGAAAAGTACCCTGAATTTTTACCAGAAATTAAATCTGTTAAAATTTTAAAAAATGACGGCGCAAAAAAACAAATGGAATACAGCGTATCAATGATTAAAACTTTTAAATATAAGGTTGAAGCTGAGGAAGTTTCGCCTTCAAAAGTTGAATTTAAATTTACAGAAGGTGAAGTTTTTAAAACGATGAAAGGTCTTTGGACAATAAAGCCCGCAGGCGAAAAATGTGAAGTTGAATATCATTTAACAGCGACTTTTGGAATGTTCATGCCAAGTTCTATGGAAAGCACTCTTGTGACAGTCAGTCTTCCAAAAATGATTACAAATTTTAAAAATAGGATTAAAAAAGTTTATGGCAAATAGTGATGATTTTAAAAGTGACGAAAAAGCACCTAAGCTAACAGACACGTTGAAAAAGATTTTGTCTGCTGGCTCCGCCAGTGAAATTTCAAAAGAAGCGATCGGCACAGTGATTGGCCAAGTTCTTAAAACAAAAGATGATATTACTGAACGCGCCACGCAAGAAATGGTGACGCTCATTCAAAAAATAGATTTCGTTAAAGAATTTGCAAAATTCGCTGAAAATCACAAATTTAAAATTACAGCTGAAGTCGAAATTTTACGAAAAACCGAAAAAAAAGAAGAGACATGACAGTTAAAAATAAAACTGAAGTCTGGACGACGAACCCTGCCACTGGCGAACGACTAAAGCCTTATTCAATGATTCAGGATATGGCCGATGTGCAGCCACTTTTATTTGAACTTTCAAGTGGTTTTAACCACTGGAAAAAACTTAGTTTTCAAGATCGTCAAAAAAATCTTTTACCAACAGTCAAATTTTTTACTGACTCTAAAAAAGAAATAGCGCTTGAAATCACGTTGCAAATGGGTAAGCCACTTGCTCAAGCTATAACTGAAATAGATAAGTGTATTGAAAGCATTCAGTATATGTGTACACACAGCTACAAAGAATTTGATCCCCAGTTTGTTGAAACGACTCAGCAAATGAACGAAGTTTATCATCGTCCATTAGGCGTAATTTTATCTGTGATGCCCTGGAATTTTCCATTATGGCAAGTCGTCAGAATGATTTATCCTGCGCTATTGATGGGGAATGTGATTTTATTAAAACATTCAGAAATCACACCATCCATCGGAGTTTTAGTTGAAAAAATATTTTCATACATGGATTATCGTGTTCTTAAAAATATTTTATTTGATCATTCCTTAACAGAAGAGATCATTGCTGATTCCAAAGTTTCTGGCGTTAGTTTAACGGGTTCAACAAAAGCGGGCTATAAATTATCTGAATATGCGGGTAAGTATTTAAAGCGTGGCGTCTTTGAATTGGGTGGTAGTGATGCTTACTTAGTTTTAGACGATGCAGATATAAAGCTTTCCGTGCAAACTATTTTAAAATCAAGACTGCATAATACAGGGCAAACTTGTATATCTGCGAAAAGAGCCTTCGTTTCAAAAAATAAAATAGATTTATTTTTAGCCGAAATGAAAGCTGACATGCAGAATTATCAATTTGGCGATCCTATGAGTCCAAAAACTCATTTGGCGCCACTTGCACACTTTAAATTTAAAAAAGAATATTTAGATAAAAGAAAAATAATCGATCCTTATGTCAGTCTTGAAATGTCAATTCAACCGGATAGTGCTGACTTGAATTCGACGATCAAGGCTTTTGTGCCAGTTGAAATATTGCGGGTCAAAGATATACATTCAGTTGCTCTCAAAAATATCATGAATGATTTGGAATTCTTTTCACCAACTTTGCTAGTTTATGTCTACGACACTGAGGATCAAGCGGAAGATTTAATAAATTCAACAAAATATGGGCTTGGCAGTGCGATATTCACTACGAATATTGCGAAAGCAAAAAAAATAGCAGCAAACATCGAAGCTGGGATTTGTGTGATCAATGGACTTGTTAAATCAGATGTAAAACTTCCGTTTGGTGGTTTTAAATCTTCAGGTTTAGGCCGCGAAACAGGAATTATTGGATTTTATGAATTTACGCAAACCCAAGTGATCAGTTATGGCAGGTCAAATTGAAAACCTGGAGCCAACTTGAACATACGATTTGGGATCAGTTTAAACTGAATGCTTTAGATCATAAAAACCAGTTCATCCTTTGTGTGTCCGGCGGGGCTGATTCAGTTGTGATGATGCAAACTCTTTTAAAAATTAAGCCCTTAGCTGAAATGTTGATTGTGCACTATCATCATGGCACAGCTGAGAAAAATAAAACGCAATCAGCTTTTAGGGATGAAGCTTTTGAACTTGTCAAAAAATATGCGGAGACTCTTCAAAGTAAACATAAAATCAAATTTTATTTTGAAAAATCAGAGACTTACTTAACATCAGAAGATGAATGCCGAAAGGCCCGGAAAGCGTTTTTTCAAAAAGTTCAAGCTAAGTACCCCGAAGCCGTATTAGTAACGGGTCATCATCGTGATGATGTTTTAGAAACTAGACTGATTAAGTTAATTCGGGGCACCGGCGCTGAAAGTTTTACGACTTTTAAATTTTGGAATGGGGAAACTTTAAGATTGCTGTTGGAAATAGGCAAAACTGATATTTTAAAAATAGCGCAACATAATAATTATGACTTCATAGATGATCCCAGCAATTTAGATTCGGTGGGCCTTAGAAATTGGATCAGAAATAAATGGCTCAAAGATCTTGAACAATTTCAGGTAGGTGGCTCAAAAAATTTAAGTTTATCTTTCGATAAAATTGTCGGTGGATTGGATCTTCAAACTGATCCACTGCCTGCATTTGATGTTCGGAAAAATGATTTGCAGCAGTGCAAAGAGCTTGTTTTTAAAAGGTTAGATTTTGAAATTCTCAGTTTTGCTGAAAAACAGCGTTGTCTAGCCAAAGCGCTCAGAACCTTTAAAGATTTAGTTTTTTCGCAGGGACAGATAAAAGAAATTATTAAAAGACTCGACAAAAATCAAAAAAACATCACATTTAGCTTAATCGGCATTAATTGGTTTATTGACGCGCAGCAAGTTATGCTACAATTAAATGACCGCCATCAAAAACAAGATGATCAAGACGATCACCTCAAGGCGTCTAGTAAGGATATAAAATGAAAGTAAATCAAAAAACTTTAGCTCTGTGGTTTTTTCTTATCATCATGTCTGTCTTTCTTTTTCAGGCCTGGGAAGTTAAAAAACAAAAAACAATTGTCAGTTTCGATTATCCACAATTTCTAAAAGCTGTTGAAGCTAAAGAAATTAAAGAAGACAGCATTGTCTTTTCTTTAGAAAAAAAAATGATTCGTGGTGAAGTCAAACCTGAATTCGAAAAAAAATATGACGGTGGAATTCGTTTTGAATTCTCGGCTGATACCGACAAGGCCTATGACGAGATCAGAAAGTTGAATTACACTCCTCAATATGAAACCGATCAGTCTGGCGGTCCGATTTCTTCATTTTTTATCAACTGGTTGCCATTGATTTTGATCGTGGGAATGTTTGTCTTTATCATGCGCCAAATTCAAGCGGGTGGTGGCAAAGCGATGTCTTTTGGGAAGTCAAAAGCTCGTCTGGTTGAAAATAAAAATCGAGTTACATTTAAAGATGTAGCCGGTATTGATGAGGCGAAAGATGATTTACAAGAAATCGTCCATTTTTTAAAGGATCCAAAAAAGTTTACTAAACTGGGCGGGCGAATTCCTAAGGGCGTATTGCTTGTAGGGCCTCCGGGAACAGGTAAAACATTATTAGCAAGAGCCGTCGCCGGTGAAGCCGGTGTTCCGTTTTTTACAATTTCAGGTTCTGATTTTGTAGAAATGTTTGTGGGCGTGGGCGCAAGTCGCGTGCGTGATTTATTTGAACAAGGTAAGAAAAATGCACCTTGTTTAATTTTTATTGATGAAATCGATGCGGTTGGACGCCATCGTGGTTCAGGCATGGGCGGCGGTCATGACGAACGTGAGCAAACTTTAAATCAATTACTTGTAGAGATGGATGGATTTGAATCAACTGAAGGTGTGATTCTTATTGCTGCAACAAACAGAGCTGACGTTTTAGATCCAGCATTACTTCGCCCAGGTCGTTTCGATCGACGTGTCATGGTTGGAAAACCAGATTTAAATGGACGTGAGCAAATATTAACGGTGCATATGAAAAAAACACCGTTAGGTCCTGATGTTGAGCCTTTAAAAATTGCGCGGGGAACGCCTGGTTTTTCTGGTGCTGACCTGGGTAATTTAGTGAATGAAGCGGCATTAGTTGCAGCTAGAAATAATAAGAAATATTTAGAAATGGAAGATTTCGAAAAGGCCAAAGATAAAGTGATCATGGGCAGTGAAAGAAAATCCATGGTGATCAGTGAAGAAGACCGAAAAAATACAGCTTACCATGAAGCAGGACATACATTAGTTGGTGTGATGCTTCCAGGTTTAGATCCAATTCATAAAGTGACTATTATTCCAAGAGGTATGGCTTTGGGACTAACACAAACTTTACCTGAAAAAGATGCTCTCAGTTTTTCTAAAAACCAAGCTGAAAGCTGGATTGCTTTTGCCTTTGGCGGACGTGCAGCGGAAGAACTTATTTTTAGCGATTTTACGACGGGCGCAGCGAATGATATTGAACGTGCAACAGCTATGGCCCGAAAAATGGTTTGCGAATGGGGAATGTCTCCTTTGGGGCCTTTAGCTTTTGAAAAAGGCGATAGCCCTGTTTTCATGGGTATGGGTTACGGCGGCGGAAAATCAAAAGATTATTCTGAATCAAAAGCTCAAGAAATTGATTCGGAAATTTCAAAAATTATTAATAATGGTTATACGAAAGCCATGAAAGTTTTAACTGATAACCGTGAATCTTTAGAAAAGATCACGCAGGCCTTATTAGAATTTGAAACCATCGATGGTCACGAAGTGGCTATGTTAGTTAAAGGCGCAGCTGTTTCTGAAATTCATAAAATTCGCGCAAATAAAAAAGATGCTAGTGGCGGGACTGCAGCTGTGGCAGGCAGTAGTGAAGCTACAGAAGAAACAGCAACAGCTGGAAGCGGGAAGACAGCGCCAGTAACGTAAGTTGCTGGTAGAATAAAATATGCAGTTTGAATCCTTCTGGGAAAATCTACATTTTATTGGCTCACATTTAAGACTGCAGGATATCTTTGATATTCTGCTTGTCTGGTTTGTTCTTTACCGGGCACTGATTATCATTCGCCGAACGGGAACCGTACAGATTTTATCTGGGCTTGGTATTTTAGCGATCACTTACATTTTAAGTATTTGGTTTGAATTATTCACTATGAATTGGCTTTTAGATAAGTTCTTTTCTAATTTATTTGTTATCATAGTTGTTTTATTTCAAGGAGAAATTCGTAGAGCACTAGCTCATATCGGCAGTCATCCGCTTTTTTCAGATGTGTCTGTTGCTATGGAAACCCATATGGTGGAAGAAATTGCAAAAGGCACAATAGCAGCTGCGCAAAAAGGTTACGGGGCTTTGATAGTGATCGAAAAAGATATTTTAGTCGATTATCATATTGAATTAGGCACTGAAATGGATTCCAGAGTATCTGCAGAAATTATCCAATCGATATTTCATCCACAAGCACCCATGCATGATGGGGCCGTCTTAATTAGGTCTGGTAAAATTGCTTACGCAGGTTGTTTTTTACCTTTAAGTAAAAACCCAGCTTTGGATAAAAACTTAGGGACCCGCCACCGTGCAGGGATTGGTTTAACAGAAGAAACTGATTCTATGGTACTTGTGGTTTCAGAAGAAACAAGATCAATCAGTATTGTAACTGGTGGACACATGCGCCCCCATGCTGAATTAGTCGATGTTCGTAAAGCGCTCTACGAAGCTTTTGGTTTAAAATACAAACCAATTCATGTGGATGAGCGCTTAGAGGGGCACTCATGAGACCTGAAGTCGATCGTTTTAAAAAGATGAAAGATCTTTTTTTTAATAACCTCAGTTATAAAATCGTATCTTTATTTGTCGCTTTAATATTATGGATTTCAATTCTAGGCCGCAGAGATTTTGTGACAACCAAAGAAATGGAAATCAATCTGATTGTTTCAGCGAATATGTTTATAGTGAGCCAATCTCAAGATAAGGTACGTGTTAAATTATCGGGTTCTCAACCTGTGCTTAAAAAGTATAAAGACAGTTTAAAAAGTATTGTTTTTGATCTAAGTGACCGAGAAGAGGGTATTGTTGATATTGATATTCCAACAAGTCGAATCGATGTTCCATCAGGGGTGCGTGTATTAAGCGTTAAGCCTAACCTTATCCGTGTTGAAATCTCTAAAAATAAAAATTAGATTCTTTTCTGGGACAGATTAAGTTATATTTTATTCATGTCTAAAACAGAAAAAAAACAGATAAAGCTTTTTGGTACTGATGGTATTCGTGGAACCGCTAATCAATTTCCGATGGTTCCTGATGTAGTTGTTAAAATCGGTCAAGCTATCGGCTATCTTATTCGTACAAATAAAATTAAATCTGCATCAAAAAGCCATAAAGTCGTTATTGGTAAAGACACCAGGCTTTCTGGTTACATGATCGAACAAGCATTAGCCAGCGGTTTAAACTCCATGGGTGTTTATGTTCAGCTTGTTGGCCCGTTACCAACACCAGGCATTGGTTATTTAACACGGACAATGCGTGCTGTTGCAGGCATTGTTATTTCTGCCTCTCACAATGCTTACCAAGATAATGGTATAAAAATATTTGGGCCAGACGGTTTCAAACTTGATGATACGTTGGAAAAAGAAATTGAACGTTTAGTGGCAGAAGATAATTTATTAAGTCTTTTACCACCGTCAAAAGAAGTCGGTCGAACCCGACGTATTGAAGATGCTCAGGGCAGATATATTGTTCATACGAAAAGTACTTTTCCCCTTGAATACTCATTAGATGGTTTAAGAATAGTTTTAGATACAGCCCACGGCGCGGCTTATAAGGTGGCTCCAGCTATTTTTGAAGAGCTCGGCGCTGAAGTCATTCAGTTAGGATCACAACCGAACGGTACAAATATTAATGATAAATCTGGGGCTCTTCATCCCTCTCAAATTTCACAAGCTGTCGTTCAGTATCGTGCAGATGTCGGCATCGGCTTAGACGGGGATGCTGACAGAGTCATCATGGTGGATGAAGAAGGTCGCATCATGAACGGTGATAAAATTATTGCGATCTGTGCTTTGCACATGAAAAACAAAAAACAACTTAAAAATGATACTGTGGTTGTAACTCAAATGAGTAATTTCGGTTTAGAAAAAAAATTAAAAGAACATGGAATTAAAACGATTAAGACAAATGTTGGTGATAAACACGTTGTCGAAGAAATGCGAAAAGGAAATTACAATTTAGGCGGAGAACAATCGGGCCATATTATTTTTCTAGATCATTCAACAACTGGTGATGGAACTGTGGCAGCACTTAATGTTTTATCTGTTATGAAAGAAACCAACGCAAAACTAAGTAAACTGTCAGAAATTTATGACGATGTGCCACAGGTTTTAATTAATTGTCGGGTTCGGCGCAAACAAGAATTGAGTGAAATGAAGGGTTATAAGGAATTGATCGCTGAAAAAGAAAAAGAACTCAAAGGTGAAGGCAGACTTTTTATTCGCTTTTCAGGGACTGAACCTTTGATTCGTATCTTGGTGGAAGGCCCATCGAAAGCTAAAATTTCTGCAATCGCTGAAGAAATCGCGCACTTTTTAGAAAAAGAATTAAGCTAATGAAATCCAATAAAAAAATACGTCTAGGTGTAAATATTGATCACGCTGCAACATTAAGACAAGTTCGCGGAGGAACAACAGTCTATCCAGATTTATTAAAGCTTTGTAAAATCTGTCAACAAGCCGGTGCAGACCAAATCACAATTCATTTAAGATCTGATCGTAGACACATTCAAGATCATGACGTGAAACATCTTATCAAAAAATCACCTTTACCGATTAATTTAGAAATTGGCGCTACTTCTGAAATGATCAAAATAGCTTTGCAACAAAAGCCAGCCTGGGTCTGTTTTGTTCCTGAAAAAAGACAAGAACTGACAACCGAAGGTGGATTAAATGTTTTAAAGTCTTTTGAAAAATTAAAAAAAATGACTGAACAACTTAAAAAAAGAAAAATTAAAGTCAGTTTTTTTATTGATCCTGAATCAGATCAAGTGATCGCATCGAAGGATGCTGGCGCTGATGCAGTTGAATTTCACACTGGAAAATGGGTTCTGACAAAAGGCCAAGCTAAAATTAATGAATGGCAACGCCTGCAAAAATCAGCATTGATGACTCACGATTTAGGTTTAGGCGTTCATGCTGGGCATGGTTTGGATTATGAACACTCAAAAAAAATCACCAAATTAAAACACTTAGCTGAAGTTAATATAGGACACAGCTTAGTTTGCTATGCTGTTGAAGAGGGTTTTTTAAAAGCAACCCGACAAATACAAAATAAATTAAAAAAATGAAGCAGGTTTTAGAAATTACACATTTATCTGACTTGAACAAAGCCGTAATGGCTTTGCAATCCATGCTGGACGCTTCGAAAAACATCATTTTATTAAATGGTGATTTAGGGGCTGGTAAAACAACTTTTGTGATCGAATACTGTAAGTTTTTTGGTTTACAAGCTTCATCGCCCACATTCAGTGTGATTCAGAATTACAAGAATGAAAAAGTAAATATAGCCCATGTTGATTTGTACCGTTTAAATGATGATTCAGAAATTGATTCAGTCGGATTTTGGGATTTATTTTCTAATAGCTACAATATTATTTTTATTGAATGGTCTACGAAGTTAAATAGAAATGATTTGCCACTTGATTGGACTATTTTGAATATTGATTTACTTAAAACAGGCGAAACCCAGCGTGTGATGACGATTACTCAATATTAAACGGCTTTTTCGCTGATAGATTCTAGTGTTGAAATATCATCTTGTGATAAATGGGTCGTTTTAAATCCCACCAAAAAGCCTACAACTTTTGGTCCTAGTTTTAAAGCTGAAATGCAAGCGTATTTAAAATCAAGAATACTTAAACCCAATTGATTAATATTGAAAGTTTCAGTGATTTGATTAGTGAAAACATTTTTAAATGGGTTGTCTTGATTTAAATCGTATTCAAATAATTTTGAATGAAGTTCTTCTTTTTCTAAGTCCTCATCCATTTTATAAAGTTCAGTTTTTTGCGCAGAGTTCACTTTTAAAACCAAATAAGCATCAAATTGTTTTCTGGCTTGCGACGAAAAATTTTGATGTTGGCTATCAATGTTTTGCCAAATATTACGATTTGACGTTGTTGATGAAAAAGTTGAAGGTTCACTTGTTACAGCAGATGCTTCTTTGATTAGAGGTGAAGTTAAAGGCGATGGTGTTTCATTTGTCATTTCGACAAGGCCAGCCGGCATTTCTAAAGAATCAGAGCTCATTTGAGAATAAGTCTCATCATTATTATAAATTCGTTCTTCTGAATGAATAAGTTCCGCTAAGATATCAGGGTGACAAAGTATAAAAATAGAATTTTGTGCATCTAAAATATCTTTTTGGTATTCAAGTCCTAATACAAGTGGATGGCCATCCCAACTGTCGACAGCTATAAGATCTTCATTTAAATTTTGTAGATGACTGAGTAATGGCTTTTGCTCGTGGTACATTTCTTTTAATTGTGTCGTTTGTTTTTTATTTAGTTTTTTTAAAAGTGTGCAGCCGTGTTGATTTACACACCATTGTGAGTATTCATCCCATTGCAAATAGCCATGTTCTAGAGCAATTCTTATTCTTGATTTTCCAGTTAAAGAAATGTCTCCGCCAGCTAAAAGTTCTTCAACTGAGAGCACTGCTTCTTTGAATTGATTTTCCCATGAAGAGTCTGAAACCATACCCTCTATTCGGCTAACAGCGCTTAAAAATTTAAAAAAAGGCTGGGTCTTTTCGCAAAATAATTGATGTCTGTCGGGTCACAGCCTGTAAATAGTTCAAAAACGTCTTATTTTAAGACGACAAATCAATTTATTAACCTAAGTCCAAAGCTAAACTGTCTTTAAAAAAGGAGTCTAAGTTTCAGGAGGAAGCTAATGAAAATACGGATGTTTTTACTCTTAGCAACAGTGTTAGCCCAGCCTTCAAACAGCTATATCGAATACAAAGCAGCAGATAGGCCCTTATGGATGATTTACAGTCCAAAAACCGTGTATCCTAGGCATAAACAAAAACCCTATACAAAAAAAATACATCTGGCGAACTTACAGGCTCAGAACTCAAAAACAATAAGACTTGGTTAAAACTTTTCAAAATTGGTTTTTTACTGTAGAAACCAAGACCTATGTCCAAAGAAATCATCTACTTAGATTATAATGCGACGACGCCATTGCATGACCATGTTCTTACAAACATGACAGATTTGCTTTCGTCATGGGGAAACCCGTCATCGATCCATTTATCAAGCAGATCTCCAAAAGCTATTTTACGTGAAACAAGAAAAAAAATGGCCGATTATTTAAAATGCTCCACATTAGAAATAATTTTTAATTCCGGTGCTAGTGAAGGCAATAACACTGTTTTAAAATCTGTCTGGGCCACTTACGGCTTTGATAATCCTTTTGATCATAAAATTAAAAATGAATTTATTGTTTCGCAGGTTGAGCATCCCAGTGTTTTAAAAACTGTTCAGTATTTGCAGACATTGGGTGCGATAGTGCATTACATACCAATGACACGCACTGGTGAAATTGATATTCAGTTTATTAAATCACACCTTAACGAAAAAACAGCGCTAGTTAGCGTCATGATGGCTAATAATGAAACGGGCAATATTTTTCCAATCAAAGAAATTGCAGAGCTTGTTAAAAAAAATAATACATTAATGCACACAGATTGTGTTCAAGCTTTCGGGAAAATAGATTTTGATTTTGAAAGATTACAAATAGATTACGCAACGATTTCAGGCCATAAGTTCTATGCCTTAAAAGGTTGTGGGGTTTTGTTCGTCAGAAAAAATTCACCTTACATCAATTTAATTCACGGCGGAGGCCAAGAACGGTCTAGACGTGGTGGTACTGAAAATATTTTAGCCATAGCTTCATTTGGATTAATGTTAGACCAGCTTTCTGAAATTAAAAAACAACAATTACGAATTCTTGAATTAAGAAATTATTTTGAAAGTGAAATTCTTAATAAAATTGATCAAGTCACTCTCACAGGTCATGAATCAGCAAGACTGCCAAACACTTCAAGTTTAGTGATCAAGGGCTGCGACGGGGAAACTTTATTGGTCAGTCTAGATATTCAGGGTTTTGCAGTCAGCACAGGTGCTGCTTGTAGCAGTGGCAACCCTGAACCTAGCCCCACACTTTTAGCAATGGGTTTAACTAAAGCTGAAGCCCAAAATTCATTACGTGTTAGCCTTGGTTGGATGACGACAAAAAATGATATTGATTTATTTATTGTAGAATTAATTAAAATCGTCACGAGACTGAGATCATTATCACACACCGAGGTCACATATGGGTAAGCGAGTCCTGGTAGCTATGAGTGGCGGAGTTGATTCATCTGTCGCTGCAGCTTTATTAAAAGATCAGGGTTACGAAGTGATTGGTGCTACAATGCAAGTTTGGGATTATACGAATTGCGATATCACAGAAGGCAGCGGGACTTGTTGTTCAAGTTTGGATGTTGATGATGCTAGATCGGTTGCAGACAAATTAGATATTCCTTTTTATGTTTTAAACTGCGAAGCTAAATTTAAAGCATCGGTCATTGATCCATTTATTAAAGCTTACTTGGAAGGCGAAACTCCGCTTCCTTGTGTGAATTGTAATACGTATTTAAAATTTGACCATCTCGTTCAAAAAATGAAAGAACTTGATTGTGATTATTTAGCCACTGGTCACTACGCACAAATTGTGACTAATAAAAATAATCAGATGGTGATTAAGACCTCTGAAGATGATTGGAAAGATCAAACGTATTTTCTTTTTACAATTGATCCAGCAATCATCCCGCATCTTCTATTTCCGATTGGTCATTTGAAAAAACCTGAAGTCAGACAAATCGCTGAGGATAAGGGTTTAGTAGTCGCCAAGAAAAAAGATTCAACAGGAATTTGCTTTGTGGGATCTAAAGGCTATGATCAGTTCATTACAGAAAATGTGGATCCTCAGATTCTTAAAACTAAAAAAGGTCTTATTAAAAAATTCCCAACTGGTGAAGTGATGTCTGATCATCTAGGTATTCATCTTTATACGATCGGGCAAAGTCGGGGATTAGGAATGACTTATCATGAAAAGTTATTTGTGATCAAAATTGACCCTGCTGATAATACAGTTTGGGTAGGGGATGAAAAACATCTTTACTACCATGAAGTTAAAGTCATTGAACCGCATTTATTGCAAAATATTGAAGACGGACAAAATTTAAAAGTAAAAATAAGGTACCAACATAAAAGTGCAAGTGCTGTAGCTAAAAAAACAGATTACGGTTTTGATTTACATTTTACTGAAGCCCAACGGGCCGTAACACCTGGGCAAGCTGCTGTATTTTACAGTGAAGAACAACACTTACTGGGGGGCGGATGGATCAAGTTGTAGTTCATACGTTCGGTTGCAAAGTAAACACTTACGACGGCGGCCTTATTCAAAAGAATTTATCGCAAAATGGATTTAGTCCAGTTTTAAGTTCTATTTCAAAACTAGATAAAACAAAAAATCAAATACATGTTTTAAACACCTGTGCTGTTACTGCGGAAGCGACTAAAGAAGCCGTCAGAGCCATCAGAAAGATTAAATCACAACAGCCTTTCTCAACAGTGGTTGTGACAGGATGTGCAGCGCAAGTGGATACGGGGGCATTTTCAGACCTTGCGGGTGCTGATTTAGTGATTGCAAATTCGCATAAAGGTCTATTACCAGATTTACTTAAAAAACATTTCAATGGCGAGCTCACTGAAAAAGTTTTTAAATCAAATATTTTCAAAAAAGAAGATCTTGAGGCCCACGGCGGTGAAGAGCTGTCGCACACCAGAAGTTTTTTAAAAATTCAAGATGGCTGTAATTCATTTTGTTCATTCTGTATTATTCCTTATGCCAGAGGAAAAAGTCGTTCAATACCTATTCATGATATAGTTAAAAAAATTAAATCTTTAGAAGCCAGTGATATAAATGAAGTTGTTCTGACTGGCGTGCATATTGGTGATTATGAAGATACGTCTTATATAGGCAAAACTTTAGGTTTAGACGATTTAGTTGCTAGCGTTTTAGAACAGACAACTATATCAAGAATTAGATTATCATCATTAGAACCCATTGAAATATCAGACCGACTTCTAAAGCTATTTGATAATGACAGATTATGCGCCCATTTCCATATGAGCATTCAAAGCGCTGACAGCGATGTGCTTTTACAAATGAAACGTAAGTACAGTGAATCACAAGTTCGCGATATGTTACATAAGATTTCAAATGTAAAAAATGTTTTTGTAGGTATGGATGTGATCGCGGGATTTCCGACTGAAACAAATGAGCAATTTGAAAACACATATAAAGTTCTTTCAGAAACACCGTGGACAAGACTGCATGTGTTTCCCTATAGTGAAAGATCAGGAACAAAAGCAGCCACTTTTGATCAGATTCATTTTCATATCCGCAAAGAACGTGCGACACGTTTACGAGAATTAAGCCTCCATCGTTATCAAGCTGAAGGTTTGAAGCAAATCGGAAAGACTTTAAAAACTTTAGTTTTAAATAAAGCTTCACGTAAAAATCAAGGTCTTGCCAGAAACTATTGGCCAGTTAGAATCAATGCCAGCGAAGAAGCTTTAAATCCTTACTTAGGAAAAGAAGTTCCAATTCTTATTAAGTCAGTTGAATTTGATCAATCTGAAGGTTTTCTAATCGGTGAATTAGTATGATGACTTCGAAAAATTTAGAAAAGAAAATCAATTACACTTTTAAAAATAAAAAACTATTATATGAAGCTTTAACCCATAAAAGCTTTTGTATTTTAGAAAGTCGCACTAAGGCTCACAATGAACGACTTGAATTTTTAGGTGACGCTGTTTTAGGAAGTGTGCTTGCTGAATTGTTAATGGAAATGTTTCCACAGGATGATGAAGGTATGCTTTCTAAAAAAAGAGCCAGTCTTGTGAATCAAAGTGTTTTAGCTGAAAAGGGCCATAAATTAGCGTTATATGATTATTTGATTTTAGGCCCTGGCGAAAAAGAACAAGAATCACATTTGAAGCCGCGTGTTTTGGCCTCGGCTTATGAAGCCCTATTAGGGGCATTGTATTTAGATGCAGGATTTGTTCATATTCAAAACTGGATTAAAAGTCAGTTTATTGAAGACATACATATTATTAAACCCGATTTAGAGTACGAAAAAGATTATAAAACCAGGCTGCAAGAATTATCACAAAAATTTAAATTAGGATCTCCTGATTACAAACTGGTTTCCACGCAGGGGCCTTCGCATAACCCTGAATTTCTAGTCGCCATTAGCCTTGGTGAGGTAGAAAAATTTAGAGCGACAGGTAAAAGCAAAAAAGCGGCAGAACAAATGGCAGCTAAATTATTAATTCAAAATATACAAGAAACGAATGGAAAAAAAATATGAGTACATATAGATCTGGATTTTTAGGACTTATCGGACAACCTAATGCAGGAAAAAGCTCACTGCTTAATTTTCTGGTTAAAGAAAAAGTATCGATCGTGACGAGTAAGCCTCAAACGACCAGACGTCGAATTATCGGTTTGCACACGACTGAACAAGGACAAATTGTTTTTATTGATGCACCGGGGTTAGTTAAATCAACATCGGGATTAAATAGCTTTTTAGAAAAAGAAGCTCATGACGTCATTAAAAGCTCAGATGCGCTTGTGGCTGTGTTAAGCCTTAATGAAGATACAGCCGAACGAAATCAAGAGATCATTGATCTTGTGAAGAATTCAAAAAAGCCATGGGTGGGATTAATTACTAAAGTAGATCTTAAAGACTTAGAACATCGAGCTTTAATTTTAAAAGGTATGATTGAAATGGCTGGCGGGAAAGCTTTTAATTTGTCGAATACAAAAGGTTCCAATCAAGATCGTTTAGTTATTTTGAATGAATTTATGCAAATTCTACCAGAAGCACAAGCTCCGCTGTATGATACTGATAGTTATACGACTGAACATGTACGTGATCTAGCAGCTGAAATTATTCGTGAAAAATGCTTTGAAGTTCTTAATTATGAAATTCCCTATCAATTAGCCGTTCAAATCAGAAAATTTGAAGAAGATGCTAAGCCTTGTCCAAAAATTTATGCTGATATTCTTGTGGCTAAAGATTCACACAAACCAATTCTTATTGGTCAAGGTGCTGTGAATATCAAAAAAATTGGTCAAGATGCTAGAAAAGAAATTGAATTGATCATGCAAGAAAAAATATTTCTCGATTTAAATGTCGTCGTTAAAGAAAATTGGTTTGAAAACAAAGTTACTATGAAGGATCTAAAATATGTCACAGAATCAGAATAATCATTATATCGACGCACCTAAAGTAGCTATTATCGGCAGACCCAATGTGGGTAAATCGACACTTTTTAATATTATTACAGATGGCCGTAAAGCCATTGTTAAAAATCAACCCGGCGTAACCCGTGATATCCAAGTTGAACCTGTTGATATCTGGGGTAAAAAATTTGATTTAATCGATACGGGTGGAGTTACTGAAGCCGGTGATGTATTTTCAAAATTAATTAAAGAACAGGTGAGTGATTTTTTATTTTCCGTGGATTTTATTGTGGCTGTGATGGATGGGCGTGTAGGTCTAATTCCTGAAGATAAAGACATTATTAAAATTGCTAAGCAGACGGGAAAGCCCATGCTTCTTGTGATTAATAAAGTTGATCGTCAGCATGAAGAGGATTTATTGAAAGCTGATTTTTATGAATTCGGGCTTGATGTGATTGCAGCGTCGTTTGAACAACGCCGTGGCGTTTCTGATGTTTTAGAATGGATTGTTAAAATGGTTCCTGAAATTCCTCAGGAACAAGCCAGTACGATTCGCGTGGCCATGGTGGGAAAACCCAATGTTGGGAAAAGTTCCTTGTGTAATTGCTTGTTAAAGCAAAACCGGATGCTTGTGAGCAATATTGCTGGAACCACTGTGGATTCCATCGATTCACCCCTGACATTTAATGACATTAACTATACTTTAGTTGATACAGCTGGTTTACGACGTCAGTCAAAACGTGAAGAAGATGTAGAAATCATTTCTGCATTTAAATCACAAGAATCAATCCGCAGAGCCGACATAGTTTTATTAGTGATCGACGGAACTGAAGGCCCAACAGAGCAAGATGCTAAGATCATGCAAGCCATCTTGGATGACCATAAAGGTGTTGTGGTCGTGGCTAATAAGTCCGACTTAGGCCAAGATGAAATTGAAAAATACCGTGAAACTTTTAGATTACAAATTGCCAGAATATTTCATTTCTTTGTTGATGTACCTATTGTTTTCACAAGTGCTACAAAGAACCATGGTATCAATGATTTATTTAAAGAGATCGAGCGGGTCAGTGAAAAACGTAATTTCCGAGTCAAAACATCAGATTTAAATGATTTCTTTTTTGAAACAATTCGTAAAGCTCCGGCCCCGGTTTGGGGAACAACAAATGTTAAGTTTTATTACTTAACCCAAACATATCAAAAGCCACCGGCTTTTATGGCTTTCGCAAATCATCCTGATGGAGTTAATAACGGGTATCGAAGATTTTTAATTAAAAATCTTAAAGAACGTTTTGATTTACATGGAATTCCAATTCGAATTTACTGTATGAAATCAAGACGGGGCGGAGAAAGTAATCTGTAATGCATAAAAAAATTTACTGGAGAAATAGGTTTTCATTTTACTTATTAGCTGTAGGAAGTGCTTGCAGCTTAGGTAATATTTGGCGATTTCCCTATATCGTAGGCGAAAATGGTGGCGGTGCTTTTATTCTGCTTTATTTGTTTTTATGCTTCACTGTGGGTTTATCCATTTTAATTGCTGAATTAATTCTGGGGCGTAGTTCAGAAGCTAGTTTATTGAAAATTACCCAGCGGGTTTCTGTTAATTATAAAAAACCATTTTTTTGGTTATCACGCTTAACTTTGTTAATCGCATTAGTTATGTTGTCTTACTATTCAGTGGTCAGCGGGTGGGTTTTACATTATATCACACAGTTTATTGTTGGCCTTTTCAGATTAGATACCGCTAGTTACATCAGTGGCTTAAACATGAATGTGCTTTCAACCAATGGCTGGCTACAGTTCGCTTTAGCCAGTGTGCATTTAATTATTGCTGGACTTATTATTAATCAAAAACTAGCACACAGATTTGAAAAGCTATTGCTTAACTTTATTATTCCCGTCTTTGGTTTTTTATTTATTATGATGTTGATCAGATCTTTGTCGCTTGATTCAACACCAGAAGTTCTAAGATTTTTATTTTATCCTGATTTTTCAAAATTAAATATGAAATCGTTAGGACACGCTATAGGTCACATGTGCTTTACACTTTCAATTGGTATGGGTGTGATGGTGACTTTTGGTTCTTATTTTACAAATAAAGATCACTTACCTAGCGTGGGTTTCCGAGTCACAATGATTGATGTGGTGATTTCGTTATTATCCGTTTTGTTGATATTTCCAGTCGCTTTTAGTTTGTCAGGAAAGCCGCTAACTGATCCGAGTCTTTTATTTGATTCATTACCCAATTTATTTATGAAAATAAAATTCGGTGGCACTTTTGGATTAGTATTTTTTCTGTGTTTATGGATTGCCGCATTGAATGCGAGCGTGGGTTTATTAGAAACTTTAATTTCAAATTATTCAGAACGATTTGCTAAGAAAGATCGAAAATACTCAACTTGGTTTATTGTGGGCGTGGTTTTATTGATGACAATTATTCCTGCTTTTTCGAGTTCTGGCTTTAAAAATGTTCATATATTCGGCCAAAGTGTGATTGAAAATATCGATTCAACATTGATTAATTATTTATTGCCACTTTCAGCTTTAGGGATGATTGTCTTAGTTTTTAAATCTTTAGCTATATCAGACATTCAAGAAAAGTTTTTAAGTGATGAAGCGCCATCCAGTTATGCTTTGTTTTCTTACTGGAAAAAAGCTCTTATCTTTGCGGCGCCTGCTATGGTTATTTTAGGTTTAGTACTGCAAGTTTCTAATTGGTTTAGAAATTAGAAACTGACCCAGACAAATGCCCTTAGGGATTAAGTTTATGGTTTATTAGATGTCTGATATTCGGAACTTAAGTTAGCTCAAGTCCTCTTTATTTGATCTTCGGCAGGCTTTAGGGTTTGCAGATAGACTCTTTCATGAAGATTTGTCCTCACTGCAAAAGCCTAAAAACAATTAAAAAGAACTACTACTACGTTAAAGTGCTTAGGACTTTTAAGCGTCGTTATTTCTGTAAAAATTGTCATAAATCCTTTTCCTCGCAAACTAGCTCTCCAACGTATTATCAAAAAAAACCACAACTTAATCAGCACCTTTTTAAACTTCTTGTTCAGGGAAACTCGCTTCGAAGCTCTGCCCGGATACTTCAGTGTTCAAAATTCACGACCGAGAGAAAGTTCTTATGGTTAGCTAAATACCAGAACTACTCTCAAAATAAACTCAGCTGTAAAACAATTCAGATTGATGAAATGGAATCCATTGAGCACACAAAACTAAAACCTCTTACAATTCCACTTTGCGTATCTGATCAGTACCAGATTCTGGGCATAACTGTTGGTAAAATCCCAGCTAAGGGACATTTAGCTGAAATAGCACATAAAAAATATGGATTTAGAGCTAACGAACGTGATCAAGCGATCAGACAATTGTTTGTAGAAATTAAATCAAGATTAGCAACTGATCCAGTGAAAATCATTACCGATGGGGCCACGATTTATAGTCGTTATGTAAAAGAATTTTTTCCACATGCAGTACATGAGATTGTGATTGCAAGACATCAGAAAGAGAAAAAACGAGAGCGCTTATACACAGCTCAGTTTAAGAAAGTCTTTGATCCGATGTTTGCGCTAAATCAGCGATGCGCGATGCTAAGATCAGATATCAAAAGACTCACAAGAAGATCATGGTGCACGACTAAAAAAGTTGAAAATTTGCATCATCACATGAAGTTGTATCAAGACTTTAATAATAATAAATTCATTTAAGTTATGTTGAGAAAATGGAGTCAACAAATACCCCATAAACTTAATCCCTAAGGGCATTTATCGGGGTCAGTTTCTAGAAATTAAATCCAAACATCACATTAAATTCATAGGGATCACCTTTCAATCGTGGTGAAATAGGTGATCTTCCGTTTATATTACCTTCATAAATATCACTAATATTTTCATCGGGGAATTGCACAAAGTTATATAAAAATTGAAATCCAAAATAAGAACGCCGGCGTAGAACTGGAATTTCAATACCGCCTGCTAATCTGAATCCTGCGACGCGATCAGGGTCTTCACCAAATTCTTGATCAAGGTTATAGGTTCTTGTGTAGTAGCCAGTGCCAAATAACGCATAGGGGTTCAAGTCAGCTAGACCTTTTGTGACGTTGTCTGTATTAAAAAAATATTTAACGTTAATATCAAAAACCTGAAGGTTCACATTGCCTGTGTAAGGTGTACTTGCGCTGCTGAAGTTGACTGCGTGATCGCCAGTGGTGTAACCCAGCGAAGCTGCGATATTTAAATCAAAAAAGTAACTGAATTGCACACCATAAATAAAATTACCGCCGTAAGCTTTACTAAAACCGTCTGTAAACCCACGATAGCCAGAGACCATGGCTAATGTTAAGTAACGGCCATTTTTTAAAAAATTGATATCAGCTTCTTCATCAGTGTCTTGTTCAAATTCGTTGTAATCAGAGAAAGGATCAAAAGACTCGTCAGATTCTAATGCCTGTGAAAAGCACTGCAAACCGATGATTATGGTTAAAATAAATGCAATAGTGTTGCGTAGGGGATTATATTTTTTTGACTGGGTCACTAGTCAAGTATGCCTTATATTTTTATAAAAGAAATCTATTTTTCTAAAGCGCATATGCCTGGGTGTATGAATTAATTAATGACGTTGTTTGGTCGTAGTTAACGTTTGAATTTTGGCTTGGATTCGTTATGCTTAATTCCATGTTAAAAGCTTTAGTTATCGCTACAAACAGCTCTACATTGAAACATAATAATTACTTTAAAGCCCTTAATGTAGATATCTCTTATTTTATCCTTGAACCCCATTTCAATTTTGCTTTTCCTGAATATAAAAATATGAAAATTTATTCTCAGCAAATGATGTTTTCTGTTTTGTCTGAAATTGGCGAAGTCACAGCCCACAGTGAACAACGAAAAAAAATGAATCCTATTTTATTCGAACTTAAAAGACAGCTTTGTCCAGATCCTGCAACAAATTTAAAAACCAAACCTTTGA
>JAYTPA010000074.1:0-21406 GCA_043747495.1 Bdellovibrio sp.
CAACACTGGCTTTCACGTTTCAAGCGCATTCAGCAGCGCCGCTTGTTGGTAAAAAAGCAGCAGCAAAATATTTTCAAAACCGCGGTGTGGCTCAAAATAGCCAAAACGGCAACGAAGATAACTATCAAGCTACTCCAAATGGATACCCGAACAGATATCCTAGCTCAATTGAATCCCTATCTCCGCAAGATCACTATTTGCAATTAGGCATCGGCAGTTTTTCATCAACAACAGCTTACAATTGGGGAAACGATTCTAAACAAACTGATATTGGTAAAGTGGGTTTTGATTTAACTTACAGACTGACGCAAGATTCTGATCTTTACGACGAAGTTGTTAGAATCAGCTACAATAACTTTGAACCCGTTGGACAAAAAGCATCTAAAATGAGTTTTCTATATGGGATTACATTTCCCGATGCAGGATCGCAGTTTCCACTTTATTTCGGAATCGCTGCGGGACCTGGAATTTTTTTCAAACAAGTCGATAGTGAATCAGTCTTATCTCTGGATTATCAGCTGATGTTGGGGCTTCGTCTATTTAATATTTTCGAGAACACTGGTTTTTTCATCGAAGGTGGGTTAAGAAATCACTTACATATTACAAGTGATGGTCAGCTGAACGGAACGTTCATTTCAGTTGGAGCCGTCTTTACATTTTAGCAGCTACGTTCTAGCTGTACACTCAAAATTGGATTAACGATGAAATTGCATTTCCATATTCTTAAAAAAGTCTCTGAAGCCTTAGCCGATATTTTTCAAAATCATAAGTACGCAGATAAAGTTATCGAAAAAATATTTAAAAATAACCGTAAACTTGGATCGCGTGATCGTAAATTTATTGCTGAAACAATTTACGAAGTTGTCAGGCACTACCGCTACTATCAAACCGTTGCTGAATCCACTGAGCCCTATGATTTGTTAGCCGTACATTTATTAAAAAATAAATTAGATACCCAAGAATTCGAAGACGAATTTCCAACTGATGTTGTAAAAATTAAAGCCAATTTAAAAAAGAAATATTCACAGGCTGTTACCGAATCATTTCCGGATTGGCTCTATGATTTAGGTGAAAGTGAATTTAAATCTGAATGGCCTGCTATTGTGCAATCGCTGAATCGTCAAGCGGATGTGTATTTAAGAACCAACACTTTACGTATTCAGCCAGATCAATTAATTAAAGAACTTGAAAAAGAAGATATCTTCGCTGAAACCGTTGCTGACCATGTTGATGCTTTGAGGCTGATGGAAAGAAAAAATGTTTTTTCAACGAACGCTTTTAAAAGCGGTTACTTCGAAGTTCAAGATGCAGGATCACAAACAATTGCAGCCTTATTAAATCCAAAACCGGGCGAGCGAGTCGTTGATGCCTGTGCCGGTGCCGGCGGTAAATCATTACACTTGGCAGCGCTGATGAAAAATAAAGGTAAAATTATTTCCATGGATATTCATGAATGGAAATTAAATGAACTTAAAAAACGAACGGCTAGAAATAAAGTTGATATCGTCGAAACAAAATTAATTGATTCTACAAAAGTCATTAAACGCCTTGAAGGTTCGTTTGATAAAGTTTTATTAGATGTGCCTTGTTCGGGTTTAGGTGTTTTAAAACGTAATCCAGATACGAAATGGAAGCTTTCACTAGAAGAAATCGAAAGATTACAGGTCTTACAAAAAGAAATTATTTCTGATTATTCTAAAATGAGTAAACCGAACGGCCAAATGGTTTATGCGACGTGCAGTCTTTTAAAATCTGAAAACGAAGATCAAGTGCAGTGGTTTTTAAATACTGAAGAGGGTAAGCGTTGGACTTTAAAAAAAGAAATCAGACAGTGGCCCCATAAAGACCAAACTGATGGATTCTACGCAGCACTGTTAGAAAAAAAACTGTAAACTGATTTTACTGCCTTCACGTTTTAATTCTGATTTTACAGTGTTGAGTTCTGATTCTTGGTTTTCTTGAAAAAATGATCCCATTAATCTTAAACTGCCGAATTCAATAAAAGCCCCATAGGTTTGAGTATTAGCTTCGGTATCGCCATAATAACTTTCACGAACTTTAAAATGATGACGGTAGTTTCCTGTTACACCAAAATATTTCATAATATATAATTGCATCGTTCCCGCAGCAAATTGTTGGTTTAAACGATACAAGCCATTTTTATCAGTGCGCGTACGTAAACCGTAATGCACAGTTAAATTTGATCCTTGCAATGTGTGTCCAAAAAGTCTGACATTGAAAATTCCGGTTTCATCATGAAATGATTCTTCAAAATTATTTTGGTATTCGCCGGTTAGGCCTACAAATTTAGCGTAGGCAGAAAATTCACCGTCATAGGAACTTTTCTTTAATTCAGCTTGGCCTGTGTAATTAACAACGTATTGGTTCAAAGCCCCACCGGCCATAAATTCATAAGGTGACGGGGAATTCAACGATAACCACATATCAGCCATACTATTTCTATTTTTATTTTCTAACCATTCAGCCAGCGTAAACCGCTTCGCAGCACGCGCTTCAGCAGCGGGGCTAAGCAGCCACGGCTTAGAATTCTGTGCGAAAGCAGATGAAGACATTAAAACAAGAGTCATTAAAATAAGTGTTTTCATACTTATATTTTATCATGCCTGATAATCGCGAGTGCTGTTTGTGTAGAATGTCTCAAAATAAAACAAAATAGGGTTGTGATTAAGTCACAACTTTGGTTTAACGGGGGATGGGAACACTTTATTTAGGAAGTTATGAAAGAATAATATTTAATCTCCGGTTATGAAATACTTCATTTTCCAACCAGTTGAAGTTTTTTGAAATTGAACACGATAGTCAATGGGACTACGTGCATTTGATTTAGCAATATATCCCATTTTCTTAGAGCCAAGATCAATATTATACCAACCTTCTTTTTCCCGTTTGTCAGTAAGCTTCAAAACTTCAAAATTTGCAATTCGTACAACTTTGGCTTTAGCGTCGGGTTTACTATAAATTGGTGTTTTTTCAACTACGGTTACCACATGTTCATATGAATCGAATTTATCTGGCCACTTCGAGTTTACGTAAGGGCATTCAAAAAAATCGCCAGACTTTGTACAGCCCAATTCAATAACATCGTTTAGATCTTTCCAAAAAGCAGACCCTTTACTGTTATTAACTTCATAGTATTTCAAAAAACCATCGACAGCATTTTTGTGTTCTGGGTGGTACCCTAGTGAATACATGACATCAGCTGATAGAATTTTGGCAATAAAAGCGGAATCCTTATTTTTAATTGCAGCTTTCAGATTCTTTGAGAATGAAACAAATGAAGAGTCTTGCTGTACTTCATTGACTGGCTTAATAACTGCAATGATTTTATCAGCTTTCGCGAATAAAGGTATCAACAATACCGGAATCAATCTAATCAGTGTAATCAAAAAGTTTTTCATCATCTCGATAGATTAATTTACTTAATAATTTTGTCAACAGTCCAATGTAACTAAGCCTAAGATGATAGGACTTATTGGACGATCAAGATATTTAAACTATGGTCTGCAGCATCTTAAAACACTCAATCTCTTCATTGCCAATCATTAAAGAGGTTTGAGGACCAAGTTGTTTGAAGCCCACATTTTCATAAAAAGCTTTAGCCGTTTTTGTTGCTGTTAAGGAGATCGAATGAATGTCGCGCTTCCGGCACTCATCAAGTATCAACTGAAATATTTTTTTTCCTAAGCCTTGACCGACAATTTCAGGGACAAAATACAGACCTGCGATTTCAGCCTCTGATTTTTCATGAAATTTTAAATGTCCAAAACCAAAAATATTATTCTGATCATCGGAAATAACCCACACAAGATCTTTATCCATCATTTTGTGCCAGTGATTTTCTTGAAAATTAAAACCCGCCCAAGCTGCTATTTGCTCAGGGGAATAATCCTTTGAACAAAGCTCTCTGATAGATCTTCTATGAGCATTAATAATGTTGGTTGCATCTTCATGTAGCGCACGTCGTATCAAAGGTTTCATGAATCTATAATGTTTTTTGATAGATTGAGCGTCAAGTGTATATGTAACCAAGCTATTCTAGTTCGGCCTATTTTTATTAAAGCGCAAAAGATTCAATCTAATTCCGAATTTCGCACAATTTAATAAAATTAAGTAATTATAGGTTACTAGAGGCAGGCATGACTCTTGAGATCGAATGGATGGCAAGCTGATAGGTAGTTTTAGCATTTTTGCCTATTTCTTTATTTATTAAATAAGTTGCAATAGTATATACAATGTATTATAATGGAAGTGTTAGTTGTACTTTGATTGGGACACTAAAAAGGCAGAGTCGAATTATCGAAAACACCAGATACGCTTTGAAGAGGCTCAGACAGTATTTCTTGATTTAAGAGCTATTGAGTTTTTTGATAGCAAGCATAGTTTGAATGAGAAACAAAATGAGGATCGATTTATTCGAATTGGTTTATCAAGTAAAATGAGGATTTTGATCATTGTGTTTTGTGAAATTGACGACACTTTAATTCGGATCATATCTGCACATAAAGCAACTAAAAATGAAAGTAGGATTTATGAAGAAAGAATATGATTTAAAATCAATGAAGAGAAAACAGGGTAAAGTTAAAACATACCCTGAGGCCTCAAAAGTAGCGATAAATATTCGTTTGGATGCGATCTTAGTGAACGATCTTAAAAATGAAGCCGAGCGAATGGGTTTGCCCTATCAAACATTTATCAACAGCGTATTACATCGCTTTATGACTGGTCAGCTTATTGATAAGGTAGATAAAGTTGGATAGTAAAATGATCCTAACTGATAAACTAAAAAAGCAAATCGAGATGATTGATCAACACCATTGCTTGATGGTTTTCCCCATTAAAAATAAACCTGATATTATGTCATTATGGAAAGCCCTTTACCCCCGTACAACTATGCGCTGGGAATGGACCGAAGACGCAGACAACCGTGTTGTGCAATTATGGCATTCGCGCGAACAACTTTCTAAGTCTGGCGAAGTTGTGTATTCAAAGTGGTTTCAAAACAGAGCGACTTTTTTTTCTAAAAAATTATTTGTACAGCTTTTAGCTTATTTTGAAACAGCAAAAACTTATGAAATGATTTTAAACGGAAATAAAAATCAATCTAGAAATATGCGACTTATTCTTGAAGCTTTAGATATGGATTCACCGCTATCAACAAGACAAGTTAAAGAAGCCTGCGAATTACAAGGTCGGTTGAATGAACCTGCATTTAATAAAACGACAAAATACCTTTGGCAAAATTTATGTCTGATTGCTTTCGGGGAAATCAATGATTCAAGTTTTCCATCGTTAGGCTACGCCAGTCCTAAGATCTTATTCGAAGATTTATGGATCGAATCGCAAAAGATTAGTGTTGCTGCAGCGGAGAAAGAAATAGGATTGTTGTTAAAATCCCAGCCTGAAGTTTTGAAGTGGCTGGGTAAGATAAAGAAATCCTAATAAAACCAAGGAAACTTTTTAAAATTCTTCGGTCTTTTTTCAACAAATGAATTTCGTCCTTCGACAGCTTCTTCAGTGCCGTAAACTAATCTTGTGGCTTCACCGGCGAACATTTGTTGGCCGACTAGGCCGTCATCGATTAAATTAAAACCGAATTTTAACATGCGCATCGCAGTTGGTGATTTCTGATTCATCTCAAGCGCCCACTCAAGTGCTACTTTTTCTAAATCTTTGTGCGGGATCACTTCATTAACCATACCCATTTGATAAGCTGTTTCGGCATTATAATTTCGGCCTAAGAAAAAAATCTCGCGGGCTTTTTTCTGTCCGACTTGTCTTGCTAAGTACGCAGACCCATAACCTGAATCAAAGCTTGCCACATCCGCATCGGTTTGTTTAAAAATTGCATGCTCTTTTGAAGCCAAAGTGAGATCACACACCACGTGCAGTGAATGGCCTCCACCGACAGCCCACCCCGGAACAACGGCCATGACGACTTTGGGCATAAATCTGATTTGGCGTTGAACTTCTAAAATATGTAATCGTCCAAGTTTGGCTTGATCAACTTTATTTTGTTCGCCTGTGCCATTGCTATCTTGGCCTTCGTATTTGTAACCATCTTTTCCGCGAATGCGTTGATCACCACCAGAACAAAAAGCCCAACCGCCGTCTTTGGAAGAGGGTCCATTACCAGTGATTATCACAACACCCACATCAGCACTGATTTTTGCGTGCTCTAATGCGATAGATAATTCATCAACAGTTTGTGGTCTAAATGCGTTTCTGACCTCAGGTCTATTAAGGGCAATACGAACAGTGCCTTGGTTTTTCGCTCTGTGGTAAGTAATATCAGTAAAATTAAAACCTTGAACTTCGGTCCAAGCCTGTGGATCAAAAATATCAGAAACCTTTTTTGTCGACATATTGTGTCCCTCTTATTGCTACTTCTTTTGTAACATTGACGTTACTACCTGTCTAATGGATGATTGTCGTTATACACACAGAGGTGAATCATGGTGCACGATTTAGATCCATTTATATTTCGTATAACAGATAATTTCGGACCGCGTTGGTATGGTTTTTCTTATTTATTGGGTTTTGTCTGCGCTTATTTTCTGATCAGATGGTTATCTTACCGCCAAAATTCAGAACTTAAAGAAGAAATGATTTCTGATTTTGTAACTTATGCGGCCTTCGGAACATTAATTGGTGGTCGTTTAGGTTACTGTTTATTCTACGATCAAAGCTTACTATGGAGTTTTAAAAATTCTATCCCTTTTTGGGGAGTATTAGCTGTGAACGAAGGTGGTATGGCCAGTCACGGTGGAATCATCGGTATTATTATCGCCTGTTTTTTATTTGCTAAAAAGAACCATTTAAATCCAATTTATTTAATTGATTTAGCAGCGATCACAGGGCCAATCGGTGCTTTTTTTGGTCGTATCGCTAATTTCATAAATGGTGAATTAGTTGGTCGTGTAGCCCCAGAAAGCTTTCAGTACGGCGTGAAGTTTCCATCAGATATTTTAAACTGGCCAGGATATGAATTTGATCGTTTAGCAACATTAAATGAAGTTGTGGCACAGGCCGGTACTCCTACAGCGAATTGGTCTGAAATGTTAGGTTCGTTTAGAACTAATCCTCAGTCTCGTGATCAAGTTTATGAAATTTTACATAAAATCGTCGAGAAAATTCAAAATGGTGATAGTGCAATCAAAGACTTGATAGCACCTGTTTTGGATTATCGTTATCCTTCACAACTGTTTGCTGCTGCTACAGAAGGTTTAATTACTTTTTTGATTTTATTTTTCTTGGCCCGAAAATCCCGTAAACCTGGGTTCATCGCTGGAGTTTTTATTATCTGTTATTCTGTTATGCGAACATTTAATGAAATGTTTAGAATGCCCGATATTCAACTTGGTTTTCAGGCCCTTGGTTTAACACGCGGGCAGTGGTTAAGTGTGGCTATGTTTGTGTTTGGTGTTGGATTACTGTTTTATTGGATGCGCACACAAACACAAACTGTTCATGGTTGGACACGCGGGGAAAATGTTAAGCTAGGATCTAGAAAGTAAATTCTTAATTTATAGTCTAGATCTTCATACAATCAGTTAGTGTTGAAACAGCTTCATCACCAGTAGCAAAATCTTTAATTTTATATTCGAATTGGCCATTGTCTTGTTCAAAAATTAAAATGGCTTTTGATGTTTTTAATTTATTGGCGCGCTCTAATTTCTTTTTAAAATTACCACTGAGGAAAACTTCGCAGTATTTATTTTGTGACCGAAGTCGGCTTGCGATTTTTAGACCTTGATTTAAAGCTTTATCGCCTAAAGCAATAATACTGATTGGGCTTTTTTGATCGTCAGTTTGAAGTTGTAATGCAATTAAATCAGCTAAGCGATCCACGCCAGAGGCCCAACCGATGCCTGGGGTTTTTTGACCACCTAGCATTTCAACTAATCCATCGTACCGGCCACCGGCTAAGACAGCTCCTTGAGCACCCAGTTCAGTTGTGACAAATTCAAAAACTGTGTGGCAATAATAATCAAGACCGCGAACAAGTTTTGGATTTATTGTGAAAGGAATTTCTAAAAGATTTAATCCAGTAATGACTTGATCAAAAAAAGATTTTGCAGCTTCAGTTAAAAAATCTTTCATCTGCGGAGCGTTCGCAATTATTTTTTTATCATTTTCATCTTTTGAATCTAAAATGCGCATCGGATTTTTTTCAAATCTGATTTTTGAATCCTCTGATAATTGATCTTTAAACGGAGTTAAAAAATCCACTAAAGCTTTTCGGTAATTTTGTCGGCTTTCAGGATCACCTAATGTATTAATTTCTAATTTTATTTTTGCCAACAGGCCAATCGATTTTAAAAAGTTCCAAGCAAGGTCTAAACATTCAATATCCGCTTGAGCGTTTTCTAAACCTAAAATTTCAACACCGATTTGATAAAATTGACGGTAGCGACCTTTTTGTGGCCGCTCGTAACGAAACATCGGGCCGTAATAATATAATTTATTGGGATTATGTTGGGCTAAACCTTCACTGACGTAGGCTCTGACAACTCCGGCTGTGCCTTCGGGGCGTAAAGTGATTGAATCGCCACCGCGATCTAAAAATGTGTAAGTTTCTTTACTAACTGCGTCCGAAGTTTCACCTAGCGAACGGTGAAAAACCTCTGAAAATTCAAAAATAGGAGTTTCAATTTCCTTATAGCCATAATTTTGAGCAAGCTTATAGGCTTTAGCTTCAATAGAGCGGAAAACTTGTTTAGTTTCTGGCAATAAATCTCTTGTGCCGCGCACGCTTTGGTATTTACTCATAGTGCTGATCATCATATCGTAATTACTGTCATGATGAAATGGATTTTAGCAGGAATTTTTATTTTTTCGATCACTGTCGGTGGAGCCTTGTTCTATTTTAAAGGCTCAGGTACAGAAGCGGCCCCTGAAGTTGACTGGCGCCTGCTAGGTGAAATGGATTACATTGAACAAAAAGCCACTGATAATTTAAAAAAGCATGACGGCCAGCGGGTTAAAATTCCTGGTTTTATGGTTCCCTTGGAAGACGAACAACGTTTAGTTACAGAATTTTTATTAGTTCCAAGTCCGCAAGCGTGTATTCATGTTCCGCCACCACCACCAAATCAAATGGTTTATGTAAAACTTAAAAAAGGTGTACCTGCAGCACAAGGGCCTATATGGGTTTATGGTCAATTTAAAATTACAGTCATGCGTTCACAATACGGTGAAACTTCATTCGAGCTTGAAGCTGATTTTATAGAACCCTATAAATAAAGGCTTGCGTGAATATTTTTGAAATCAGTGATCTTAAATTTAAATATGCACAGTCTACTGAAACTGTCCTCGATATTCCACTGTTGAATATTAAACAAGGACAGTCTGTTTTTTTGCACGGTCCCAGTGGATCTGGTAAAAGTACTTTATTAGAAATTTTAGCTGCAGTAATGATACCACAATATGGTCAAATTAAAATTCTAAATCAAGATATGGCAGAGTTATCTGCTTCTGCCAGGGACCAATTTAGATCAAAGCACATTGGTTATATTTTCCAGCAATTTAATTTAATCCCCTATTTAAGTGTCGCTGAAAACATCAATTTACCTTTTCTTTTTAATAAGAAGAAAAAAAATGAAAAAATATATTCTAGATTAGTATCAGCTTTAAATATTAAAAATATCCAACACAAAAAAGTAAATCAGTTGTCAATCGGTCAGCAACAGCGTGTCGCTGCTGCAAGAGCCTTGGTTTTTCAGCCTGAAATTATTTTAGCCGATGAACCCACGTCAGCATTAGATTCAGATCGCCGCGAAAATTTTATTAAAATACTTTTCGAATTATCAACAGAACAAAATTCGACTTTAGTTTTCGTCAGTCATGATATGGCGTTAAAACCCTTATTTAGCACAGCCCTTAATTTGATGACTTTGAACAAAGTTAAAAATTTGGAAGTCGGGGTTTAGTTTGAATATTTTTAGGCTAGCCTTTAAATCAATTAGATTCAGACTTTTTTCAACAACAGCTATTATTTTTTCATTAGTGATCAGTTTGTTGTTATTATTCAGCGTTGAAAAAATCAGAAAATCTGTTGAAGATAATTTTACACAAACAATTTCTGGTGTTGATTTAATTGTAGGGCCTAGAACAGGATCGCTACAGTTAGTTTTGTATTCTGTTTTTAATATTGGTCAAGCGACGAATAACGTATCCTATGAATCCTATTTAAAATACGCCAATCACCCCTCAGTGGAATGGACAATTCCTTACAGTTTAGGTGACGGTCATCGGGGATACCGTGTCGTTGGTACTAACCAAGATTTTTTTAAATTTTATAAATATCGATCAAAGCAAAATATTGTTTTACAAAGCGGTCAAATTTTTAATGATTTGCAACAAGTGGTTATTGGCCAGCAAGTGGCGCAAACATTAAATTATAAAACTGGTGATCAAATTATCATTGCCCATGGAAGCACAACTGGGGATTCTTTCGAACAACACGATAAAAAACCATTTACAATTGTTGGTGTTATGGCTGCAACGGGGACAGCATTAGATCAGTCATTGTATATTTCTTTAGAATCCATGGAAAGCTTACATTCTGCTGAAGACGAAACAAAAAGCCAGCCTACGAGTATTACATCTTTTTTTCTGAAAACAAAAAGCCGTCTGCAAATCTTGCAGCTGCAACGTGAAATCACGACAAATAAGTCAGAACCTTTGTTGGCAGTCCTTCCGGGGGTTGTTTTAAATGAATTATGGCAAAGCCTTTCACAAATTAATTTTGTCTTAAAACTGATTTCATTTTTAGTTTTAGTTGTCGGTTTGATCGGAATGATGATTTCTTTTATGACTAGTCTTAATGAAAGGCGCCGTGAGCTTTCAATTTTAAGAGCACTAGGCGCAAATATCAACTTTATGATGGGTTTAATTTTGATCGAAAGTTTATTGATCATTATTTTTTCATTAGGACTTAGTTTATTTTTAAAATTCATTCTAGAATTAGTTTTAAGTGATTTTATACAGAACCAATATGGGTTTATTTTATCTAATGAGTTTTTAGGACTCACAGAATATATAATGATCGCTTCTGTGCTTATTTTAGGTTTCGTAGTTTCTTTGATGCCAGCTTTTGTTTTCAGGTCGCAGTCATTAAAAGATGGTTTGAAAAATTAATATGGCAAAAAGACTCTTTAACCAACCCAAAGATGATACAAAAAATTATATCACGCCTGCTGGTTTTGAAAAATTAAGATCTGAATACCAACAGCTTTTAAATGGTGAACGACCTAAAGTCGTTGAAACTGTGACTTGGGCAGCCAGTAACGGCGATCGCTCAGAAAATGCTGATTATCAATACGGTAAAAAAAGACTTCGTGAAATCGACCGCAGACTTCATTATTTGCAAACAAAGATCGAATCATCTGAAGTCATTAATCCAGCAGATATTCATTCAACGGCCATTGTCTTTGGTGCGAAAGTTACGATTGAAAATGAAAACGGTGACCAGATAACATATCAAATAGTCGGTGAAGACGAATTTGATATTAAATCTGGGCGAATTTCGTGGAAATCGCCAGTAGCAAGGGCGTTATTAGGTAAAAAAATTGATGATGAAGTTAAAATTATAAAGCCTACGGGCGAGGAACTTGTTACAGTCTTAAGTATTACGTATTCGGAGGGTTTAATATGAAAGCAGGTTTTTACTTTATTGGTTTGATGCTTTTTGTATTAATGTTTGTCATGTTTGATTACTCAGTTCGTAAAGATTATCTGACAATCATGAAATATAAAAACATTCAACAGGCAGAAACCACTGCAGCTGTTGCAATACCTCAGCCTGTTTTTAAATCCGAATTAATAAATTTAACAGGCCTTGTGGATCAAATGAATAAATATAAATTTGACCCTGATCAGGCTGAAGATTATCTAGAAAAAATATCAAAAAGTGTTTCCACAGATCAAATTATTTATTTAGGTGAAGTTGTCAGAAATTCTGATGATCGTGAAAGCCGTAGAACTTTAGCGTTAAATATACTGGCAAAAAATCAAAGTCTTAAAGCCTTTGATGAGATTTCATCGTTTTTGCAATTTCAAGCCAGCTCGACAAACAATGAATTTGAAAAAAATATTCGCACTGAGGCTTTAGAACTACTAGCAACTTTTTCGCAAAAAGAAAGGGTTTTAGAACAGCTTCAAAAAATATACACTACATCTGAAAATCGACTTTTAAAATTCCAAGCTGGCCGCATTATTGAATATATGAATCCAACAGATAATAATCAGCCCATTGAAGATCAGCAATCTGATCAGCAAGAATCAAAGGCGACCCGCTAATGGCAGGATCAGGCCATGATCATCATCATGCACACGATCACAGTCATGATGATGATCATCATCATATCGTAAACACGCAAAATGTATCGAAAGCATTTCTTATCGGGGCTTCGATTAATTTTTTGTTTGTGGTTATTGAATTTACATACAGTTTTATTTCACAATCTGTTTCATTAAAAGCGGATGCTCTGCATAATTTGACAGATGTATTGGCCTTAGTGCTGTCATGGTTTGGCTATAAATTAATTACCTCTAAAGCCAAACCTGAATACACATTTGGTTTTAAGAAAGCTTCACTTCTTGCTGCCTTTATTAATTCATCAGTCATATTTATCAGTCTTTTTTATATTTTATATGAAGCCATTGAACGGTTTATTAACCCACAAGCGATCCAAGAAATACAAGTCATTGTCGTTGCGGCTATTGGTGTTGTCGTCAATTTAGGTTCAGCGTTTTTATTTAAACATCACCATCATGATATTAACATTAAAAGTGCCTATATGCACTTGATGGTGGATGCTTTAATATCAGTGGCTGTCGTAGTGTCAGGGTTGTTAATTAAATTGACTGGCTACACCGTGATTGATCCAATTTTGGCCATTGTTGTTGTTATTGTGATGGCGAAAAGTTCTTGGTCGCTTCTTAAAGAAGCGATTCAGTTACTTGTGGCTAAGGTTCCACGAGGTGTTAATTTAAATCAGTTAGAAAAGCTGATCTTTAGTTATTCGGAAGTGAAGCAATTCCATCAATTACGTATTTGGTCAGTTAGTTCGTTAGAAAATGCGATGATTGTGCACTTAGTGGTTCAAGAAGGAATTGATCATCAGGATTTAATCATTAGACTATCTAAAAAAATTAAACATGATTTTAAAATTCATTTTGTGACACTTCAGCTGGAAGTTGAAAATTCATTAGAAAGTTTAGACTGTAAAAGTTAAGTGATTAGATCTTTTTAAGATCTTTTGTTAGGCTTTGAATAGCCCATCTTATTGTTTGTGCCATGTCTTTTCCGCTTAACTCAAAACCATCGCGTAAATCACTCCAAAGATTAGCATTAAGTAATGAAACGACGAAAAGCATTTTCCGTGTGTCTTCTGGCGATACAATAGGGCCGTATTGGCTTTTGAATTTTTCGACAAGTAAAGATAGAAATCGTTTTCTAAAAAGCACTCGCGAATTTTGACCAAAATTAGTATAAAGATAAGCCAAAATTAGATTTTCGTTTTTATCAAAAAGTTCAAAAACATAAGCTGCAAAATCATCAAAGGACATTTTTTCTAAATTGGTTGAAGCTGCACTTAAGTACTGGGCAATGTAGTTTTCGATTTCAACAGTCAGAGTTTTTTTGTCTCCGAAGAATCTAAACAAGGTACGGCTTGATAAATTTGATTTTTGTGCAAGTTCTTCTAATGAAATTTCCTGACCTCGACGAGTGACAAGAAGTTCAATGTAGTTCTCGATGATAATTTGACGATTCGTGTTGGATTTATTTTCCCGCGACGAATTATCATACTTACGAGGTAATTTTTGCTTTTTAACAGCATTTAAACGTTTCATTATGATTAACTTTAGATAAATTCGTATCATAAGACAACAATGTTTTTTATTGTCATAACATCTGACATTAATATATACTTATTAAATATGGAAAAGATCGCAGTTGTTGGTTCAGGAATTAGTGGTTTAGGAACAGCGTTGTTGCTTCAGCAGCAACATGAAGTACATTTGTTCGAATCTGATAACAGGCTTGGCGGTCATGCATGCACTTATCAAATTAATTCAAATTCTTTAAGAGCCAATGTTGACATGGGCTTTCTGGTTTATAACGAATTAACATACCCACATTTAACGGCTATGTTTAAATTTTTAGATGTAGAAACATTTGAGTCAGATATGTCGCTGTCAATACAGGTTCCTAGAAACAACTTAGAGTGGTCTGGCGACAATTTAGATACAGTATTTGCGCAACGAAATAACTTGCTGAGTCCAAGTTTTTACAAAATGGTGTATGACATTATCAAATTTCATAAAGACGCAGAAAAAAACAGAGATCTTTCTCGTATAAACAAATGGTCTGTGGGCGATTTGCTGAGTGCTAAAAAATATTCTCGACAACTTGCCGAATGGTATATCTTGCCGATGATAGCAGCGATTTGGTCAACACCAGAAAAAAACATGTTGGATTTTCCTGCGGAAACCTTCCTCACTTTTTTTATTAACCATAAATTACTACAAGTGAATGATCGTCCAATGTGGCGAACAGTTAAAAACGGCTCGAAGCAATACGTCGATAAAATTGCTCAGCGTCTAAAACACATTCACTTATCGGAAGCTGCTATTTCTGCTGTTACCACAGAACAGGGAATTAAATTAACTACTCATAAAGCAATCTATGATTTTGACAAGATCGTTTTTGCTACGCATGTTCCGGTGACTCGAAAAATTCTAAAAACTGAAAATCAAAAAATACTAAATGTATTAAAGCACTTTGAAACTCAAAAAAATAAAGCTTTTTTACATCAAGATCAGACGCACATGCCACAAAGAAAAAAATGTTGGGCTGCCTGGAATGTAAAAGCACAAATGTCGGATAACCAATTGAATGATAAAGTTTCACTAACTTATTATTTAAATAGACTGCAAAATATCATTTCGGAAAAACCCGTACTGCTAACACTGAACCCAACAGAAAATCCAGTTGATACGATTACTTCTGCAGAATTTGATCATCCACATTTTAATCAGAATGCTATTGATGCCCAAAAACAAATTGATCTTATTCAAGGACTAGATAATGTTTACTTTGCTGGCGCATGGACGCGCTATGGTTTTCATGAGGATGGCTTACTAAGTGCAGTGAACGTTGCTAAAAAATTTGATATTGCAACACCATGGAAGGTTAGCTAAATGGTTCAACTTTTTGAAGGTCATGTTTATCACTCGCGTGCAGAAACGGCTAAGAATGCTTTTAAGTATCCTATTTTTTATTTATTTGGCGATGTTGATGAAATTTGCACAAAAAAAAACGAGTTAAAACGACTGTTTTTAAGTCTTGATAGCAAAGATTATTTATCAGGTCCAGATGAAGAATTAAGTTTAAAAATAAAATCTTTTATTCAGCAGCACTTTTCTTATCAAGCTGAAAAAATTCAACTTTTAACGATTCCACGTTTTTTTGGTTATGCTTTTAACCCAGTTACATTTTGGTATTGCATAAAAAATCAGAAATTAGATGCTGTGCTTGTAGAAGTGAATAATACTTTTTCAGAACGACATTACTATTGGTTACATCATGCCGGTGAAGATTTAATGAATAAATGGTTAGAGGCCAACAAAGAATTTCACGTATCACCATTTTTTAAAGTCGAAGGTAAATATAAATTTCGCTTCATAAATGATAACCTCAAAATTCATGCTGATATTCAATTTTTAAATTTGGATAATACGATGAAGCTACAAACGTGGCTGTCAGGTAAAACTCAATCACTAGAAAATTATTTAAGATTTAAATTACTTTATAAATACGGTTGGATGACACCACTTGTAGTTCTTCGAATCCATATGCAAGCCGTAAAATTATTTTTTAAAAAAGTTAAATTCTTTAAGAAACCAAATCCACCTAACAAGGAGATTACAGATGGCGCAACCATCGTTCGCAGCTAGATTTTTCATGCAGATTTTAAAAAGTGCCAAGAATGGTCATGTGGAAATCACATTTCCAGACGGCAAAAAAGAAAAATTTGGTGATGGCAGCTTCGTGGCTCATGTGCACATCAAAGAATGGTCTGCGATTGATCAAATGGTGCAAAAAGGCGATTTAGGTTTAGCCGAAGCCGTTATCGAAGGCAAAGTCGATGTCGATAATATGGCAGCACTGATTGAATGGGCTTGTCGTAATGATCAGGCCTTAGGGCGTGCCTTACACGGCACTTGGGTTGGAACATTGCTGTATAAAATTAAATTTATGCTCAGTCGTAATTCTAAAAATGGGGCTAAGAAAAATATTATGGCCCATTATGATTTAGGTAATGATTTTTATAAATTATGGCTTGATCAGACCATGACTTATTCATCAGGAATTTTTAAAACAGGTCAAGAGACCTTGGAACAAGCCCAATTAAATAAATATGACCGCATGATTGAAACACTGAACATTAAATCTGGTGATCATGTTTTAGAAATCGGTTGTGGTTGGGGTGGATTTTTTAGTCGCGCTGTTGAAAAAACTGGTTGTAAAGTCACAGCTGTGATGAATTCACCAAGCCAAGCGGCGCACAATCGCGCCATGATTCAAGCCAAAGGTATGAATGGTCATATCGATCTTAAAGAAATGGATTACCGTGATATCGAAGGTAAATACGATAAAGTTGTTTCGATAGAAATGATTGAAGCTGTTGGTGAACAATACTGGGATAATTATTTTCAAAAAGTTTCATCATCAATCAAAGGCAAAGGTAAAGCCATCATTCAGGGAATCACTATTCATGATGATTTGTTTTATAGCTACCGATCTAAACCTGATTTTATTCAAAACTATATTTTCCCAGGTGGCATGCTTTTAACGAACAGTATTTTTGATCGTAAAAGCAAAGAAAATAATATGGTTTTAGCCGACCAGTTTGAATTTGGAATTTCATATGCTGAAACTTTAAAAATGTGGCGTCAAAGATTTAATGAAGTTAAAGACCATGTGACCCAAATGGGCTTTGATGATAAATTCATGAGAATGTGGAATCTGTATTTATCTTATTGTGAAGGTGCGTTCAGGGCCGAACGAATTAACGTGGGCCAATACATGATGGAAAGAGTCTAGAATGAGCCACATGGTTAAAGCATTCATTTCAGCTATGGAAAAAGGTTTAGTTCCTGATCTGGTGATTAGAACAGGGATCAAGCGTCTTTTAAAACAAAGACTTATAGATATGAAAAGTGATGAAATCAAAGCCGACGGGCAGTTCATAAAAAAGTACGCTGAAGTTTTAAAAAAGTCTGACTTAGCCATTATGACAAAAGAAGCTAATGAACAGCACTATGAAGTACCGACTGAATTTTATGATTTATGTTTAGGCCCACATAAAAAATACAGTTCATGCTACTGGGATGAAAATTGTAAGACATTAAAAGAAGCTGAGCAAAAGGCATTAGATTTATCTATTGAACATGCTCAAATTCAAGATGGCATGCGTATTTTAGAATTGGGCTGTGGTTGGGGGTCACTCTCGCTAGAAATGGCTAGACGATTTCCAAAATCCAAAATCACTGTGGTTTCAAATTCTAAAACACAAAAAAAATATATTGATGATCAGGCCATTCAGCGCGGATTTAAAAATTTAGAAGTTTTGACACGCGATTTAGGAAAACCAGAAAACTATGAATTTGGATCTGATTTATTTGATCGGGTCATGAGTATTGAGATGATGGAACATCTTAGAAACTATGATTTGTTTTTTAAATTAGTTTCACAAAAAATGAGTCCTCAAGGAAAATTCTTTATTCACATTTTTACCCATAAAACGACGCCTTATTTCTTTGAAACTGAAGGTGAAGATAATTGGATGGGAAAATATTTTTTTTCTGGCGGGCAAATGCCAGCCAGAGATTTGTTTGATTTATTTGATGATAACCTTGTTGTTCAGCAAAAATGGGATTGGAACGGACAACATTATCAAAAAACACTCGAAGCTTGGTTACAACTTATGGATGATAATGAAAACGAAGCCAGAAGATTATTTAATTCAGCTTACGGTCAATATCAGACTGAAGCCTGGGTTAATCGATGGCGGGTGTTTTTCATGTCATGTTCAGAACTTTTTGGCTACAATAATGGCCAGGAATGGGCAGTGACACATTACTTAATGACTAAAAAATAAGGTAGCTGTAAGCAAAGGTAATTATGAAAAAGGTTCTTATCGTTTTCTTTTCAATAGTTTTAGTTTCAATGTTGGTTGTGACATCTTGGGCAAGTCTTTATGAGAATGTTCTTGTTGGTGGTGCGAAAATTATTGCAGAGCCGTGGGGCATAGCTACATTGTTTGATACTTATTTTGCTTTTTTTACATTCTACTTTTGGTTGGCCTATAAAGAAAATCATTTATTAAAAAACATTGTGTGGCTAGCACTTGTTATTTTATTAGGAAATATAGCAATGGCTGTCTACGGACTATTAGAAATTCGCAGATTAGGAAAATCTTTTACAACAGAGAAATTCTTAACGGAAAGAAAAGCCTAAGTTTATGTTAGCTAAACTAAAAGATAGCATCAAAAATCAAATGACCCAAGGAGCAACACCTGAAAAATTATCTCAAAGCTTAACGGCGGGTATTTTAATTGGTTGTTTTCCTATCATTGGAGTTACGACACTATTATCAGGCCTAGCAGGTTATTTTTTTAAGATGAATCACATTGTTATTCAGTCAGCTAATTATTTAATGTACCCTGTGCAAATCCTGATGGTTCCCATTTACATTAAACTGACTAGTTTAATTGTTGATCTGGGTGATGTGCCAATCAGACCAGATTTAATTATTCAGCTTTTTAAAGATGATACGGCTTTGTTTTTTAAACAGTATGCACTTGTTGGGCTTTATTCGGTCATATTATGGGCCATATTAGCCCCGTTGGTCTTTTTTGGTCTTAATAAATTAATTCTTCCATTTGTTAAAAAAATTAAAAAAAATTAACGACAGAGGTTTCATGGACACAATGACAATTCTATTAGCAACTTTGATGTTAACGGTGTTTATGATGGGGCTTACGTGGTGGTGGGCTGTTAAAATCGAAAATTTTGGTATTATCGATGCAATTTGGTCATTTGCTTTTCTTATTCACGCAGGAATATTTTATTTATTTTCTGACAGTGATCCAACACGAAAAATGGTTTTCTTTTTAATGATAGGTCTTTGGAGCTTTCGACTAGGCTATTTTTTAAGTCGCCGAATAGCCAGTCACCATCCCCATGAAGACACGCGTTACATAAAACTCAGACAAGAATACGGTGTTGATTATAAAAAAAGATTTTTTATATTTTTTATGTATCAAGCTATTAGTGTTTCAATTTTAACATTACCTTTTATCTTTGTTTTTAAGAATACGAATACAGGTTTAAGTCCATTTGAGATAGCCGGTTTTATTGTTTGGCTTTTAGCAGTTATTGGTGAATCAGTGGCAGATCATCAAATGAATATTTTTAAAGCTGACCCTAAAAATAAAGGACAGGTTTGTAATATAGGATTGTGGAATTATTCAAGACATCCTAATTATTTTTTTGAAAGCTGCATATGGTGGGGATTCTTTATTTTTATGTTAGGAACTAGCGGTTTAGTTTGGTCTATTTATGCTCCATTGGTTATTTTGGGTCTATTGCTTTACGTAACGGGCGTGCCACCTTCAGAAGTCCAATCAATAAAAAGTCGCGGGGATCTTTACCGTAAATATCAAAAAACAACATCTGTTTTTATTCCTTGGTTTCCAAAGAAGGACGTTTAATTATGTCAAAAATAGCTTTCATTATTTTTAGCTTATTTCTAGGGCTTACCATCCAGTCTGAAGCCAAACAGAAGCGGGTAGGTCTATTTTACCCGATTGGTGAAAAAAATGAAAAGCATCTATTCAAACAAGTCAGTGAAATTGATATTAAAGATGATTTAAATCGTGAAACATTTTCTGAAATATTTGATGCTGACGGAGTTCTTTTATTAAGAGAAACTGCCAGTGTTGTGAACGGTCAAATTAAGACTCAAACAATGGATGTTTTTCAGATTAATGAAAGATACCAATTAGATGTCGTCGACGGCAAAGCCCAGTTTAAAACGTTTGATATTAAAGATATAAAAAATCCAAAACTAAAATCAGAAAATAAAGTCAAAATTAATGATTTGTTTTTTACTGGTCCCAGTTTGGAATTATTTATTAAAAAAAATATATCAGAATTAAAAAAGAAAACAAAAAAACTGGAATTTGGTATTTTTGAACTAGAAAAACCAATTACATTTGATGTGGGACCCACAAAAAAAATGTTTAAAGATTCTGAAAATTTAATTCCTATAATATTAGAAGTGAATAGTTTTTTATTTTCACTGTTTGCAGAGCCTTTGTTCTTAGAAGTTGATCCAGACACAGCAGCGCTGAAACGTTATCGCGGGCGAACACCTGTGCGTATTGTGAAAAATAAAAAACTAATTCCATTTGATGGTGATATTTACTATGAGATTACTAATTAAGGATAATATGTTAAAAATTAATCTGATTATTATAGGTCTTATTTTACTAGCGTTCTCATGTTCATCATTGAATCTGTTTCAAGATGACGTCATAAATATTCAGAAAATTGAATATACAAGTCATGATGGTCATAATTTAAAAGCAGATGTTTATTCCAAAAAAGGGTTTGAACAAAAAAATGTTCCAACTGTCATTGTGATTCACGGTGGCGGCTGGAGAAATAGAACCGGAGATATGGTTGATATCTGCAAAAAAATAGCCTTGGAAGGTTATAAAGCGATAAATATTACTTATCGTCTGGCTCCGTTAGCGCATTATCCAACACAGTTATACGATGTGAAAGCTATCATGTATTGGATCCAAAAGAACTCAAACAAATACCATATTGATCAAAATAATTTATTTGTTTGGGGGTATTCCGCTGGGGCACATTTAGCTTTTTTACTAGCTAATGAATCTGATGTTTCAGTTAACGCAGTCGTTATTGGGGGCACGCCTACGTATTTACCTGGTTATCCGAAATCCGATATGATTATCGATTTAATGGGTACAAAGTACGAAGATAATAAGCAAGGCTGGGAAGACGCTTCGCCTTTAGTGAAGGTCAGTGAAAAAACTCCTCCTACTTTTATTTACCATGGTGAATACGACATGCTTGTTGGTATCGATCAGTCTGAAATGCTAGCAAGACAGCTTAAATTAAAAGAACGCCCCTACGAGTTTTACAGAGTTCCAATGATGGGGCACTTAGCAGTTTATTCTTTTTCAGATGAATCTGAAAAAAGATCTTTAGAATTTATTAACCGCTATATAAAAACTACTTCGCTGTCAGCCAAAGACGAACCGCAACGATAATTAAAAAAAC
>JAYTPA010000075.1:0-2837 GCA_043747495.1 Bdellovibrio sp.
TGTTCATTGCAAAATCCACATATGTTTGAATCTTATCAATTTTTAAAACAATTCAATGCGGATTGGATGGAATTTAATTTTGCGTATTCAGAACCTTCGAAAGATTTGCAAAAAATTTATATTGAAGAAATGAACATGATTGCTGCTGATGCCTGGAAAAATCATGGTGAAGCAGGGCTTCGTCAGATCAAACAGTTTGATCACTATTTTAAACTTCTAGATAGCCAACAAAGAATTGAAAACCATTGCGGAGCAGGAAAAACTTACTTGATGATGGATGCCAAAAATCGGCTCTACACCTGCCCTTGGGTTGTTGGCGAAAAAGACGAAGTTGTGGGTGTTGGTGAACAGCTTGATCATGCCAAGCTATCTAAGTATTCAAAATCTCTGATAGAACTTAATAATTGTCAAAGCTGTTGGGCCCGCCACCTGTGCGGCGGAGGTTGTATGTACATTCATAGAGCTCACACAGGTGATAAACACAAAAAAGACGATCTTTTCTGCGAACGCACTCGGAGCTTGATTTTGACCACCATTATGTATTATAAATTAAGCAGAACTAACCAATAAGTAGTTTTATAACTGCTTATAAAGGATTACATATGAAAAAGACTCATATTAAAAAAATTAAACCGAACAAGTCTCCTTCGACTAAAATTTTAGGTTTAAGCTGCAGACCTGCTGACGAAATCTAGTTTTCTAGACTTGATTCGCAATGGGTGAAAATCAACAAAACATAAGATTCAAAAATTTTCGCCATCGTTATACTAAAGAAATCAATTTCATTATCAAAACTCTTTTCGGTCTTCTAGCAGCGCAGTTAATTAGCTCGTTGAATTTAGAATACTTCGAAAGTTATCTTTACGATTTACGTCTTCGTACTAAATCGAATCTAGGCTTATCACAGATTAATGATCCAAAAATAGCTTTGGTCATTATTAATTCTAAAACTGTTGAAAAATACGGTGGTTATCCAAATTTAAAAGATCATGCAGCGTTCTTAATAAAGCTTAAAAGCTACGATCCGCAATATGTGCTATACGATTTAAAAATGACCACCGATAACACGATTGAAATCGAAGGCTCTAAATCTGACCAGCTTGCTTTTAAAGAGCAAGCCCTGCTTTTTAAAAATTTTCATGTTTTAACTCAAGACTTAGAGATGAAAGGCGAACATGACAGACTGAAACTGGCAGAGCCTTTAAATGATCTTAATTTGTCACCAGCACCAAGAACATCTGATAACACTCTGTATGCTAAAGATGGTGTTAGCCGCAGGCTTATGGTCAGCTACCAGGATCAAAGCACACTGCAAGCCCTTGTAGCGGCTTATTATAATCCAAAAATACAAAACTCAACTGAAGTTCGTGGGCAGTTCGATGTTTTTGATTCTAAAAATACTTATATTCACTACCATGATTCATCACAGTTTAAAAAATACACTTTCGAAGATATCGTGAATAAAAACTTCCCCGAAGACACTTTTAAAGGGAAAGTTGTCCTTGTAGGGTATGATACAGGAAGATCGCCTAAAGATTATATGGCAACACCGCTGGCCCACGTAGCTGAAGACTTTCCAACGAAAACTGAAGTCCAAGCTAATATTATTCAGACTTTGATCGATAACAATTCTCCGCTACGTATGCCGAAAACGATGAATGTAATCATCACAGCATTGATTTCATTACTGACCGTTTATGTGACATTAGCGCTAAAGCCAGGACGTGGTTTATTTATTTTATTATGTACGCTAATGAGTGTTAGCTTTATTGCTGTGACTTTATTTATTTTATTTGGTTGGTGGATTGATTTAGCCCATCCATTGTTGGCCATTTTTCTTTGTTATTACTTTTTTATCCCTTACAGATTGATCAAAGAAAATCGCCGAAGCTGGGAATACTATCAAAAAAATAAACTTCTAAAACAGGTCGAAGAATTGAAAACGAATTTTATTTCAATGATGTCACACGATTTAAAAACTCCGCTAGCACGAATCATCGGCATGACTGAAGTGATTCACAAAGATACTCAACAATTGTCTTCTAATCAGCGGGATGCCTTAGATACCATTCAAAGCAGTTCTGATGATCTTTTAAAGTTCATCAATGCGATTCTGCAGTATGGCCAGATTGAAACCCAAGGTGTTGAACTTCACAAGCAAAGTAAAGACATCAATAAGTTGTTATCTGAAGTCATTAAAAAGCATGAGTTCTTAGCGCGTGTGAAAAAAATTAAGATCATTCAAGAGCTAGAGCCTTTGTTCCCAGTGCCTGTAGACCCTGAATTAATCAAACAGGTCTTTTCAAATTTATTAGAAAACGCAATCAAGTACAGCCCTGACGAATCGACTGTTTGGGTGCGGTCCCGAGAAGACGGAGACAAGGTTTTAATCGAGTTCAAAGACCAAGGCATTGGCATCCCGACTGTTGATTTACCTAACATCTTCATGAAATTTTTTCGCACTAGTAACGTTAAAACCTCAACAATTAAGGGCTCCGGCCTGGGCCTGTATCTTGCACAGTACTTTGTACAGCTCCATAAAGGTCAGATCACTGTGCACAGCGAACCCGAACAAGGTTCACATTTTACAGTAGAACTTTTTCTGAATAATTAGGGCGCTGAAGTTAACAATTCAAAACGGGGTACGTTATGTTAAAAGTTTTAGTCGTCGATGATGATCAAGCACAAAGATTTTCTGTGCGCACGGCTTTAGAGTCGACAAAACGGTTTTCCGTTGAAGAGGCTTTTGATGGCGTTAACGCTTTAGAAAAAGTTAAATCCTTAGACAATTCAAAACGTATTTACGATATCATTATACTTGATGTGGATATGCCCCG
>JAYTPA010000076.1:0-3088 GCA_043747495.1 Bdellovibrio sp.
CGGCCTACATTTAAATAAATTTTATCACCGCGAATAGCTGCGATTCGGCCTTCCCAAGTAATTTCGTTCATGATGTCTTGAATCTGCTGCGAAAAATCTAAAAATGCGTCTTTAATTAGAATTTCTACCAGTTCTGGATTTCTAATAAAGATTTCATCTTCAGAAGCTCTTTCTGCAACACGTGTGTTTTTTTCTTCTAATGTCACTGTTTTAACTGTGTGAAAAACTTCTTGTTCTGTTCGGATATTTTGTATTCTTAATCGCACGACAACTTCATAGGTCGCATTTAAATTTCTGACCACACCGATTTGGTCAGCTTGTTTTTTAAGCCTGACATCAATAATTTGACCTTCTAAAATAGAACTGATTCCTGATTTTTGTGAATCTTTAGCTAAAGTTTTTAAATCATATTCACCGTTTTTAAAATATTTTTCTGTATCAACAGTTAACTGTGATGAGTCCATCACAATAAATTTTTCAGACTGGTTCAAATCATAGATAAATGCATCCCGCGAATTTGCACGAACTGTGTCTGATCTTTTCTGTGGGTTTTTATCTAAAAAAGGTAACACCACTAAACGTTTTTTCATGGATCTGTCATCAGTCGCTGCACGGTAATCAACATCTTTGATTTTGCGACGAATAGCGATTGGTTTATTATCTAATTTTGAGTTTTCGGTTTGAGGTGCAACAGCAACACAGCCCGAAATAATCATCATTAAACTTAACAAGAATGTGAAGATTGTTTTGTGAGTTTTCATAGTTATTTTCATTAGATCATTATAAATCATTTTTACACCTCAATAAAGTCTGTACGACCAAAGATCTGATGAACTTCTTCAAAAAACGCGTCACAAATCTGAATTTTCTTAGGTAATTCACTTTCCAGTTCTACGGCCTGGCCATTCATATCAAAAACTAGACGAACGTTCGTGTCACCTTTAAATTGATCCATCAACAGATCTAGCTTCTCAAAATCATCTTCAGCTAGTTTGTCTAACCGCATAGATACTCTTTTAGTTTTTCGCATAATTTCATCAAAGGGTGCAATATTATCAACAATAATTTTTGCATTACCTTCTGAGACCTCAAGACCCCCACCAACTAAGACCGGTCGTTCTTCTTTTAAAAAATGTCCACATTTGGCAAACGTATCCGGAAAAATCACAAGCTCTGCTGTGCCTGATAAGTCTTCAAGTTTAGCAAAAGCCATTCGTGTTCCCTTTTTTGTAATCATTTCTTTGGATTCAATAATTAAACCAGAAACAATAACACGCTTTTTTTGTTCTTTCTGATAACGACCATTCACAATTTGCGGAGTTTGAGGCTTTTGAGTCGCAGGGTCTGGCATGTGAGCTGGAAGCTGTGCAATTTCACAGGTCGACCAAACTTGAGACAATTTTTCAAAACCTTTTAATGGATGATCACTTAAATAAAATCCTAAAACTTCCTTTTCATAAGCTAACGACTGCGTTCTTGACCATGTTCTGGTGTCATCTAAAATAATATCTTCTTTTTCGGCAGCCATATCAAAAAGGCTAACTTGTCCTGAATCTTTATCTTTTTGAGTGCCAATGGCCCGGTCTAAAAATCGACTATAACCAAGTGATAACTGCGCTCGGTGAAAATTAAATCCATCAAATGCGCCTGCTTTAATTAAATTCTCGATCACTTTTTTATTTACTCGTCTTAAATCAACATTTTCAAAAAAATCGTCTAAGTTTTTAAATTGATGATCAGGCATTTTATTTCGGGCTTCAATAATGGCTTCAACAGCAGCTGAACCGACACCTTTAATACCACCCAATCCAAAATAAATTTCTTCACCTTTAACAGAAAATAAATAATCTGAAAAATTAATGTGTGGTGGCAATACTTTTAAACCACGCTTCTGGGCATCTTTTACATATTTTACAACTTTATCGGTATCTCCGACTTCTGTTGATAATAGTGCCGCGAAAAATTCAGCAGGGTAATAATGCTTCACCCAAGCTGTTTGAGCTGTAATCACGCAATAAGCTGCTGCATGGGATTTATTAAATCCATAATCAGCGAACTTATACATCAAATCAAATAATTCATTGGCTTTAACTTTGTCGTGACCACGATCCAAGGCCCCTTGCATAAACCTTGCACGGTGCTGATCCATTTCTTCTTTAATTTTTTTACCCATCGCCCGACGAAGCATATCGGCTTCACCCAAGCTATACCCTGCTATTGTTGCAGCTATACCCATAACTTGTTCTTGGTAAACCATGATGCCATAGGTGTCTTCAAGAATCAGTTGTGTTTCAGGTAAAATATATTCAACTTTTGATTCACCATGTTTACGTTTCGTAAATTCAGGAATATTAGCCATCGGACCAGGTCGGTACAAAGCATTAATAGCCGTGATTTCTTTAAACCCGACGGGTTTAATTTTTCGGGTGGCGTCTGTAATGCCTTCGCCCTCGAACTGAAATATCCCCGCTGTATCCCCGCGCGATAAAAGTTCATAAATTTTTGGATCATCAATTGGAATATCTTTTTCTAAAATGTTTAACCCACGATTTTGTTTTACAAGTTTCAGAGCATGATGAATATGAGTTAAAGTTTTCAAACCTAAGAAATCGAATTTGATTAAACCAATTCGTTCAGCATACTTCATATCATACTGAACAACGTTTTCATCATCCGCACCACGGTACATGGGCGCATGCTGTGTTAATTCACCGTCAGCGATAATAACCCCAGCTGCGTGAATACCTGCATTTCGAACTAACCCTTCAACTTTTAAAGCCAATTCGATCAGAGTTTGAATCGTCGGATTAGATTCCATGGCTTCACGAATTCGGGGTTCCATTTCTAATGCTTCAGATAATGATATCCCTAATTTGTCAGGGATTAATTTACTGACCACATCGACTTCAGCAAACGTCAGGCCTAATACGCGTCCCACATCTTTGATCGCAGCACGGGTTTGTAATTTACCATAAGTAATAATCTGCGAAACTGATCCTGATCCGTATTTTTCAGTCACATACTGAATCACTTCTTGTCTACGATCTTGACAGAAATCGATATCGAAATCGGGCATTGAAATACGTTC
>JAYTPA010000077.1:0-2163 GCA_043747495.1 Bdellovibrio sp.
CAGCAATAGGCCTTAAAACATCGACTTCATCAGTGCTAAATAAACTAGCGCAAAGCTTAGCATCAGCACTAATTCAAAAGTAAAAGCGATTTTTAGAAAGCTAGATTTAGTTCGTGAAGACCACAAAACATAATATAGGCTTGGTAATAATATCAAAGCACTTGATCCGAACATTTTTCCTAAATGAATAATGCCATTTAAGCCGTAGTACCAAGCGTATTGTTTTAATAACAACATATAAACAACAAAGTAGAATACAGATAAACTTTTAGTGAGATATTCAAAACCATGTTTAAAGTGCCAAGGCCATTGATTAATTATAGTTATATTTTTTTGTAATTCAGGATCAACATAAATAAAATTCTGCGATCTAAAAGCTGTTTTTGGATCAGTGTCTTCAAGAATAAAAAAATCTTTTACCTGCATCGGGACTAAGTTCAACGTGCCCATAGTTTTAAATAAATTTTCGGATTTATTTTTGAAGTCTTTGTATTTAAATTCAGGATGATCGACAAACAAAGACAACCGTCCAGTAAAAGTATTAATTTTAATGAAGTACGTGTTGTCTTTAAGTATTAGTTCTAAGTGTTTAACCACGTAGTTATTTGACCATTTCTAATAATTTTTGCGTGTAAAATTCGCGGTAGCCTTTGTAGCCATTGATAAAATCATCAGTTGTGATTTCATAAGGATAATCAGGGACTGCACCGTTATTTTCAACGGGAACACCGTCAGGTCTGAAAAACAATGACCGTGTCATTGAAACATTAATTTGCGAATAATTTAACGGTGGATTTTGACCAACGTGCCCGCCAGCACCCATCGTGCGTGTACCGATCAGTTTAACACGACCGTAGCCTTGTAACATCGATGGGAACGCGTCTCCGCCAGAACCAGAAAGTTCATCAATCGTCATAACGATTGGTTTTGTGTAGGTCGTCATGTTTGGCGCTAACCATTCTTGACCATCTAAAGATGTAAAGTCAGTCATACGAATACCTTTTTGCCATGACGTTTTTAGCAGATCAGAAACTTTTTGAAGAGAATCAAACCATGTTGTTAGCGGATCAAACTGCGCAACATAATCTTTGTATTCCAAAAAGTTTTCTTTGTTAGCCACTAATTTGAAATGCATTGGACGGTAAGGTTTATTCATAAATAAACCTGCCAATTTATTTACTAAATCAACATAGCCTCCGCAGTTATGATCTTGATCGATCACTAAACCCACAGTGTTTTTTTCCATGATGCCGATGACTTTTTCATACTGCGATACATTTTGTGCGATGGCGAATTCTGCCTCTTCACCTGGTGGCGAATAGTGCGGAATTCTGACGTAGCCTACGTTACCCTTAGCTGTCGGGTAGTAATAAGACACAAACGGAATTGTTGAAACCATTGTTGCGCCTTCTGGAATTGCTATACGAGTTGTGCCTGAACAACGATATGATGTTTCAATTTGTTCACCTAAAATAGAATCAAGACTTTCCTTGATTGATATTTTATTGAAGTATGACGGACTTTTTTTAATAGATTCTAATGTTTCAGGGATCGCTGTACCAGATTGTTCCCAAGAAAAGTCTTTCGACAATACAGTGGCCGTGTCTTGCTGTTTAACTGTGATAGTCACAGTTCCAGTTTGAATCGGCATGCGGGCTGCGCGGCGTGAAGTTAAAGCAAAAGCTGTTACGCGGCGAAGTGTTTTTTCTGAGCCTTGACCGATGTATTTTGAAAGCTCTTTCATGATGTCTTCAACAGGAACACCGTTAATTGAAATTAATTCATCACCTTTTTTAAAAGGAAAAGCTTCTGTACTTGGTTGTAATGGTTTTACAGGCGCATCAATCAGTACTTTATTTTGTACTAATTCAACTGTGAATGGTAAAGATGATCTGACATTTGTGGGTATAATCGCACCAAAATGTGAATCTTTAAATTCAGCAACGAATTGATTAATCAAATAATAAAATTCTTCGTTCGTTTTTGAATTTTGGATTTTTGGTAAATAAGCAATTTGTAATTGATCGATATCAATACCATAAACTGATTTTTTGAAATCTAATGGCCCGTAAGAGGCTTTAACTCGGCCAATTAATTGTTGGAAATCTAAAGTTTTTTCTTCAGCTGTTAACTGACCTGCAAAAGAAAATTGAGTAGCAAATA
>JAYTPA010000078.1:0-33916 GCA_043747495.1 Bdellovibrio sp.
TGGCGGTACAGGATTAAACGTATCAGGCACAGCTAATCAAATCTTAGGAATGAATGCGACAGCTTCAGCATTAGAATATAAATCAGTATCAGCTGGTGCTAACGTCACTATTACAAACAATGCTGGCCAACTTGTAATTAGTTCATCAAACGGTGGTGGCACGGTTACAAGTGTTTCAGCAACAGCGCCGTTGGTTGTTGTCAGTTCCACAACAACGCCAACAATTTCAATTACGCAAGCGACATCATCAACGAACGGGTTCTTAAGTTTTACAGACTGGAATATCTTCAATACGAAATTAACAACATTAGATTTAGGATCAGCAAGTGCTACTGGCACTTTAGCGATTGCACGATTGCCATCATTAGCAGGTGATGTGTCATCTGTATCAGGTAGTAATTCAATCACGGTAAACTTTGTTGGTGGAATATCATCAGCAACAATAGCTTCATCAATTAATTCAACAACGTCAGCAACAAGTTTAAATGTTTCAAACACAATAGTTAAACGTGATGCTTCTGGAAATTTTGTTGCCTCACGCGGAACATTTGAAAACAGTGTTGCTATTAAAGATGGCGTTGCCGCAGGCACTATTGGTCTTTTTGCACCCGTAGGATTTACAAGTTACAATTTAACGCTGCCAACAACTTCAGGCACTGCAGGACAAGTGTTAACAGCGAACGGTGTTGGTGTATTAAGTTGGGCAACACCAACTTCAGTGTCTGCATCACAATGGACAACATCAGGAACTAGTATTTTTTATAATTCTGGTAATGTGGGAATCGGAACTTCTAATTCAGCTTACACGTTAGATGTCAGCGGAACTGCTAATTTTAATGGAAATTTAAGATATTCACAATTGTCATACGAAGGTTCAGGGATGACGATCGGTCAAAATATTCTTTATAACGGTGGCAATACAACTGGAAATATAATCTTAATTCAAGCGAACTCGTTAACATCAGGTAACGGGATTAATGTAACGTCGAATTCGAATTCATTTACAAACGGTTTAATTAAATCTTCTTATTCAGGTACTGGAAGCGGAAAAGCCGCTGATTTTTCAATTACGAATCCAAGTGCCACGGGCACAGCTTTAAATGTAACAAATCAAGGTACAGGCTATGCAGCGATATTTAATGGCGGTAACGTTGGTATAGGTACAGCTTCACCCACTGCAACTTTAGAAGTTAGCGGAACATTAAAATTCGCAGGGAGCACGACGCCAGTATCAGGCGGAGTGTTAACTTCGGATGCAACTGGTGTTGCAACTTGGAGATTACCGACAAGTGTAAGTGGTACACAATGGACAACTTCAGGAACAAATATTTATTACACAAGCGGTAACATCGGTGCGGGTACAAGTAATCCGATGACTCCGTTACATGCCTACGGTCCGAATTCAACAAACGGAATTTTCGCAGTTGAATCAAGTAATGGATCAAACACTATTTTATCTGTTGGTACTACAGCTGCTAATACAAATTTAATTAATATGGTTCCATCTGGCGGTTCAGTGGGTATTGCTGGTGGATCAAACGTAGCTCGATTTAACGTGGGAACATTAACAGTATCAGGTGTGGCTGTTGCAATTAGAGGTATCTCTGGACAAACTGGAGACTTACTTCGTGTCGACACAGGTACTGGAACATCTGGGGCTGCATTTAAAATTACATCAAGCGGATTTATCGGCGCGGGAACTTCGGCTCCAACAACAACATTAGAAGTTTCAGGAACATTCAAAGTCGCAGGAAGCACAACACCTGTTTCTGGCGGAGTATTAACTTCGGATGCCACTGGTATTGCGACATGGAGAATCCCGACAGTTGGAGGCGATTTCAAAGCTGATGGTTCAGTTTCAATGACAGGACAGTTTTTAGCCTCTGGTGGAACAACAGCAACACCAAGTATTTCATTTGCAGCGGATTCAGATAGTGGATTTTACAATGATACTTTTGGCCGTGTGATGGTCACTAATAATGGAACAACAAATTTTCAATTTAGTGGAAACTATTTATCTGGTTGGTTAGGCACTGGTGCAGCAGCTATGAATAATCAAGCGGGATCTGCAGCGTCGCCAGTATTTACATTCACTGGTGATTTAACAACAGGTATTTACAGACCAGCAGCTTCTACTTTTGCAATTTCAACATCATCTACAGAGCGTTTACGTATAGTTGAATCCGGCAACGTCGGTATCGGAACTGCAAATCCAACAACAACATTAGATGTTTCAGGCACATTAAAATTCGCAGGCAGCACAACACCAGTTTCTGGTGGAGTATTAACTTCAGACGCAACAGGTATTGCGACATGGAGAATACCGGCTTCAGTCAGCGGATCACAATGGACAACATCAGGAACAAATATTTTTTATAACACAGGTAATGTGGGTATTGGTGTAAGTACTCCAACGGCCACATTGCATGTTAGTGGTACGAGTGCGCTTTTTGGAGCAAGTACGACGAGTAATAATGCGTTGATTTACAATGGATCTGGTACGAACGCTTATTTGGGTATTTATGATCCAGTTAGTGCTTTAGTGCTCGGCATCTCAAAAGAGTTGCCAGCACCTGCTGGAACAGCAACACTGGGCGGCTATTTTAAGGGTATGGGGATCGGTGGTTCTACAAACAATGGCAATAATCCGATTTTCGGTGTACTGACCTCAACACAATCTGGAAGCGGAATCGGAAATACGGCATTTACGATTTACGATACTAACAAAGTCGTCACAAAAAACAACGTTCTTGATGATGGAAACGGCAATGTTGGTTTAGGCGTAACATCGCCATCTGCTAGATTAGATGTATCCGGCACGGTCAAATTCGCAGGCAGCACAACACCTGTCTCTGGCGGAGTCTTAACTTCGGATGCAACAGGTATTGCGACATGGAGACTTCCAGCTTCAGTCAGCGGATCACAATGGACAACTTCAGGCACAAGTATTTTTTACAACACAGGTAATATTGGAATCGGAGTTTCATCACCAACATCGAAATTACAAATTGATGGAACTCAAACTCCAAGTGCAAATGGTGACTTATTCCAAAATTTATCAACTTTAAGTATTCTGCCAACTGCAAATACAACGGGTCTTCGTACAAATATGTATGCGATGACAAGTGTGCCAGCTTCGAATACTCAAACGATTGATGATATTCGCGGTATGTTCTCTTATGCAACGGCTGCTGGTACAGGAGCTATTGGTTCGATTTACGGTGCCCGTTTATATGGTGAATTCAACGGCACATCTGCAACAAATGTTGTTGGGTCATTTAACGGAGCTGGCACTGGCGGCGGTGGTAACACGACAAATTTAGTAGGCACTCAAGCCGTCGCACTTAATTACGGCGGCAACATAGTTTCGATGACAGGTATCACTGTTGAAACAAATCACTATTCTGGGACAACTGCAAATCGTTACGGAATTTATTTAAGAACTCCTGCAGGAACGGCAACAACAAGTGATTTTGGTATTTATCAAGAGGGTTCACAAAGCAATTACTTCAGAGGTAATGTGGGGATCGGTACAACTTCTCCACGTGCAGCCCTTGATGTATCAGGCACTGTTTTATTTAAAGCTTCAACGTTAAATGCAACAACAACGATTAATTTCTTAACTGGAAATTTACAGCATACAGCAGCTGATTGCGGAACTTTTGCGCTGCACAATATGAAAGACGGCGGGTCGTATACGTTTGTTGTTAAAGGAACGAATTCAGCAACGTGTATCTTTAATGCTTTTTCAGGAGCTGGTTCAGGTGCCTTAACAGTGCATATGCCAACTGATCACGGGGCGACAACAGCGACGAAGCATACTTTATATAGTTTCTTAGTTGTCGATACAGATGTCTATGTAACATGGTTGCCAGGGTTATAATTATTCATCCTTCAAGTTTTGATCAATATTTTCAAGCCATGTGGCGAGTGGTAAAATCTGAATTCCATTTTTTTCTTTCGCCCGGTCAAGTTCATAAACCAATTGAATTGAATTCTTTGCTTTGAGTCGTTCATGAAAGTATTTAAAACCAGTGCTAATTGAATCATCTGATTTTTTAACTTCAATTAATGTATGAATCTTTTTATTTTTAGTGATTGCAAAATCAACTTCATGTTGCATTTTATCACGCAGATAAAAAAGTTCCCAATTTTCACCCAAAGTGTCTTGTTTGTAGTGACAAAATTTTAACAGACTACAGGCTACAGCATTTTCAATTTGCGACCCAAGTGTTTCATCGTAAGCTGACCCTGAATCATAAAAGTAAATTTTGCGTTCTTTGCGGATACTGCTGCTGACGTTTTTAAAATACGGTGGTACTAAAAAAATCAGATATAATTTTTCTAAAAGTTCTATCCAATTTTTAACCGTAGGAGCGCTAACTCCTAAATCAGAAGTAAAACTATCATATTTTACAGATTGCCCGACTTGGTCTCTGAGTATATCAATTAAATCACTAGGGCCGCGCCAATTGCTAACACGACTCAGTTCAGTTAAATCTTCTTTAATGACTAAATCCATTCTGTCTTTTCTTAAGCGATTTGATTCTTTAATGTTAAAATAAGCTTCAGGAAAACCACCAGTTTGTATGAGTTTGGCAAAACGACTTTTTGAATGAGCCATTGAATCTAAAATTGCAGTTTCAGCCAAATCTATAGGGTGCAGCCGATACAAGTAATGTCGTCCAGTTAGCGCATCGCCCGATCGGCGAAAAGCATCTAATCTGGCGCTGCCAGTGACTAAAATAGGGGGCTTATTTTGAAACTCATCGCTGAGGCCTTTAAGTGTGTTTTTCCATCGCGGTGCCTTGTGAAATTCATCAAGCACAATCAAAGAACTTGTTTTTGGCCATGAAAAATCTCGAATAATTTTTCTATCGCGTGCAATATCCCAATTCAGATAGTAGCCATTTGTGTCTAGGAGTGATTTGGCTAGTGTTGTTTTTCCAGACTGCCTAGGCCCAGCCAGTAGGACCATTTTTTTTTGTAAGTCGTTTCTAAGGTTTTTGGTCAGGTACCGCATATATACCATAATAAAGCCTATTTTATATTAGTCAATACCATTCTAAAGTAGCATTTGAAAAAGTATCATCTATAAATATCAAAAAATAGCTACGAACAACGGTGTACACGCCTTAAATTGGGATTATTTTTTTGTTGTATGGTTAAACAGAAACAAGTCATAATTAAGACTTATGAAAGTCACACGACGTGGTTTCTTATCTAAAACTTTTAATTATTCAAAATTATCTTTTGCGGCCAGTTTTGCGCCCATTAGTTTATGGATCAATTTATTTTCAGAAAAAGTTCAAGCGCAGTTTTTAAAGCACGGAGCGTGGAGAAATAAATCTGTTGCTGGCACATTGTGGGCGTGGGGTTATAGTAATTACGGACAGCTGGGACAAGGTAATACAACAACACAGTCATCGCCAGTTTTGATGGGAAATCTTCGGGTGTGGGCAGAAGCCTCAGCTGGCATTGAAAATAGTTTAATGGTCAGAACTAACGGCACCTTACATGCGGTTGGGCGAAATTCACGCGGTAGCTTAGGCGATGGCACTGAGAGTGATCGAACTTCACCGGTGCAAATTGGGGCTTTAACAAACTGGTCAAAAGTTTCCGCAGGCTATAATCATTCATTAGCTGTTAAAACAGACGGAACGCTTTGGGCCTGGGGCAATGCAGAATGGGGAAATCTAGGTCAAGGATCCGCAACATGGAGATCTTCACCTATACAAATTGGTGCTTTAACTAATTGGGCCAGCATTTCTGCAGGTGTTGATAATTCATTAGCTGTGAAAACAGACGGAACACTTTGGGGATGGGGAAGAAATGGCTACGGTCAATTAGGGTTTCCCCCGCCAAATACGCCAACACAAACAGCGTTATCAAATAACTGGGGTGATTTTTCTGCCGGTGGTGGTTTTGTGATCGCCAAAAAAACCACTAATGCGCTTTGGTCTTGGGGAAAAAATGATTACGACCAAGATGGTGCATTGGGTGATGGTACGGGAACAACGAAATCTTCGCCTGTACAAATTGGCGCACTAACAGATTGGTCAAAAATGTCTGCAGGTTCTGCACACGTGTTAGCAGTAAAATCTGATGGAACGCTATGGGCATGGGGAGCAAATAATGCTGGCCAAATCGGTAACGGTGAAGAAGGTTTCGGAAGGTATAAATCACCTATTCAAATTGGTACGGCAACAAATTGGCAAAGTGTATCTGCCGGTGATGAAAGATTTTATTCTTTTTCTTTAGCCATCAAAACCAACGGAACGCTTTGGGCCTGGGGTCAAAATGGTAGCGGTCAACTGGGTACCGGAGCGCCCCCATTTAATCCTATTCAAATCGGTAGCTTAACAAACTGGTCAGCTATTGATATTAATTTAACACACACACTAGCCATAAAAACTGACGGCACACTGTGGGCTTGGGGTGCTAACAGTAATAACTGGAGTGGTGCTTTAGGCGATGGAACAACAATCGATCGATCATCGCCTGTGCAAATCGGTTTACAAACAACTTGGTCAAAAGTTTGTGCAGGTGGGGCCTTTTCTTTAGCTATTAAAACTGACGGTACACTATGGAGCTGGGGAAGAAATAATAGTGGTTCGTTAGGGTTGGGAAATACAACTTGGACATCATCGCCGATACAAGTCGGAACTGATACGACGTGGGCTTCAATCACTGCAGCTGGTGGTTTATACGATAACGGGGTTTCTGCAGCTATTAAAGCAAATGGTTCACTTTGGACCTGGGGTGTTAACTTTAATGGCCAATTAGGTGACGGCACTATAACTAGCCGATCTTCACCAGCGCAAGTAGGAGCTGCAGAATGGGCTATTGTAAGACTTAGCTATTATCACACATTAGCTATTAAAACCAATGGTACTTTGTGGGCCTGGGGCGATAATGAGTGGGGTCAGCTTGGTGATTTAACCACAGTTGATAAATCATCACCAGTACAAGTTGGCAGTGCAACAAACTGGTTAAAATTAGCATCAAGCCGATTTCATTCAGCCGCTATAAAAACTGACGGAACACTTTGGGGTTGGGGTGATAATGGAAGCGGCCAATTGGGCGATGGAACAGAAATTAATAAATCATCACCAGTGCAAATCGGAACTGGCACAAATTGGGTTAATGTTAGATGTGGTGGTACGCACCCTGATGGTGGGCCATACACTATGGCCACAAAGTCAGATGGTACAATTTGGTCTTGGGGCGCAGGCTACAGCGGTGAATTGGGTGATGGATCTGGTTACAGACGTAATTCACCAGTGCAAATTGGTACTTTGACGAATTGGTCTAATATAGGTGCCGGTGAAGGTATTTCAATTGCACGAAAAACCGATGGCACAATTTGGTCATGGGGTCGAAATTTTCGCGGGGCTCTTGGGTTAGGCGACCCTTATAATTTTACTATACCTAATCAAATTGGCGCACTAACAAATTGGTTGAGGGTCTGTGCTGGGCATTCGTCTTCATTTGCAATAAAAACTGATAACACCCTTTGGGCCTGGGGAAATAACAGTGTCGGCCGCTTAGGCGATGGAACAACAGTCAGTAAAAATTCTCCTGTTCAAATTGGAGCCTTAACGAATTGGACTGAAGTTTCAAATATCGATTATCACACTTTGGCTGTAAAAACTGACGGTACATTATGGGCTTGGGGTTCTGGAACTGATGGAAGAACTGGGTTAGGAATTACGGCCGATCGAAGCTCTCCCGTGCAAGTTGGTACTCTTACAAATTGGTCAAAAGTTTCCGGCAGCTACACGCATTCTGCTGCGCTAAAAACAGATGGAACCATTTGGACATGGGGTAGAAATGAATACGGCCAATTGGGTAATGGAACCAACACAAGTTCTTCTTCGCCTATACAAATTGGTACCGATACAAATTGGACAAAAATCGAAGCTAACGGTGATTGCACCTATGCCTTAAAAAGTGATGGAACAATGTGGGCTTGGGGGAACAACAGTATTGGTGAATTAGGGTTTGCACCAGTGAATTCCCCTGTGCAAGTGGGTGCATTAACAAATTGGTTAAAAGTTGAAACAGCTAAACAAACCAGTAGTTTTCGAACAGTGGCTTTAAAAACAAATGGCACACTGTGGGCCTGGGGTAACAATGCTGATGGTCAGCTTGGAGATGGTACAATTATTTCAAAAGCATCACCCAATCAGATTGGTGCTTTAACAACGTGGTCTGATGTGTCTATGGCGGATAATCATGTGTTGGCGCTTAAGACTGATGGAACACTATGGGCTTGGGGTTTTAATGGCAGTGGTCAGTTAGGTAAAGGGAATGTCACAAACATGTCATCACCAGTGCAAATTGGTGCTTTAACCACTTGGTCAAAAATTGCTGCCGGCAGCAATTTTTCTATAGCGATGAAAACCGATGGCACAGTGTGGGCTTGGGGCCGTGGGACAGACGGTGAATTAGGTGATGGAACCAATGTGAATAAATCATCACCAGTGCAAATTGGTGTTTTCAAAGATTGGGTTAAAATATCTGCTGGCAGACATACGCTGGCGATTAAATAATATGAAAACTTCACGACGTGGTTTTTTTTCTAAAGCTTTTAATTATTCAAAATTATCTTTTGCAGTTAGTTTTGCGCCCATTAGTTTATGGATAAATCTTTTTACAGAAAAAGTTCAAGCGCAGTTTTTAAAACACGGCGCTTGGAGAAATAAATCTGTTGTTGGGACGCTTTGGGCGTGGGGGAGAAATACAGAAGGGCAGCTTGGACAAAATCACGCTTCAAATAGATCATCACCGGTTCTGGTCGGCAATGAAAGATTGTGGGCCGAAGTTTCAGCCGGATTTGAACATACCTTAGCCGTTCGAACCAACGGGACACTTTTTGCTTTTGGAACTGGTAGCTGGAATGTCTTAGGAGATAACGTTTTTAGTTATGGTAATGGAACAACTAGATCATCACCCGTTCAGATTGGTGCATTAACTAACTGGTCAAAAGTTTCTGCGGGAAGAAATCATTCGATGTCGATTAAAACTGACGGCACTTTATGGGGATGGGGCCGCTCCGTAGAAGGAATGGTGGGTGTGCCTGTAACGAATGACGCTATTACTTATATTTCACCCGTTCAAGTTGGGGCTTTAACTAGCTGGGCAAAAGTTTCTGCTGGCGGATACCATTCTGCTGCAATTAAAACAGACGGCACAATCTGGTCATGGGGTGCAAATAACAGCGGGCAATTAGGTTTTAATCCGCCCAACACGCCGACTCCAACAGCTTTATCTGGCAGCTGGGCAGATTTTTCTGCTGGCGGCGGATTTGTGATAGCCAAAAAAACCACTGGTGCTTTATGGAGCTGGGGAAGAAATATTTATGATCAAGATGGAGTCCTCGGCGATGGCACTGGTGTCTCTAAATCATCTCCTGTTCAAATTGGAACCCTGACGGATTGGTCAAAAATAAATTCAGGATCTGCGCACACATTAGCGATCAAAACTAACGGTACATTGTGGGCGTGGGGAGCAAATAATGCTGGCCAAATTGGTAACGGAGAGTCAGGTTTTGGGCGATACAAATCACCAATTCAAATTGGTACGGCAACAAATTGGCAAAGCGTATCTGCCGGAGATGAAAGATTTTATACTTTCTCTTTAGCGATCAAAACTGACGGAACACTTTGGTCTTGGGGTAACAACGATTCTGGTCAACTGGCGGCACCGACTTCGAATAGCCCAGTTCAAATTGGTAGTTTAACAAACTGGTCAGTGATTGATATTAATTTAACTCATTCATTGGCCGTAAAAACTGATGGCACGTTGTGGGCTTGGGGTGGAAACAAAGATAACTGGAACGGCGCTTTAGGCGATGGAACTTCTATTCACCGATCGTCGCCTGTGCAAATCGGGGCTTTAACAACATGGTCAAAAGTTTCCGCTGGTGCCGGATCATCATTAGCCATTAAAACGAACGGCACCTTATGGTCGTGGGGAAGAAATAACAGTGGTCAATTAGGAAACGGAAATACGACGTGGTCAGTTTCGCCTGTGCAAGTTGGCACTGATACTACATGGACTTCAATAAAAACAGCTGGGGACTATTACGGTTCTTACGGTCACGCTGCAGGCATTAAAACAAATGCTTCGTTATGGTTATGGGGAAACAATTCAGCAGGGCAACTTGGTGATGGAACAACAACAAGTTGCAGTTCACCGGTACAACTGGGAACAACAGATTGGGCTTTTGTTGATGGCAGTTACAGACACACGATTGCTATTAAAACGAATGGCACCCTTTGGACATGGGGTGAAAACACTGATGGCCAATTAGGTGATGGAACAACAACAAGTAAATCATCACCTGTGCAAGTTGGTGCTTTAACGAATTGGTCAAAAATTGCTACTAGCAGACGCCATGCTGTTGCTATTAAAACTGATGGAACATTGTGGGCTTGGGGCAGTAATGGCAGTGGTGAATTAGGTGACGGAACAAACGTTAACAAGTCATCACCAATGCAAATCGGTGCTGGCACAAATTGGGTGCATGTTAAATGCGGGGGAGTAGAAGGACCTTCCTATACAACAGCCATTAAATCTGACGGAACGATTTGGTCGTGGGGTGATGGTAATAGCGGACGACTTGGTATTGGCCTAAGTACAGGAAATCGCAGTTCACCTGTACAAATTGGTGCATTAACTAATTGGTCAAAGTTATCCATCGGAGAAGGCACTTCTGTCGCGATTAAAACTGACGGCACAATTTGGTCATGGGGAGGCAACGGTATGGGTGCGCTTGGTTTAGGCGATGCCTACAATACAACTATACCAAATCAAGTCGGTGCATTAACAAATTGGTCTAAATTATGCGCAGGTGTTCGGACATCGTTTGCGATAAAAACCGATGGAACACTTTGGGGTTGGGGTAACGCGGATGATGGTCGACTTGGTGATGGAACAACAGTCACTAAATCATCACCGGTGCAAATCGGGGCTGGTACAAATTGGGCTGAAATTTCTAATATTGATAATCACACATTAGCTGTAAAAACAGATGGAACGCTTTGGGCCTGGGGAATTGATTACGACGGAAAACTTGGTATCAATGTCGCCTTCTCATCTCGCAGCTCTCCTGTGCAAGTTGGCACCTTAACGAATTGGTCTAAAGTTTCTGCAAGTTATGAATATTCTGTGGCTCTTAAAACTGACGGCACGATTTGGGCTTGGGGTAAAAATAATGTTGGCCAACTTGGCAATGGGACAAACATAACTTATTCATCACCCATACAGATTGGCACTGACACAACTTGGATAAAAATTGAAACAAGTAGTAGTTCAACTACTGCCCTTAAAAGCGATGGATCGATTTGGGCTTTTGGAGAAAATGGTGAGGGTCAGCTTGGGTTTACACCACCAAATTCCCCTGTGCAAATTGGGGCGCTGACGAATTGGTCAAAAGTTTCGACTGGTGATGCTTGCACAGCAGCTGTTAAAACAGATGGAACCCTTTGGGCTTGGGGCAGTAACGGAAATGGCGAATTAGGTGATGGTACAACGGCTACTAAATCTTCCCCTGTGCAAATTGGGGCGCTGACAAACTGGTCTGATGTCTCAGTAAAAAATTCTCATACGATCGCAGTAAAAACCGACGGAACATTATGGGCTTGGGGTAATAACGGCAGTGGACAATTAGGTGACGGAACAACTGTCTACAAATCATCGCCTATTCAAGTTGGCGCACTGACGACTTGGTCAAAAGTGACTGCAGGCTATGATCATTCCGTCGCTACAAAAACTGATGGCACTGTGTGGGCCTGGGGTCGCAATAACGACGGCGAATTGGCTGACGGTACGACCATCAATAAATCATCGCCAGTACAAATTGGCGTATTTAAAAATTGGGTTAAAATCTCTGCCGGCAAACACACATTGGCGATTAAATAAAGCTGATCACATCTCCATATACGCTGTCGACAGTTTAATCAGTTGCTGATTTCTGGTAAGAACTTCGACGTTTACCAAAGAAGCTTTTTATTGAAGTGTTCTAATATGAGAAAAAACAAAGATATAAAATTCTAATAAAAAATTTTTCTGTATTCTTAATAGTGGGTATCCGAAATGTTCCTGGGGGATAAATGAACTTATTTTCTTTCAATAAAAAAAGTAAAAAAATACATATCGTGATCGCATTCATTTTAATGCTTACAAATACTTTTGTTTTTCAAAATTGTTCCAGTGGCAAATTTGAATCAGCTATTAGTTCACCGATTGAAAACACGAGCTCATCAATTACAGAAGGTGCTCCTGCTCCTATCAGTCAGCCTGTGTCGGCAACAGTGCCAGTCGTTGTGCAACCCCCAACAGTCGTGCAACCCCCTCCCCCTCCGCCAGCAGTCGTTGTTCCAACAAACGGCAGCACAAAAACAGTTTTCATGGCCTCAGGGCACATGGGTCGAACAGTGATGTCCTGTGATGATGGTAAAACATGGATCAACGATAGATCTGATAATGACAACGCTAGATGTTGGGTTGCACAAACTGATCCCAATTATGTTGAATGTGATCATACGCCATATTCAGCACGCGGTCTTGATGCCAATGGCGGAATGTTTTATACAAACCACGGTTGGGGTTTTAACGGAGCCGTTAAAAAATCACGTGACGGAAAAAATTGGGAAACTATTCAAACAGGCAACTGGGGCGGAGAAATTGCGGCCTTCAGTAAAGACATTGTTTTTCGTTATGCCGAAGGTGGCAATTGGTACCGCACTATTAATCAAGGTGTTAGTTGGACAAACTTAACTGACCAACAATTAGGTTTTAGCGGAGACGCGTTTGATCACCCAGGCGTTCAAAGAACAAATAATAAAGCTTTTGTTCTTGGTCGAACCGCAGGTTTAGCTGTCAGTCTTAATCAAGGCGAAAGCTGGTCTTTTGTTGCGAGTTATCCATCAGAATACGGCAACAGAGGTTTTGCTGAAGGCAACGGAATAATCGTTTCAATTGGCAATAAATCAGTTCAAGGTCAGCCATCAATTCCTTATGTTGCAAAATCATCAAATAACGGCCAAACCTGGTCTGCTATGCAATTAGGATCAGACATGCGAAGAATTATTTTTAACGGCAGCCACTTTATGATTTGGGATCAAGCCAAAGTTCACAAAAGTACAGACGGAGTTAACTGGGTCACTAGTGAAGTAAAAATCGACGGAGCAACTGCCGGTTGGTGGATGAATATGACTATTGCTTACAATCCAACATCAGGAACCTATGCTGGTGTTTTAAATTCCTGGGGTAATTACTACGAAAAACAAAAATTCTACCGAAGTCTTGATGGCATAAATTGGACAACTTTAGCTTCAACGCAGTACAAGGGTGGGCATCCTTTGGGTTACATGACCACAGGCGAAATGGATTCAGCTTATTGTCAGTAACCCAGTAGTGATCTGTTAAATATTTGACACTTTCACAATGACTACTAGAATTAAGAGCATGTCAAAACCGCCTGCTCAATTTTTTGATCCTAATATGGATATTTCTCATTTGCCGCTTATAGACCAGCAACTTATATCTGGTTTGCGTGGCGATTTTAAAAGCGGTCAGCGCTTAGCTGATGAATTAAAAAGATTATCACCAACGTGTAACAAAGCAGCGTTCAACCGTGCGTGGTATGAAATGCGTCAGGGAAATCTTTTTGAAGGACTAAAACTTTTAGATGCTGGCCGTTGGGAAAAAGTTTTCGGTGATCCACCATTACCTACAACAAAACCGATTTATCGCAATGAAGATTTAAAAGGTAAATATGTATTGATGTGTTCTGAAGGTGGTCTTGGTGATGAAATTATTAACGCTAGATTCGTTAAAGATTTTGCTGATCGCGGTGCCAAAGTCACATTAACTTGTGATCCTGGTTTAGCCAGTGTGTTTTCACGCCTTGACGGCATCTCGGCAGTTGTTGGTCACAGGCGAACTCCTGAAATTTATCATGACTACTGGGTACCAGCCATGAGTGCTGCGCGCATTTTAGAATATGAATACAAAGATTTATCTGGTGAGGCTTATTTAACAGTTGATCCTGAATACAAAAAAAAATGGGCTCAGTATTTTAAACAAAATTATTCACAAAATAAAATCAAAATTGGCCTACGCTTTTATGGTAATCCAAAATTTGAACACGAACAGTTTAGAAAATTTGATCCGCAAGATCTGATCAGTGCTGTAGAATCAGTCACATCTGACCCATGGATTAATTTACAAAAAGAAGAAACTGATTTACCGATCGAAAATTGGGAAGATACTTTAGCTGTCATCGACCAATTAGATTTAGTCATCACATCTTGTACCAGTGTGGCACATGCTAGTGCGGCACTAGGTAAAAAGACTTGGATTATTGTCCCAATACTTCCGTATTACATGTGGTCTTATCCATCCGACAATTCAGCCTGGTATAAAAGTGTAAAGCTTTACCGTCAAGAAAAATTCCAAGACTGGTCTGCCACTTTCATACAAATTAAAAATAATTTAGAAAATTTTTTAAATATATAGGCCAAAAAAATACTTTTTTTGGCCTATATATTTAAAATAATTCCTGACTATTTTATTTTTAATCTTAAATAAAGTGGCAGATGATCTGATACGCCGACTTTTTGGACTTCATCAAAGCGTATTGGAATTCCATTTTGATCAACATGATGAGGCGCTTTCACTGTCATAATTGAATCAGGGACTAAGGATAAGCCAGCTTTGTGAATTTTATGTCCAACAACGATCACATCTAAAAATGACCATTCACCGCGGTGGTAATGTGATCCTGCACAAGTCTTACAACCCACTAAGTGTGAAACTTGGCCTATAGATGACAAAATTTCAGAAAAATAACCGCGGTCACTTTCTTCAGTTTTGATAATATTAAAATCTCCGCCTGCTACTACAGCACGGCCTTGATTCTGGTATTGTTGCATTTTTAATTTTAAAAAAGTTGCTGCCTGTCTGCGCCAATCTGACGGGTTGGCTTGCGACGGAAAATGCACAGCTAGCACTGTTAAATCACGACCATTTGGTAAAACAAATGTGGCTTCAATAACACCACGTGATTTACGTGCTTTTTTTAATTGTTCAGGGTCGCTATCTTCATAAGGGATAATGTGTAAAATCGGTGTGCCTTTGATTGGAAATTTTGACAAAATTGCTGGATCGATACCGCGTGTATCTGGTCCTTCAATAAGAACTCTTGATCGATACCCTAAATCTTTTAAATTTGTATTCGCTAAGCGATTTAGAATTTTTGCATTTTCAACTTCCGCTAAGAAAATAACATCAGGGCCTTGGCCATTTTCTGTGAACCGAATTGTTTTTTCGATTTGTGATAACTTGAAAGCAACAGCTTCGTCAGTCCAGTCTTTTTCTAAGCATTCTTTTCTGTAGTATTCAGCAGTGATGCTTGCGCAGTAATTTTGGACTTCAGCATTATTTTTTTCACTCAAAGGTAAATTTGTGTAATCTTCAGTGCCTTCGTCATGAGTATTATCAAATAAATTTTCAACATTAAAAGTCATCAATGATATTTCACCCGCTTCTTTAACAGGTGAAGCAAAAGTATTTTCATTAAAAGGATTAGGATTTCTAGGTTGTGAACCCGTTGCTGAAGGTGTACCAGAGCAGGAAACTGAAACTAAAATGAGTGATGTAAGGATAAGACTTTTATTCAGAATATTTTTAACTTGTTTCATGTAAACCCCTCTACATACATGTGACGTTAGAGGACTGTTTTTTTGTTGTATAGCTTGGAATGGGCTTCTGCGAGGCGTTAGCTGAATATTAACTAAACACTAACAATGCACCTATTTACGAATTAACTCTGCATGTTTTAAAATTCGTCAGACAATTCAAATTGATGAACACGGTCCAACCAATTAAATTCTATAAATTGAGCACGCAAAGCAATTGCATTATTTGTTTTTTGGTTTGATTCATTTTTAGACCATTTTATTTTACTGCCATACATTTCATCGCCCAAAATTGCAGCTTGTATAAAACTCATTTGAGATCTGATCTGATGAGTCCGTCCAGTTAAAAGGTTAATTTTAAGCCAACTGTGATCTGAATACTTTTTTTGATTTTCAATTTTCAATTCACACTGATCCCAGTTTTCCTGAAAAATATCTGATACTTTTTTTGGGGCCCGCGGCGAGGGCTCCATATAATGAATTAAATGTGAGGGTAAATCTTGGGTAGATTCAACCAGTGCCACATATTTTTTTGTGATTAATTTTTCTTGCAGTTGTTTATTAAATGAATTCACAAAATACGAATTTTTTCCATAGACAATAAGACCTTCAGTTAAAGTATCTAATCTGTGGGTAATGTGCAGTTGTGACTGAATCGAGTTTGAAAACTGGGTCAGTGAGTTTTCAATTTTATTATCAACAGACGGGTGGCTTGGTAATCCGGCCGGTTTATTAGCGATGAGAAAATCTTGGTTTTCAAAAACGATGAGGCTTCGCCAATCGTGATCAATATTATACCGGCGTGGTTTAGTGTGAACGCGTACTTGTGATTGATCCATGATTGCTTGTTGCGGCTCGATCAGTCTTTGATTATTAATATAAACAGAACCCAGTTGGATTAAAAAAAGAATTTCAGTTTCTGGTAATGCAAGGACTTCGCTGATCAAAATCAGCGCGTTAGCCGTCTTTGGACTAGTAAAGTGTTTAACGCCGTATTCAAAACCCTGTGAAGCAACAGAAGTAAGCATAGAAATAATAACTAACATCTTTAGCACAGCGTGGCTAGTTGCTTCAAGGTCTTAACATCTGAATTTTTTAGCCTCATAGTAATGATTCATGATTCAAGAAACCATCCAATGTCTATTTGATCACGCTGATAAACTTGTTTGTTTAGCACCGTATGCCTATGAACCAATGTGGGTTTATTTTTTTCTTGTGACCATGATGTTATTATCGGCTGTAGGTTTGCCACTTCCTGAGGAAGTCACATTAGTCAGTATCGGAATCTTAGCTTATATGGGTGCAAATCCAGATAAATATCCGCCACCATTTCCAGGTGCGCCGTTTGTGCATCCAACAACAGCTGCAATCGTGGCCTTTTTTGCTGTTTATTGTTCTGATTTTTTAATTTACGGCATAGGCCGATTTTTTGGAAACAGGGTTTTTCATTGGGGTCCAGTTAAAAAATTCATCACAGCAGAGACCAGATTCAGAATTGAAGAATGGACTAGAAAATACGGATCACTGGCTTGCGGGATTTTTAGGTTCACTCCGGGGATCAGATTTCCAGGGCATTTAGCTTGCGGCATGGTTAAATTTCCTGCATGGAAGTTTGGCCTAATTGATGGAATTGCGGCGTTGATTTCAGTCCCAACCCAGATTTTAATACTAGCCCACTACGGAGAACCGATAATAGGGGCTTTGAAAAAATTTAAATTTGTTTTTCTAATTATTCTTGTAATTGCCTGTATTTTCTATGCTTATAGAAAATTCTCTTTACGAAGCCGAAGCCAAGCGTAAATCAGATTCAGTTAATTCAAAATCTATATTTAACAGCGTAGATTGTTTTTGTGACTGTTCGCTGGCTTCTGGCCAAAAAACTTTATCATAGCCGTGCGTTAATCCGTAAAGCTCTTCGCGGATTCTAAACAACAACCCTGCAGGTGTTCCTAGTAGCCAATCCATTTGAACTTGGTGCAATTTGTTTTCTAATTCGCTATTTGAAAATTTGGCTAAGTAGTCTTGTGGTAAACTGTCTATTAAAACACAAGCATTGTGATTGTATTGTTCAAAAGCGCGTTGCATTGGATTAACAAATAATTTTTCAATACGGATATCTTTATCTTTATGATCCACAAACGGCGTCGATAATTTTTTAAACTGCCAATAAACCAAAGCATCATTTGTTGTAAAATCAGCTTTCGGTAAATAATCAGAAATCGAATCACATTTTACAGATTCAAAAGCTGTATCATCAACTTGTGAGTTGTGGTCAATCGCGACTAACGCGCGTAAGTGAAATAAAAATGAATAAAATGAATTTAAGTGTTCAACGGCTTTTTCAGACAGATGTAACTGTGTATTATAAATCATAGCAGATCCTAGTTCTGTTTCTAAAACCGAGATCATTTCAATAGCTTGCGAAAGCTTATTAAGGTCAAAATTTACATCATAATCTAAACTATTCCAAAAGCTAAACCACTGATCTTCAAATGCAGCTGCATTTGGAGCTGTCTTTTTTGGATTCAGAAGTTTCTCGCTAGCTAGACGATGGGCTGAGTTTTTATAGAGAGCTGCATAAGGGCAAAAATTTTCTAATGCTTTCAAAATAAATTTTTGATCCGGTAGAGCTGTCTTTTTAAAACCGATTAATTTTAAAAATTGCAGACCGACGATTGAATCCGTCATAAATTTAAAATGTTTTTCAGATGAGGAAATATTTTTTGAGGAACTTTGCTTAATCGAATGAAGACTGACAGGTTTTAAAACCGCACCTTGTATCGTTTTAATTTCAAAACTCATTTTAAGTGTGTGTAAATTCATAGGGTCTCCGCTCTGTAAATAGATCAAATTCTTATCGGCTGGGGGTGATCTCTAGTTAAATGTGTCTTTGTGTACAGATATAAAACTTGATTTAAGTCCAGCCTTTGTTAGTTTGATTCTATGTACACCGATGCCCACACCCACTGGACAGATCTTAGAATGACTCAGTTTGATCACATTAAAACAGATCAAATGCAGATTATGGCTGCAGAAAACATCACAACTTTTATGGAGGCCGGTGTAAATCCTGAAGGTTGGCTCAGACAAATTGAACTTCAAAAAAAATATCCTGAAAATTTTAAATTAGCTTTAGGTTTACATCCGTATTTTGTGGCCGAAAATGAAATCACAGTTTGTGAAGACGCGCTTGATCAGTTGTCGCACATTGTTCATCTGGCCAGTGGCATAGGTGAAACGGGCTTAGACTTTCGTGATCAGTACACAAAAAAAATAGAAGAAGATGATCTCGTCGACAAGCAGATACTATTTTTTGAAAACCAAATTCAATTAGCGATTCAATGTCATAAGCCGCTTGTTTTACATGTGGTTAAAGCCCACGAAGACGCTTTAAAAATTCTAAAATTGTGGGATGCGAATCAGGTTGGCGGTATGGTGCACGCTTATAATAGTTCATATGACATCGCAAAAAAATATATGGATCTTGGTTTTTTGATCTCTGTTGGCGGAGCTATGACCTATCCAAAAAATAAAAACCTGATTGAGGCCGTGAAAAAAATTCCTCTTGAAAAAATGCTGATCGAAAGCGATGCGCCTGATCAAGCCCCGCAAGATTGGCTCAATGACGACGGTACGAGCCACAATAGCTCATTATCTGTGCTAAAAGTGGCCAAGGTACTAGCCGAAATCAAAGGTGTTGGGGTAGAAGTTGTAGCCCGACAAACCACTGAAAATTTTAAAACTCTTTTCAGATAATCTAAACTTTGATACAAGTCTCAGCATGGAACAAACACAGCCAACTTCAAATCAAATAACACCTCAAAACTCGAATAATTTACGCACAGGTTTTACTGAAAATAATTACGTTCTTCATCGCCGTTTCGACCGCATGGGAAGACTTGTGGGCGATGATGTGATGAAAAAACTTTTCAACACTCATGTGATGATTTTAGGCTTGGGCGGAGTCGGTTCTTGGGCTGCTGAATCGATCGCTAGATCTGGTGTAGGTAAAATTACGATTGTTGATTTTGATGAAATTTGTATTACCAATGCCAATCGTCAGTTGCATGCGCTACAGGGTCTTGTTGGTCAGAAAAAAGCAGTTGTCATGGCTGAAAGACTTAAAAAAATTAATCCGCAAGCCGAAGTGATTGCGATTTCAAAATTTTATGACAAAAACACATCTGATGAAATCTTAGCCTCAAATCCAGATTATATCATGGATGCGATTGATAATTTAACGGCGAAATCTTTTTTAATAAATGAATGCAAAAAGAAAAATATTAAAGTCATCACCAGTACAGGTGCATCAGCACGCGTTGATCCCACAAAAATAAAAATAGCTGATCTAGCCCACACACAAATTGATCCGCTAGCGCATGCACTTCGTAAAATTCTTCGTCAAGAATATGGTTTTCCGCAAGGACAAAACAAAAGTAACAACAAAAAAGATAAAGTCTTCGATATTCAGTGTGTCTATTCTAACGAACAACCTATGGCCCCAGTTGAATTAAAATACGATAACGGTGAAGGTTTTAAATGCGTCTGTCCTCAAGGAGAAATCGATCCGCATTCGTGTTTACACCGCAGTGTAATTTACGGCACAGCTAGTTTTGTAACTGGTGCCTTTGGTTTAACAATGGCCTCATGGGTTGTTCAGAATGTAATGAGTACTGTGGCTCAAAATACATTAGCTCAAAAAGAGATGGTCTAATATGAGTCTTGTCATATTTTTTGGAATGGCCCTATGTATTTTTACATTGGGGGTCATCGTAGTGCTGATCACTTTGTACAGATGGTATAAACTGAAAGCCGACAATAAGGAGCTACCTTCATGGATTCAAGCAAACAAAATCGCTTCAAATCAATCACCCAAAAATTAACACTTGGTTATTCTTTAGCCCGGACATCGATGTTTGCTGTGCAAGGGGCATTACTTCCTTGGGTTGATTTTTTAGCGACAGGTAACCGCAGAAAAGCACCCGTTAATTATGCTGAACATTTAAAATTAGCATTGCCAAAAATTCAAAATTTACTTTCTAAAGATGCTGATAACATTGCAAATGGTTTATATCCTGTTCAAGTGTTATCACCTGAAAACCCTTTGAAACACACTTTACGTATGCCACGGATTGTGTTGGATGCTCTTAAATCGGCGCGCAGACGGAATGAAAAAATAAACAAAGAATTCGATGAAAAAGCGAACGAATACTTAGACGGCTTACCAGATTATTATAAAAGAAATTTTCATTTTCAAACCAGTGGCTACTTAGGTGACGAATCAGCAGAACTTTACAACCATCAAGTTGAAATTTTATTTAGCGGTGCAGCTGGCGCCATGAGACGTTTGATGATCCCGCCATTAAAAGTTCACTTACAAAGTTTAGGTCTTCCACAAGATGGCACTGGTCTTAAATTTTTAGAAATCGGTGCCGGCACGGGAAGTCTCACAAAATCAATGGCTTTAGCTTTCCCGAAAGCGCAGATCACGTGTTTAGATTTAAGTGCCGTTTATTTAGCAAAAGCTAAAGAAAATTTAAAAGATTTTGCACGCGTTGATTTTGTTCAGCAGACCGGTGAAAAAACAACATTTAAAGATCAAACTTTTGATGCTATTTACAGCTGCTTTATGTTTCATGAACTTCCGTTCGAAATACGTCAAGAAATGATCAGTGAAAGTTCACGTTTGTTAAAAGCTAACGGATTTTTAGCGGTTGTGGATTCTCTTCAGGAAAATGATGATGCTGAATTTCAATGGGCTTTAGAGCAATTCCCTCAGGATTTTCACGAACCCTTTTACAAAAACTACACACAGAATCCCTTAGAAGACTTAATGTCTGCTGCGGGCCTAAAAAACGTGCAATCAGAAATTGGATTTCTGTCAAAAGTCGTAAGCTCCGTCAAAGTTTAGTAAATAATTAAAATCCTTTACTTGAAGTTAGTGAATGTTTTCTGTAAGTTTCCCACTGAAAACGCGAAGGGGCACTTACATGACTATCACTCAATTTATTGATCACAACTACAGACATTTCAATGCAGCAGCTTTAAAAGACGCAGCAGTTGGTTACAAAAAACATATCGACGACGGCGGACAAATGCTTGTCACTTTAGCCGGTGCGATGAGCTCTGCGGAACTTGGTTTAACATTAGCTGAAATGATTCGTGCAGGTAAAGTTCACGCGATTTCTTGCACAGGTGCTAACTTAGAAGAAGATATCTACAATTTAGTCGCGCACGATCATTACGTTCGTATTCCTAATTACCGAGATCTAACTCCGGAAGATGAACAAAAACTTTTAGAAAAACATTTAAACCGTGTCACAGATACTTGTATCCCTGAAGAAGAAGCGATTCGTCGTATTGAATCTGTGATTCTAGAAGAATGGACAGCTGCAGATAAAAAAGGTGAAAGTTATTTTCCACATGAATTTATGTATAAAATTTTATTAAGCGGAAAATTAAAACAACATTACCAAATAGATCCGAAAGATTCTTGGTTACTAGCAGCAGCAGAAAAAAATCTTCCAATGGTTGTTCCAGGTTGGGAAGATTCAACAACAGGAAATATTTTTGCAGGTCACGTGATCAAAGGGAACATCAAAAATGTTCACACAGTTAAATCAGGCATCCAATACATGACTTACTGGGCTGATTGGTACATGAAAACAGCAACAAAAAAACAAGTTGGCTTTTTTCAAATCGGGGGCGGTATAGCAGGGGATTTCCCAATTTGTGTTGTGCCGATGCTGTCGCAAGATTTAGAACACGATGATGTTCCGTTATGGAGTTACTTCTGTCAAATCAGTGATTCAACGACTTCTTATGGTTCTTATTCTGGGGCTGTGCCGAACGAAAAAATCACTTGGGGTAAATTAGCCATCGATACACCAAAATACATCGTTGAAAGTGATGCTTCGATTGTAGCGCCTTTAATGTTTTATTATATTTTAGGGAAGTAATCCTATAAAGCTTGTTCGAAATCAGTTGTTTGAGCAAGCTTTCCGTTTTCAGTGCGAACTGACTTTTGTGTTAACACTCGTAATGCTTCGCTTTCACTAATAAATCTAATTTCACCAAAAGATAACTTCAAGTAGGTCTCAGACAATGAAATCACTTTCATTGTTGTAACTATGCGATTTTCTTTAAGTAGCACAAAATAAGCTTCATTATCTAAATCTGTATATAAAGCTAAATAATAACTTGAATTGTTGCCTGTATAAAACTGAGAAATTCTTTTTTTAAAATTAGCGACTGACACTTTCATTAGTGCATTAAATTTTTCATCAAGTTCATTATTTAAAGCTGATTTATGGGGAACGATTTGTGTGATCAATTCTTGTTGGCCAATTTGTAATGACATTGAAGCGGGGAATTCGAATAAACGTAATTCATCTGATAAATTGTCAGATCCTGATTTAAACTGGTTCAACGTAACAACAGCAATCATTAAAAAAACCGCTGTAACTATATTAAATGGTGTGTTGGCTTTCATGTCTTAAGTCTCCGGATAAGACAAACTTCAATTCTCAGACCACTTTAAAACCCATAGGCTCATTATGAGACGGCCTGTCTAATTAGTTTTTAGACAGTCACCAATAATTGTCACTTTTTGAGATTTTTTAACAAAGTCAGCTTAATGGCGAATAGATCAGTATTTGGCGGGTATAAGCTTTGCTCTTACATCTTATGTTAGAAATATAAATGTTAACAAAGGACTAATTATGAAAAAAATGACAACTGTATTATTAGGATTATCTTTAATCACAACTTCAACATTTGCTGGCCAGGCGCATATGACAGCCGATTCTTCAGGTCGTGAATACTATTCAATGCCACAAGAGTCGCAAGAAGCTAAAAAAATCAGTATTTCTGTTGGCAGCGAAATCGTACAAATCGAGATGTTAGCTAATGGAAAAGTGAATTTATTATTTGTTGGCGAACATAAATTTAAAGCAGAATTTAAAAAAGATATTTTAGGTCAGCCTAATATGTTAGTGGCGCAAACTAATCGACATACTGTTATTATTTCTTATGGTGCTGCGCTTAAGCAAGTTGGCGGTGTTCAAGGAATTCTAGATCACATGATTGATCTAGGTGTTGATGTGAATCATAAACATTTATCGATGATGACGGATGAGAATGATGATTTAGCATTAGTGTTGATGAATAAGGAAAGCAAAATCCTTGGTGTGCAATCAATGAATATCTCAAAATAATTTAAATTTAATCAAAGGAATAAAAAATGAAAAAAATAATTTTAATGATGACAGTGCTTTTAGTTTCTCAAATGGCTTCTGCTGGATACACACGAAACGTTGTGGCAACTTGTAATACAGTTATTGGTGGTAACGAAGCAGCTGAAAGACAAGTTTATGAAGTCAAAACTATTGAAGTTGTATCGTACACATCTGATGGTCCTGATTCAAATTTAACAATTGAAACTAAAGATTTTCAGTCGGGCTTTAATTTGGACTGCGCTAAGCGCCCAACGGGTTTAAGATCAATTTCTGAGTGTCGTGATAATGAAGAGATGATTGAAATTAAACACACTAAAAAATCTTTATTTTCTGAAGAAATCACTCAGGCAAATTATAACAAACAGTCTAAACAATTGCGTTTAGCAAAAACACAAGCAAGCTTTGTTAATCAGTCAGTTATTTTTGATACTATTTTGCAGTGTAAGTAGTTTTATTAATTAATTAAATAGCTAAGACTTCAGTAATTTCCGGTATCGCTTGTCGCATGCGAACTTCGATACCGTCTTTTAGTGTTGCTTGTGAACTAGGGCATCCGTTGCATGCACCCTTCATCTGAATATATAATTTCGAATTTTCATATTTACTGAATACCACATCGCCGCCGTCTAAGGTCACAATCGGTCTAATTTCATCTTGAATAACTTTTTTGATTTGCTTAACGATTGGGCTGTCATTTTCGTTAATATTTGGATCTATCGTTTTTTCAACAATCACTGCAGTTCCTGATGAAACGTGTTCTGATAATAATCCAGATAACGGATTTGCTAGCACTGACCAATCAACCCAGTCTTGCTTTGTAATTGTGACGAAATTTTCACCGATAAAAACCGCAGAGACCCATGGAAAGCCAAAAACTTTAGCAGCCAAAGGTGATGTGTCCGTTGATTCCACATTAGGGAAGTCATGCTGACCACTGCAAATTTTTGCAGAAAAATTAAATTTCATCGTCGCAGGATTTGGTGTGTTCTCGTGTGTTACTTGCATGGGTGATTTTTATCAGGCGTGTTAGATAAATTCAATTGTTAAATTAACTACTAAGTTCATTGCTAAGCTCTTGTTTTTTAGCTACTTTCTTTCGGGTGACTGGCACCTTTAGACCAGTTGAGTCTAAAGGTGCCAGTCACCTTCAAAAAATAAGGAGAATCTATGACCCCTCGAGTGCGTGAAATTTTAAGTTGGTATGGTGCTGAAAACGTTGGTGTATTAACCAATATGGCCCGTATGTTAAACCATGGTAAATTAGCCGGAACGGGTAAATTAGTTATTCTGCCTGTTGACCAAGGCTTTGAGCATGGACCAGCGAGAACTTTCGCAAAAAATCCAGATGGTTATGATCCGTCTTACCATTTTGAATTAGCGATCGAATCAGGTTGTAATGCCTACGCAGCGCCACTAGGGGCTATGGAAGTATGTGCGCGTGATTACGCTGGCGAAATTCCTTTAATTTTAAAAATTAATAACTCTGATGTTCTTTATGGATCAAAAGCACCAATTTCGGCTTTAACATCATCAGTTGATGATGCTTTACGATTAGGTTGTGCAGGGATTGGTTTTACAATTTACCCAGGGTCAGCTCATCGTAAACAAATGTATGAAGAAATCGCTGAAGCCACACGCCAAGCTAAAAAAGCAGGTCTTGCTGTTGTCATGTGGGCTTATGCTCGTGGTGAAGGACTATCTAAAGACGGTGAAACTGGAATCGATGTTATCGCGTATTCAGCGCATATAGCTGCTCAGCTGGGCGCAAACATTATCAAAGTTAAACCACCAACAGCATTTTTAGAACAAGCAGAAGCTAAAAAAGTTTACGAAGCTCAAGGCATCAAAGTGGGAACAATGGCTGAACGTATACGCCATGTGGTTCAATCATCATTCAATGGTAAGCGTGTTGTGATTTTCTCTGGTGGGGATGCAAAAGCGACTCCTGATTTATTAGAAGAAGTAAAACAAATCGCCCAGGGCGGTGGTTTTGGTTCGATCATGGGAAGAAATGCTTTTCAACGTCCTAAGAAAGAATCAATTGAGTTATTACATAATGTGATGGAAGCTTTTGCAGGAAAACCACTTAAGTAGTCTAATAAGTTAAAAATTAATTGATAGGGGTTCTACATGTCAGATGTTCACGATAATCCGGTTAAAGCTGAAAAAAGAAAAAAACTTCATGCTTTAAAGGAAAAGGGAATTAATCCTTTTCCATATTCGTTTGATCAAACAGTGCATGTTGAAACTCTTCAAAAAGATTACGCAGACCTTGTCGCTGGCGAGAAAAAAACTGAAACAATGTTTCGCATTGCCGGTAGGTTAATGACTTTGCGAGCAATGGGTAAAGCTAGTTTTTTTAATATTCAAGATCAAACCGGATCTTTACAGTGTTACATCAAAATTGAAGAACAAACTGAACAGGATCGCGAAAGTTTTAATTTGATCGATCTAGGTGATATCGTAGGTCTTGAAGGTTATATTTTTAAATCACAAAAAGGTGAATTATCTTTATATGTTCAAAAATTTCAAATCCTCACAAAAACCCTAGAGCCTTTGCCTGAAAAATTTCACGGCATTCAAGATGTTGAAATTAAATATCGTCACCGTCATCTAGATTTGATTTCAGATCCTGAATCACGAAAAGTGTTTGTAACTCGGACTAAAATCATCAAAGCCATTAAAAAGTTTTTAGATGACCGTGGTTTTATGGAAGTTGAAACTCCAGTGCTTCAACCATTGTACGGCGGAGCAGCCGCAAAGCCATTCACGACTCATCACCGGGCGCTTGATATGCAGCTGTATATGAAGATCTCACCAGAACTTTATTTAAAACGACTTATTGTTGGTGGTTTTGAAAAAGTTTATGAAATTGGTAAAAACTTTCGGAATGAAGGTATTGATCGCACCCATAATCCAGAATTCACTATGCTAGAATTTTATGAAGCTTATACGGATTACAATTATCAAATGAAGCAGTTTGAGGATTTAATCGCTAGTGTTTGTAAAGAAATTCACGGGACGACAAAAATCACTTATCAAGAAAAAGAAATTGATTTTACGCCACCTTGGGCGCGCTTGACTGTGATTGATGGTATTAAAATTCATGCGAAAATTAATCCTGACAGCTTAGCTGAATTAGATAAATACTTAAAAGAAAATGCGGATAAGCCTTTAAAACTAGATAAGTTGTCGATTGGCGAAAAACAAATGAAAGTTTTTGAAATCGCAGCAGAGCCGCACTTGTGGCAGCCAACGTTTGTAATGGATCATCCGGTTGAAATTTCACCGCTGACTAAAATTCACCGTGAAAATTCAAAATTAGTTGAACGCTTTGAGCCTTTTGCGGCTTGCATGGAAATTGGTAATTCGTATTCAGAATTAAATGACCCTGAAGAGCAGCGTAATCGCCTTAAAGAACAAGAAGCCAATCGCGGTCACGATGAAGAAGCTCATCCTATGGATGAAGATTTCTTACATGCGATCGAAACAGGGATGCCGCCAACTGGTGGTGTCGGTATCGGCATCGAACGCATTGTGATGTTATTAACAGACCGTGCAAGTATTCGTGATATTTTATTTTTCCCAACGATGAAGATTATAAATAATAAATAATGATTAAAATAATTTCTTTCATTTTATTAAGTTTAGTTATTTTAAGCTGTCAGCAAAAGCCCACACGTATTAGTGAAGAATCATCGCAAGTGTTTGATGCACGGGTTGTTTTAATAGATACGCGGTCAGCCTTAAATTACGAATCATTTCATATCGAAGGCTCTGAAAACTTACTCGTTGATGATTTTTTAATACTTAAAAATCCAAAGTCGAAAACCAGAATCTTTGAGCCAGATCTTTTGCAAACGGTAGAACGTTTAGCTAAAAAGGGGATTCACCCCTCAAAGTTTGTAATCTTAATCGGGGACAGAGAAGATTCAATTGATAATAAAAAATGGAAATGGCTATTAAGTTATTTAGAAATTTCACAAATTAAAACAACGTCCATCGACGAATTCCGTAAAATGAAAAATCCAAAATGGAAAAAAGCTGACAGCCAAAAACCTTGGAAATTACTAACTAGCGAAGATTTTCAAAATGATTTGATCAAAAATAAAATCCCACGTTGTTTCTCTAAAAAGATCACTCAGTGGGATTCAAAAAGATGTTTTTAATTAAATAATCAAAAACTAAGGATGGTGATGACCACCATTTTGAGGGCGGGTTAATTCAAACTGCGCTTGATACGGAACTTGCGCAATCAATACAGCATTTCCTAAAGCATTGAAATAAAACTGCCATGTTGAAGGCTGAGTGCTGACTTGGCAATAACGGTAGCCATCAGAAACTTGTCCGTTCGTGCGATCATAAATATATAAATCATTTCTATTGTAACCAACAGATGATTTTACAGACACCGACATATGCGTGCCATCATTTAAAAATACACATGTTCCTGTGATCACCATAGCTTGAACATTAAAATTAAAACGTAAATGAAGTTGTAATCCACGACCAATTAATGGGTGAGTTGTCACCCATTCACCTTGCAGCAGTTGCGCAGGTGTTGGCGCTGGTGAATCTGTTGGTGGTTGGGGCTGTGGTAAAACATCGTCTGCAAAAGAAACAGAACCTAATAATAAGGCGATTAAAATGAATGCTAATTTTCTTGCTTGTAACATAAGAACTCCTTGTTCGTTAAATCTGTGGCTTTTTGTATTGCTCACGTTTAACGCTATGGAGTCCCTGACAGAGTGTCAATTAAATGAAGTTTAAAAAGAAAATTATATTACGCAGCGTCTAATTTAAAAAGCACTGAGTACATAGCTTTCAGCATATCTGGATCGTATTTATGCTTTAGTTTTTCTTTCATCATATTTAACGCATCTACAGGACGCATCGGTACGTTGTAAGAACGCTGTGTTGTCATTGCATCGTAAGTATCTGTTAAGGATACAATTCGTGCAAATGGGTGAATTTCTTGGCCAGTGATATCTTGTGGATATCCGCCACCACCCCATGATTCGTGATGTTCATAACAAGCGGCTTTGATTCCTTCAGAGATATTGTAATGTTCATTTAAAATCTTCAAACCATATTGCGGATGCATACGCATTTGCGTCCATTCTGCATCATCCAAAGGTCCACGTTTACAAAGTATATCTAAAGAAACCATACGTTTACCAACATCATGAAACAGCGACCCCAAACCTAAATCTTCCATTGTGACTTTATCAAAACCCAAGGCCTGGCCTAATCCTAAAGAATAAATACTGACATCAAACGAATGATTATAAGTGTAAAAATCATGACCTGATAAACTGATTAAATTTCCGATTGATTCCGGAGCGTTCTCCATAAAAGTTAACAAATCCGCTATGACTGGGCGGGTGTCTTCGATGGCTTGGCCCACATCGGGGTTTTCAAATAAATCCTCTAAAATAGCAATCGAACTTTCACGTAAGATATTGGCTTTTTCCAGATTACTCATTGTGCTTGAATTCATCGAGGCTTTGACGTAATTGCGATAAGTATCTTTGTCTTTGTTATCAACAAAAAATGATTCACCAGTGTCTTTTTCGTGAAGTAAAACTATTTTTTCAGATTTAAGTTTATCGCCTTGTTTTATGTACTGAATCATTTTTTGATCCACATGGATAAAAATATCAAATGGCAGTTCTTCGTTTGGACGAACTGTCGACAATCTAATACGGAAATAGCCTACGGAATTAGTGGGTAAACTCATACTTTCTTTTCGGCATTCTTTGACAAAAGTTTTATCCTGAATCACAGTTTAATTGGTTATGGCATTAAATCTAGACACAGATATTCAATATTTAAAAGGAGTTGGCCCAAAGCTGGGGTCACTATTGTCTCGAAATGGGATATCCACAGTTAAAGATTTACTGAATAACTACCCAAGGGCTTACGAAGATCGCAGAGCGGCCCGAAATATCGCTTCGCTTAAAGAAAACGATGTGGTCAGCCTAAAGGCTTATGTGGCTAGTGTTTCGTCTTACGCCATGGGGAAATCTTCACGAAAAATTTATGATCTGTTGATCAAAGATAATTCCGGACAAATTCGCTGCAAATTTTTTCGTACACCGTACAAAGGGTATTTTGAAAGATTTAAACCACAACAGGAAATTCGCGTCGTGGGTAAAATCACAAATTACCGGGGAAAACTTGAATTCCATCATCCTGATTTAAAAGACATTGAACCTGATGAGGACATGTCTGATCAGCTGATTCCAATTTATGTAGAAATCGAAGGCCTCAGCACGACTAAAATGGATAAACTTGTGCAATCAGCGTTGGTGCAACTTAAAGAATGGCCTGAAGAAAAATTTCCACCTGAGCTGAGGACTAAATATAATTTAATTCCTAATAAAAAAGCCATTTATGAACTACACAAACCTGATGTGGTCGATGCCCAATTATTTAATGAACTTAAAACACCTGCCCACAGACGAATTATTTTTGAAGAATTTTTTTGGTTAGAACTTTATTTAGCGTCTAAAAAAACAGGATTAAAAAATGAAAAAGGTTTTTTAATCGAAAATCAAAGCGTTTTAGCAAACAAGCTTGAAAAATCTTTACCGTTTAAATTAACCAATTCACAAAAAAAATCATTTGCTGAAATTCAAAAAGATCTGGCCTCTGGCAAACCCATGAATCGATTAGTTCAGGGTGATGTGGGATCAGGTAAAACACTTGTTAGCTTTTTAGCAGCAGTGCACTCTTTTGAAAGTGGTTATCAAACGTGCTTGATGGCACCCACTGAAATTTTAGCTGAGCAACATTTTAAGAATGCGACTGATCGATTAACACCTTTAGGTTTAAAAATTGGAATGCTGACGGGAAAAACCAAAGCCAAAGACCGTAAAGATTTACTTGAAAAATTAGTTCAAGGTGAAATTGATTTTTTAATTGGGACTCATGCGCTGATTGAAGACTGGGTCCAATTTAAAAAATTAGCTTTAGTCATCATCGATGAACAACATCGCTTTGGCGTGGCCCAGCGTGGATATTTAAAAGCCAAAGGCGAAAAAACACCACACTTTTTGGTGATGACAGCAACTCCTATCCCGCGAACGCTGGCCATGACAGTGTATGGTGATTTAGATGTTTCACTTATAAACGAAATGCCAGTGGGGCGCATGCCTATTCAAACGCGTGTGATCACGGATTCAAAGCGCCAACAGGCCATGACCTTTATGGCCGAACAAGTTGAAAAGGGCAGACAGTGTTACATTGTTTATCCCTTGGTTGAAGAAAGTGAAAAAATAGATTTAAAAAACGCCACTGATGAATTTGAAAAATTAAAAAACCAATTTCCAAAAGTTAAATTTGGTTTATTACACGGTAAAATGAAACCCATTGAAAAAGATGAAGTCATGGATCAATTTCGTAAGCATGAAATTGATGTTTTGGTTTCCACCACAGTGATCGAAGTAGGCGTTGATGTGGCCAATGCAAATTTAATGATTATCGAACACGCTGAACGTTTTGGACTGTCACAACTGCATCAATTACGTGGCCGTGTCGGTCGGGGTGAACATAAATCATTCTGCGTGATGATTATGGGCTACGCTGTTAGCCAAGAAACTAGAGACCGCGTGCAATTTATGGAAAAAACCAATGATGGTTTTAAAATTGCCGAATACGATTTAGAAATCCGCGGCCCCGGTGAATTTATGGGGGCCAAACAATCAGGTCTTGCAGGTTTTAAATTAGCTAATTTAGTCAGAGATTTCGAACTGTTGGTGCTGGCCCGCGAAGCCGCTTTCGATATTTTAAAAAAAGATCCGAAACTGATATTTCGCGACCACCAACATATTCGAGAAGAGCTTCTAAAGTCTTATGGGCCTAATGCTTTGGCGGGTGTCGGGTGATTTATCGTGAAAAAAGTATGTGTTCTAATTTGGACACTTGCGGCAGCTCGCTGCATCGATTAAATTTCGTTTTATGAAAACAATTTTATTTTTAGTCTTATTTCCAATCATGTCTTTTGCACAAACCGAGATGCAGCGAGAGCAACTCACTTTTAAAGATGTTCAGCCTATTTTTGAAAAACGTTGTGCGAATTGTCATGGCCATGCCAGCAGTGGAGCTATATTTATTGATTTCACAAATTATGAAGTTGTTTTTGAAAAACGCAAAGAATTACATCTGCGCGTTGTCGAGCTTAAAAATATGCCGATGTATACAGCCATGCCACAAGCCGAACGTGACCTGATCGATTTGTGGATTCGCCAAGGCAGTGCTGAGTAAAGCTAATTATTGATCAATTTTACAAACAGCCTGGAGAACAACATCTTTTAAGATTTTGCGGTCTTCAGTTAATTCTGCTGCCATTTCAATTTTTGCACCGATATTATCATTATATTCGTTATCATTTACAACCGCTGTCGATAAATCAATTTTTAAATTTTTAAACTGTCCACCAAGATCGCATAAAAAGGCTGTTGTATTTTGTGCTGTTTGTTCTTTGTGGCAAGCCGTATAAAGAACTGTTTTTTCATTACGGCATTTTTTGCCAGAACACGAAAACGATCTTTTTTCATACTGGGCTTCCGATGGAAAAGATTCTAGAAATTCAAGATAAAGACCCGAGGATTCCTTCCAGCTTTGACCAAAACTGCATGATATATTTTTATTTTCAAAATTAATTTGATCTGCTGAAATGGATAATTTACCCGCAAATGAAGTCAGAGATGTTAACGTTATGACGATCGCTAGTAATTGTTTTTTCATAAATTCTCCTATTATTAAGGGCTTTAAATTATTTCTTCCGTACATAGTCATAGATATGTTTCAACATAGATTGAATTGAAAACTTTTCTGATTCAGGAGCTTTTCTCATCGGTTTTATCTTAACCAACTGATTGTATTCAGTTTTAAATTGAACTTCATCAGTCATCATATCTTTAAAGTAATGTTTAAACCAATCCACATCACGGCTCACATCAAGACCTAATTGATAGCGTTCGTATTTTCCAGTGTTCACACTGAATTTTTCAGGCGTAGTTACATAAAACCGAAGATCTTTTTTAGGACTGTATTTTGAATAATTCTCCATCCATTTTTCGACTGTTATTGGATCATAGTGATTTGAATCAATAACCATCCAACCATTATCACGAACATACACCATGGTCGCTACGTGAAATCCCCAATCAACAGTTGCGGTTTTCATGTGACCCACAGCCCATATTTTTTTGATCGATTCTTTTTGAAGGCCTTTTTTCAGGAACATTAAATGGTAATACATCGAACGGCCAAAGCAGTAACCGATGTTAGCTCCGGTTTTTTCATATTGGCTTGTTTTAGACGGGTGAGCTGCTTTGTTTTCGTAGATCGATTGGTGAATAGCATTAGCTTCTTTAAACGTGACACTTTGACTGCGTTTAGGATTGTACTGGTCAGGCGCATAGGCCATTAAATCATCCAATGTTTTTTTGTTCAGTGCGGCTATGTCAGCTTCACTTTTGCCTTTGATTTCATAATACTGATGATCATAAAGATCGCTGGGTAATGGCTTAAGCGCCATTGAATCACTAAATAAGTGCTCACAGCGTGGGGCAGCCTGGGCGTAGTCTGCGTTAAAACCTAAAGTTAAAAAAGTTGCGACTATTATGACGTGGTTGTTTTTTACGTTCTTCATAACAGTCTAATTTAGCAATATAAGTGCCCCTCAAGAAAATGACTATAAGTGCCTAATTTACAAAGCAGCCCATTCACATCGACCACTCTTTTGACGCTGTGACAATAATTGTGAGAAGTTTTTACACGCCGAATTTTATTTACATTCACATGCTCTAAAAATTTGCTGAATGGTGTCAAAAGTGGTAGAACAGGTAAGTGATATTACTCCAAAAGAGGTGTTTACATGTCTAATTTCAAAGTTGGCGATCATGCAGTTTATCCAGGTCATGGCGTTGGTCGTATTGATAAGATTGAAATCAAAGAGAT
>JAYTPA010000079.1:0-4755 GCA_043747495.1 Bdellovibrio sp.
TCAAGTCTTTGTATCCAGCGAATATCATTATTCATAGTTTAAGGTTAATTAAGAATTGGTCTATTGTTAAAGTATTTTTGAGAAAAAGATAAATGGTGCCCCGGGCCGGACTTGAACCGGCACGCCCGTGTTAACGAAGCTCAGGATTTTAAATCCTGTGTGTCTACCAATTTCACCACCGGGGCATTTTTGAAAGTGAACGACAAATTTAATTTATTTTTGATTCCTTTGTCACGCCTTTTCTGTTTCGCACTTCAAAGGTTTTTAAAGCAACATGTATTGACTCCGTCTAGTAAGTCCCCAATCATAAATAAGGCATGGTGAATGATCAAAAAATAAGTCCATTTAACTTTATAACTGCTGCTAAAATTAGCTTTCTGCCCGTATTTGGTGCACTGGTTATTTATACAACTCTTGATCAGTTCATCAATTCTAAAATTCAGCAGATTTTGCAGTCACAAGAAGGGCTTTCGCAAGCCATTTGGTTTTGGGCTGCCCTAGCTATTGCTTTGTCATTACTGGTTCCCCTTTTCACAAGTTTTATCACTTGTTTTGCGTTTTCTAAAACGCTTAAGAACGATCATAATTTAAGCGCCTATGTGTTCGCGGATGCAAATACTGAATTTTCAAACAAATTTGAATTGTCACTGATCGAAACATTACGGGCCTGGGGTAAAAGTTTTCTCTGGTTTTTTGTATTCATCATCCCCGGTATTATTAAATACAGCTACTATTTAATGACCCCTTTTGTGGTGTTTTTTTCTAAAAGATATTTGCGCGGCGAAGTCGACGCTCTTGAGCTTTCAGAAAAAATCAGCAAAGATTTTTGGTGGAAACTTAACTTTATCCTTTTCATATTTTATTTCGTTATTCCCCTGACAATGACTTACCTTTTTGATTCTTCAAAAAAAATATCATCTACTCCAGTTCTGGCATGCGCAATTATTGCTGTAGAAACATTTTGGCTTCTACTGATGCATTATTTTTTATTAAAATACTTTTTGTTTCATTTAAAAAAACATGATGAAATATCAAGTCATCCTTAATTTCAGCAGGAGAGTTTTAAATGCCCTTAATGTTTAACTGGACAGAAATTAAAAATCGCGACCATGGCTTAACGTTTGATGATGTCCTCATTATGCCAAAAAAATCTGAAATCAGATCACGCAGAGACCCTTCTTTACGTACGCAGTTAACGAAAACTTTATTTTTAGAAACACCGATTATTTCTTCAAACATGGACACCGTGACTGAATCTAAAATGGCGATTGCTATGAACAAATTTGGTGGCCTAGGAATACTACACCGTTTTATGAACACTGAACAACAAGTCATTGAAATTAAAGCTGTTGTTGAGAGCGGAGCTAAAATCATTTCTGCAAGTATCGGTGTGAATGCTGATTTTAAAGAGCGCGCTGCGGCTTTAATTAATGCCGGTGTTAATTTGATGACGATTGATATTGCCCACGGACATTCCGTACAAATGATGGATACTTTAAAATGGCTTAAAGACACTTACCCAAAAGTTGAAGTTATCGCTGGAAATTTAGCAACGCCCGATGCTGCGATTGATCTGATCGAAGCTGGCGCTGATGCCATCAAAGTCGGTATCGGTCCTGGATCAATGTGCACAACACGAATTATTACAGGCTGCGGAGTTCCTCAATTAACGGCCATTGCTTTATGTGCCGAAGCTGCAAAAAGTTACGGTGTACCTATAATTGCTGATGGTGGATTTAGAACTTCAGGTGATATGGTGAAAGCTTTTTCTGCAGGGGCTAGTACAATTATGTTGGGGTCAATGTTATCAGGCACAATTGAAACACCGGGGGATATTGTAAACGGCAAAAAACAATACCGCGGAATGGCTTCGAAAAAAGCGCAAGTCTCATGGCGCGGAGACATGCCCCAAGGCATGGCGCCTGAAGGTGAATCAACACATGTCACTGTAAAAGGCCACGTTGAAGATGTGCTGCATGAACTTTGCGGCGGAATACGCAGTGGTATGAGCTACATGAATGCTGTGACCATTTCAGAAATGCGGGATAAAGCTTTATTTATGGAGATGTCTTCCAACGGAATTTCTGAATCCCGAGCACATGGTGTTAGAAACTAATGAGTTTTTCATCTAAGCCGATTGGCGTTTTTGATTCTGGGATTGGTGGATTAACTGTTCTTCGTGAACTGTTAAAAGCATTTCCTGATGAAAACTTTATCTATTTAGGTGATACAGCCAGGCTTCCATACGGCAGTAAATCTGCAGACACAGTCAGAAAATATTCTGAACAAAATATGAATTTTTTAATTCGTCATGATGTAAAAGCCATCGTTGTCGCTTGCAACACGGCATCGACACAAATTTTTGAAACAGTTTATAATAATATTCCAGTTTATAATGTCATTGATCCAGGGTCCTTGTTAGCTGCACTAACGACTAAAAATAAAAAAGTTGGCGTACTTGCAACCAGAGCCACAATTAAATCTGAAAGTTACACCAAAAAAATTAAACATCATGATCCCATTATTGATGTGTTTACTGCTGCTTGCCCTTTGTTTGTGCCTCTGGCAGAAGAAGGCTGGCACGATGATCCGATTACAAATTTAATTGCGTTTCGTTATTTACAAGAACTTAAAAGTCATGATGTTGATACAGTGGTTTTAGGGTGCACGCACTACCCGTTACTTAAATCATCTATTCAAAAAGTTTTTGGCCAAAGTGTACAGCTGATTGATTCAGGTTTAGCCATTGCTGAAATCATCAAAAAAGACGTGACTAACCAAGTTATTTTACCCACTAATGAATCTTCTGATTTTATACAAATATCGCTGACTGATAGCGGTCAACAATTTGAAACATTAGCTGTTAGTCTACTATCGGGCTATACTGATAAGCGCATACGCTTTGAGACAGTTTCTGTCCTTTGAAAAAAACTTAGACAGCCAATACCCTAAATGTAACTAATACTTTATTAAATCGAATTTAAACTGTTTATAGGGTCAACATATGGCGACTAAAGTGCATCATTATGAGATATGGAAAAACACACGTTTAAACACATATCCATTCTGTTTCAATCACTTTTAATCTCAACGCTTTTTTTTGTAAGCTGTTCACCCAGTGCAAAGGGCATCCGCCAAAACAAAAAAACGGTTGTTGAAGCTGAACTTACGCCGACTATTTCAGACTATGATGTGCTGCCTGATACTGAAAAGGAAAAATATGAAGCCCCTGCTGAAACAATCAAAAATAACGATGAAACGATTCACCTTAAAGGTTTGAAAATAATTAAAAGTCAGAAAAAATATTCATTGGCAACTGGTGTTTTTAGCACCACTGCTCAGCTTGAAATCTATGATATAAATACCCATTCCGTCGTTGCATCAAGTGATTTTACATTATCTGGTTCTCACACGCCTGGAACCGGAACAATGACTTTAAAAGTCGTGAAAAATAGCAATCCAAATATAAAAATAGCCGCTCAAGTCACATGCTTAGAAACAACTGAAGAAGGAGAATTTGATTGTTCTGAAGCTTTAGTTGAATTTGTGGCTCAATATGAAAATAAATTTTATGCCCAACAAACTCAAAGTTTAAATTCAATACAAAAAAAATCTGAACCTGTTATTACAGCAAATAAAAAATTGAATTCTAAGCACTTACCAGTCTTGTCTCAAGATCCGGCCACTTCACCGGTCAATAATGTAGTAACTCCAGCTACTGATACTGTTAGCGAAACAAGCGTCATCAAAAATGATGACATTATTATCGATGATATTGAAACTGCAGACGACATCAACGCGCCACAAGAATCAGAACAAGTTGAAGGTGACGAACAGTCATTAAACCTAAATCCTATTGGTCAGCTTTCACTGATTGATTTAACGACTATTTTTGAATCGACGGCTTCTGAAAAAGATAAAACATCTTCAGCACCAGTAGAAAAAGAAAAAACAAAACCAGCGATAAATGCTGCTGTTAAACAAAATGATAAATCAAAATTAATTAAATATAATCAATCTATTAAGCTTCCTGAAAACGGTCGTTTAAGAAATTCTTCATCGCTGTTAGAACAATACAACACAATGAATCATCAAAATTTTTATAAACTTGGTGACCCAACAAATAAAAAATATTTTGGAACTCAAGAAATTATTGATTTAGTCGCTATCACTGGCGAGAAAATGTATAAAGAAACTGGGCGAAAAATATTTATCAGTAATTTATCAAAACAAAATGGGGGGCCAGTAGCTCCTCATAAAAGCCACCAAAATGGAGTCGATATAGATATCGCTTACCCAAGCCGAAATAATAATATTGATTTTCCAAATGTGGTTCGAATGAAACCCCGTGTTTTTAACAAAAAACTTTACTCAACAGAGAAAACATTAAATTTATTGAAAATTATTTTTGAGCAAAAAGCTGTGCCTATTGACCGCATATTCATGGATAGAGCAATCAAAGCTGATCTTTGTGCTTTTGCTAAAACAATACCTGGCTTAACGTCAGAGCAAAAAAGTTTAGCTAAAAAGATTTTTAGTTCGATTAACCATGTCGATGGGCACGGAAATCATATGCATTTAAGAATCAAGTGCACTGAAAATCAGCCAGCTTGTATTCCGAAAACATACCTTAAGACAGACAGCTGTTTTAAATAAAGACTTCTTTGGCAATCGCTCTTAAATTGTAATCGCTAGCCATGGACCTTACATACGCACCGCAATCGGCCATAATTAACAGGTCATCTTCATTGACAG
>JAYTPA010000080.1:0-32697 GCA_043747495.1 Bdellovibrio sp.
AGTTTGTAGGCTGTTGGTCTGGTGATTCCAAATTCCTTACAAAGTGGGGCTATCTTTTCACCTTCAAGATACCTTGCTATGAATTTCAGCTTCTCGTCCATCTTATTACACTCCTTCTAACCCATTGGAATTCCTCCTTGATTGGAAAAGTGTAAACTATGTGTCTGGTATAAAATGTAAACTATGTGTCAGGACGGACAATGAATTGAATCACTGATAGTCAGACTATTTTCAGGTACTGTATCTGTTGATTCAGATGTCAAAATGCGAATGATCATTTTCGCACGCAGTGGGAATTCTTCAACAGCGCTGACGATGTAAGTTACAAAACGTGTATCTAAATCACGCTCTCTGAACGGGGCGGGGTCATGTTCGTTAAATAATTGTCGTGAATTTTTAACGCTGACTTCAACGATAATGTTTTCATTTTCGACTTTATAGCGGTCTAAAATATTTTCTCGACCCATGGTTGCTCCAGTGTAATTTTTTGATCGGGCTTGATTCTTTAATACGCTAGTCGTCTATAGGCCTCTTTTCAAGTGGGTTTGTATATAATAATTATAAACCACTAGAAGCGCTTTGAAACTTGTGCTATGAACCCAGCATGACCGACCAAGATCAAAGACTTATCGATTTAGAAACCAAGATATCTTTTCAAGATAAATCCATCGATGATTTAAGTGATGCTTTGTATGTTCAACAGCTGCAAATCGCTGAACTTGAAAAAGCTTTGAAGAACATCCAAAAGCGAATCGAAAGTCATCAAAACGGGGATTCTGAAATCAGACCCCAAGAAAAACCACCTCATTACTAATTAAGGCGAAACTATGACGAACAATGATATTCTTAAAAAACTACGCGTGGCTTTATCTTTTCGTGACACAGATATTCTTGAATGTTTAAAACTTGTTAATTTTGAAATCTCTAAATCAGAATTATCTGCTGTATTTAGAAATGAAGATCATCCCAATTACCAAGAATGCGGGGATCAGTTACTTCGAAATTTTTTAAATGGTTTAATTATCAAAAACCGCGGCGTTATGGAACGAAAACCACCCCGAAACGAAGAATAGATTTTTAGTCTTTCGTCTAACCTTTTGACAGCCTTGTAAAAACCATAAGATTTATTTTTTTTCATAAATCAATTTATAAATATGATATAATTCCACAAAAGAGGATTTTATGATTAAATTATTTTTTACAGTTTTAATGATGTATACATTTTCAATCAATGCTCAAGCTGCTGATCAAAGCGTTAAAAAAATTGTAGCTCAATTAATTAAACTTGATGGCTCTGTTGGCAAACTCACCAGCACAGTCGAAGAAAACCACACCGGTGTTTGCAAATTATCTGTTGATGCAGCGACTGAAGCTGTAACTGTCAGATTTGAAGAAACTGGGCTGTATTTTACTCCGGTGGCTCATATCTTTAGTGACGCCAGCGCTATCGCTGTTAACACTGTTCTGGTTTCGACTGATTCTAATCGCCCTGGTGGTGACGCTTGTGGTACTGCGGGTGGGTCTTTTAGATATAAAAAGACAGTTACTGTGAGCGAACGCAAAGTTGTTATCGAAGAGTCTTTTAGATGTGCTTTTGAAGGCTTTAAAAAATACGTTCTCACTTCTACTTGCCAATTTTAATTTACATGTTTGGCTAAATATCAAATTTAATTAAATCGTCAACGCATTAGACACTGTCTAATGCGTTGTTAGTTAGTGCTAAGTTGTTTAAATCACCCATCAAAAATCAGTTAAAATTTAAAATCAGTCATATTTGTACACAGTTTATTGTGACTTAAATGCTATAGATCGTATTTAATTTGGTCTCTAGTTTGCTTTAATTCATTATATCAGGGGGAAGCATGGGGGACTTATTTTATGAATACAAGCCGCATCTTTGCGGGTTTCTGGCTTTCTATTCCTTGTTTATGAATAAGAACACAATGCTTCTTAACTTTTGCGGGGCTTTATTTTTGATTGGCAGCACGGCTATTTTTATCATGCGCCAGGAACACCGTAAGCGTAAGCCATTCAAAGCAAAGTAATCTATTCAACAGCGCCTGTAATAAAATCAAAATAAGACTAATTATTAGTGAATTGAATAAAAGAAGTTTATAACTCTCTGAACATAAAAGGGGTTATGAATGTCTCAGTTTTTCGGACTTATATTGGCCTTGTCTTTCGCTTTAGTTTCATGTGATTCAAGCAGCAAAAAAATGGTGGATATACCAAAAAGCTGTGTACGTAGTGCAGATATGAACACAGCTTCAATCATTGGCGGTCAGCGTATTTTTCCTGGTGATGAAAATTCAAAGGCCGCTTTACTTATTATTTCAACCACTCAGGACGCAGAAGGTAAAAAAAGCCAACAAATCTGTACGGCCACACCCATTAGTGACCGCGTCTTAATAACTGCGGCCCACTGCGTGGAAGACACAATAGCTGTGACTGCGTATTTTAACACAGACATTACATGTGAAAACGGTTTTAATAAGAATCAAGGTGTGTCGGCTAAAAATTATTCGATCCATCCTAATTACAACGCTAACAGAATTCACAGTGCCAACCCAGACTTAGCCTTGGTATTACTTGAAGAGCGCATATATTCTGGATATCCCATTTATCCCATTTTTAATCAAAAAGTAGCATCAACAGCTGATTTTAATTCTGATTTATATTTATACGGTTACGGTGTTATTAGATATGAAAAGAATGATAAATTTAAAAAAAGTTCTGCTGGGATCTTAAGACACACGATTGTTGATTATAATAAATTAAGTATAGAAGAAAATTCATTAAAAATTAAAAACAACGGAAAACAAGGCATTTGCAGTGGCGATTCTGGCGGTTCAGGTTTAATTTTAGTTAATGGACAATACCAGATACTAGCTATTAATTCGTACGGCAGCGGACCTTCTAGTGATAAATGTGCTGAAGAAGGCAGTTTGATTTTAGTCGAACCTTATCTTGAATGGCTTAACAGCGTTAAACGTCGATGGGGCCAATAATCTAAAGACGACATCCAATATCAAGGCTTTAGATTGACTTTAAAACAGAAATTCTCAAACATAGGGGCATGGATATAGACATCTTTGCCAATGTGCCTTTAATCAATGAAAACGGTCAGCTCACAAACCCAAAAGATCTATGGGCAGAAAAACCAGCGGTGTTTGTTTTTTTACGGCACTTCGCATGTATTGCTTGTCGGGCTCATGCAAAAAAAATCTGGCAGCAAAAAGACACATTTGAAAAAAATGGATCTCAAATTTATTTTATTGGTAATGGGAAACCTCATTTTATTATCCAGTTCAAAGATGAACTAGATATGTCTGATTCGATTACTTTCACCGATCCAACATTAGCGGCGTTCAATGCTTTTGGCTTTAAGAAAGGCTTTATTGCTTCCGCAGGCCCAAGGGCTTTGGTTAACGCTATTAAGCTTAAAATTGATGGGCACGCCGGTGCTCAGTACAAAGAGGGTATGGGTGACTTGTGGCAACTTGGTGGTATTGTGGTTGTCGATACGTCTGGAAAAATCGTTTATAAATATGTATCAGAAGTGTTAGGTGATTTTCCGCCCGAAAAAGATTATAACAACTTGAAATAGCAAAGTATAAGCAAGTACAGATAACAGCTCAAAAAAAATAAGGATAAACTATGCATAAAAATCAGGGACCTGTGTATTACAGTTCGTACCTCATGTTGGATCAGTTTTTAAATTGTCAAACACCGATGAGTCGCAAGCATGCAACAACTGAAAATCCGGAAGCCCATGATGAAATGTTATTTATAGTCGTTCACCAGGCTTATGAGTTGTGGTTTAAGCAGATCATTCATGATTTGGATTCAGTTCTTGAATGTTTCAACCAACCTCAAGTCAAAGACAGTGATTTTGCAAAAATATTACAACGTTTAGATCGTATTAAAAAAGTTCAAACTATTTTTGGAACTCAATTCGAAGTTTTAGAAACCATGACACCGATGGATTTTTTAGAATTCAGAAATTTATTAGTCCCGGCATCTGGTTTTCAGAGCACTCAATTTCGTGAAATTGAAATAAAATTAGGATTAAACACAGTTGACCGTCAAAGTGTGGATCGTGAATTTTTCTTAGGACGGTTGAATCAGCAAGACCGAGATCGTTTAACTAAATTAGAAACAACGCCTTCGCTTTTAAGACTATTAGAAAAATGGCTTGAAAGAACTCCATTCACGGACAGTGAGAATTTTAATTTCTGGAAAGAATACCAAGCCACTGTTAAAAGTATCCTTAATGATGACGAGCAAACTATTTTAAATAATGCAGCCCACTTAACTGATAAAGATAAAGAGGCTCAACTTCAAAATTTAAAAACGACAAAAGAGTCTTTTGATAACTTGTTAGACCTTGAGCTTCATAAAAAAGTCGTTGAAGCAGGGCAAAGAAAATTGTCACAAAAAGCGATCTTGAATGCGTTATTTATTATGCTTTACCGTGACGAACCCATGTTAACTATGCCATTTCAAATGTTAACAGCTATCATGGATATTGATGAAAATTTCACGACATGGCGTTACCGTCATGCTTTATTAGCCCAGCGAATGTTAGGAACTAAAATTGGTACAGGCGGATCATCAGGGCATCAGTATTTAAAACGCGCAGCAGATAACAATCGGGTGTTCATCGATTTATTTAATTTATCAACATATCTAATTCCAAGAAGTCGTTTACCAAAATTGCCACCCACTGTTTTAAAGCAGTTGCATTTTCAGACTTAGTCGAAAATTAAACTTTAGTTTAATCTTTTTGATTTTTATTAATGTAGTTTTGCAAAAGCCATAATCTGATTTGTTTCAGATAATGGTCTGTCATGGCAAAGAAAACAAATTGATGCGTGATTGACATTTTTCCATCCTGATCCTTAGCGGCCCCAGTTGTGTCAACAAAATGGCAGAACCCAGGAAGCTCAATGGCTTGGGTTTCATCTTCACCAATAAAAACAAATTCACGAAATGATTTAAAGGGCAGTTCTCTGGAATAACTGATCGTCACAAAAAGTTCGCAAATTTCAGAAATTTTAACAATGTTAGCGACTTTCATTTTTTCTTTTGAAGTCACGTTTAACAGATAATTTTGATCTTTTTCATTCAGTGCATTGATATGAATTTTGAGCTTTTTATAAAAATAAGATCGATCTAAAGGCTTAGAAAACATATCGCGGTAAACACTGGCGTATTCTTTGTGATCATCATCTTTAATTTGATTTTGCAGAAACAACATAAAAATTGCAGTTTTTGAAAAAACCTTAAGTAGAGTGTCATGTTTAATTTCTGTTAGATTTAACACAATACTGTGATTAAAAACCTGATTGGTATCTTTTGACTGTGTATCAATCTTAACAAGCTCTACATCTAGATTTGTATAGTGGTTTTTGATCTCTTGAATTAGATTTTTAGTGTCATCGTTATCTAACCCTACAACGGCCATTTTTTGTTGCGTAATTTCTTTAGGTGGATTTAAATTCCAAAGCGCACTAGATGATTCATCAGCTTTATGGTCACGAACATATTTTCTGATGTTGTTTAAAAAGGTTTGATCAGGTCCATAATATTGAAATTTATTAATGAATATTCCTGGCTTCTTAGGATGCGGCAAACTAATTAAACATTGAGCCCATATACTTTGTTTTTTTCCATTCACAAATAACGGCGAAAAATATTTTGCGACTCCGTTTTGAGGTATCATTGAATCACTCAATGTAACAAAGCCCAGTTCGGAAATTGTTTGAAGATCCACTTGTTTCAGAGAAGCCACCATTGAAGAGGCTTGCTGTGATTTAATTTCTAATGTCTGAGCACGCTTTTGGGGTTTGGCTGCGATATTAATACTTTCTTTAAGGATAAGCATATCGAAGGGTTTGAAAATAAAATTGTAAATATCTAGAAGTTTTAAATTTTGAATACTTGTTGAATGACCTTCTTCATACCCACAGAAAATAACAGGAGCATCTCTTTTTGCATTTTGATTTTTATAATCAGCAATTTTAACGGCCCAGTCTTTATTGTTGTTTAGCGAGTGATCTAGAATGATTGTATCGAAATCAAAAAAAACATCGACGGCAGATCTGTTGTCATCAACGATTAGGCTTGTAATTTTTTCATTGAATTCCTTTTCAGAAGTGAAGGACTCTATTTGGCATTGGGGGTCTATAGACTTTAAAGCCTCTGAAATAAAGTCGATTGCCTTTTCTTCGTGGTCTATAACCAAATAACGCGCCATATTCTTCTATTTTAACCTATTCCTTGGTCTCTGCCAATGATGTCTGGACCTGAGACGAAAAACACGACTTTTTGTTTAGACCTTTGGCGTTAACTTTTTTAATTGAAATAAAGCATGGCATAGGGGACTTTAAGTCTAGTTCCAAAATATATAAGCCAATAATCGGTTTGGCGTTTCTACAAAGCACCGTAAATGCTTTACTACTATGGGGGATAGATGCTTTTAGTTCGTAACCTGTTACTGTGCTTTGTTTTATTGACTTCCACTTTGGCCTACTCTGATGAGCGATTCCCCGACGGCCCCAATTACGAAATGACTCCCGGAAAACTTTGCGACTCACCAACTGAGCATAGATATGCTGAACAAATCGCATATTGCGAGCGTAATGTTTCTTCTGACACTAAAAATGCAGTTATAGCTGATTACGACAGAAAACTAGGCTATAAAATCAGATCAATGCCTCGTTCAGATTTTAAGATCGACCATTTTATCCCTTTGAGTGTTGGCGGAAGTAATGACGTAGAAAACCTATGGCCACAGCACAAATCGATTTACGCCTATTCAGATAAAATTGAATCTTACGTCTCTGAATTAATGAGATCTGGAAAGCTTAAGCAAGTCGATGCTATTAATGCCGTTGTTAATTGCAAGCTAGAGCTTAAACGTTGTGCTGAAATCGAAAGCGATTTGGCGAAACTTGTTAGAAACTAGTTAGAAACTAGTTTCTTTTTTTAAAGATATTCTCAAATCTATTTTACTGTTGTAACATTGTTTTTCAGCTCATAAGCAATACGAAAAAGGTGTTTTATGTCTAAAAAAGATATTTTTGGTGACGAAGTTATTCCTGCAAATCAAACCCAAGACTTCGCAGCTTTGTTTAATCAAAGCTTAAGTCAGCCCAGTTCAGCTAAAAAACTTTCTGTGGGTGACAGCTACTCAGCAGAAATTTTATCCCTGAGTAAATCTGAAGCCTTTGTTTCAACTCCCTCACATCAAGATGCAATGATCCCTATGATGGATTTATTAGATGAAGATAAAAATTTAAAATTCAAAGTTGGCGATAAAATTGATGTCGTTGTTGTAAAAACCAAAGGCGGAGAAATTCGTGTATCAAAAGTGGGATCTCGCAAATCAAATGCTGATTTAGATTCTTTAGAAGATGCTTTTGATATGGAATTACCTGTTGAAGGCCGTGTCACTGAAGTTTGTAATGGTGGGTTTCGGGTGCAAGTTCAAAATAAAATTGCATTTTGCCCTGTTAGCCAAATGGATTACAAAGTTCAAGATCATGAAAGTTATGTTAATAAAAAATTTGATTTCATAATCAGTCAATTTGACCCTAAAGGCCGTAATTTGGTTGTTTCGCGTCGTAAATTGTTAGACCTAACCAAAGTTGAAAACGAAGGTCACTTTATGTTGAAACAAAAGCCAGGCGATATCGTCAGTGGTACAATCACTCGAATTGAAAAATTCGGAGCATTCGTTAGCCTTGGTGGTGGTGTTGAAGGACTTTGTCATATTTCAGAAATCGGCTGGTCAAGATTGCAAGATCCTTCAGAAGTTGTCTCCATAGGCCAGTCAGTTCAAGTTAAAATTATTGATGTGGTTGAATTGGAAAATAAATTAAAAATTTCATTAAGTATCAAACAAGCCGGTGGCGAAGGTGATCCTTGGTTGATGGTTCCTGAAAAATTCAAAGTCGGGACGCAAGTCACAGGTACTGTTGAGAAAAAAGAACAGTATGGTTTATTTGTGCAAATAGCCCCTGGTGTTACAGGATTACTACCGCGCTCTAAGTGGAAAGAATCATTAGAAGCATCGCAATTTGAAAACAAAAAAAAAGGCGATCAGATACAAGTCCAAGTCGATGAAATATTGTTTGAGCAAAAAAGAATTTCATTGGGCGTACCAGGCCTGCAAGAAGATCATTCTTGGAGAGAGCATAATTCAACTAAAACAACTTCGTTTGCGACTAATAACTTTGGTTCTTTAGGCAAACTTATGACAAAAAATGATAAAAAATAATAGTACGTTCAAGAAAATTTTAAAAATTATTTCAGTTATAGCTTTGATCTTAGTGATTTGCGCAGCAGTACTTGTGGTGTATGTTCTAAAATCATTACCGTCAGCTCAGCAAATCGGTAAAGCTTTAAAATCTGAACAAAAAACAAGTGCATCTGTCAGCCAAACAACCACGGCTCAAGCTGTGAATGCTGAAGCAGTGAGCTCACCAGAAGTGGCTTATGAAAGTGTTCCGGTTTCAGGCGCAGAAGTGATCGAACAATCTGAAGATTTAAAAAAACAAAATGATCAAAAAGCTCTTGATGAGTTATCAGATCCAAATCGACCTTTAAGTCAGTTCTGTGGGTTATTGCAAAACGCAAAGCCTACTGATCCGCAGGAAAGTTTTACGAATGATGCACTGATCGTAAAAGATCCGGCACGAGCAGACCCTAAATACGAACCATTAAAAACTTTATTAAGAAGCGTCTTCAGGCTGCCGGCGATGAGTGGATTGGTTAATGCGGTCACTGAAGCTGAAAAAAATGGTCAATTAGAAGATGATTTATTTAGTAAAGCACAATTTTACGGTCAAGCTGTCTTGGCCTACAATCAAATGATGAATTACCGCCCTGAATTTAATAATTTAGGTGATAAGACTTATTTGCAGATGATGTTAAATGCAGCTGTCGCATCAAAAAAAGAAATTTATCAAGATCAACGATTGCAAAAGTACTGCGAAGACATAGAGCGTTCAATTAACAGCGGTGAATCATTTTCGTTTGACCAGGAAAAGAAAAATTTAGAAAGACTGCTTGATGAGTTGCAAATTAATCATCAAGCCATCGGTTATAATCCAAATTATAAATCAAATTTCGATGTAAAACTTGGTGACAGATCACTGACTTTTGCAGGTGGTTGGTTGCAGGATTTATTCAAACCGCAAAGACCATGATTTAAGACTGCCAATATCCCGGGCTACCAAATCCTGAATTGATAATTTGTATAAACCTTGGCTTTGTGCAGTTTTTAGTAATGCAGTTAAATCATAGGTTTTAATGATATTATCAGCTGACCCACCAGATTTAAAATGTAATGTAATAATTTTTCCATCTGGAGTTGCAAGCTTCACGACAAGATCACCAATATAAGTATGAGCAATATTTAGTGATAAACTGACTTTTCGTCCGTTAGATGAGCTAGTTACATTTAAAACACTTTTTATTCCAACGGTTGAGCGATCTGGAATATTTAAAACTTCACTTGATGTGAAAACTTCAGGTTTTGATTCTGGGATTTCAGGAATCACTGGTGGTTCGTCGCTGACTGGAATAAAATTTTTTACAGCGGAAATTCTAGTGATATCTTCACCACGGCAAGTGTCTTCCGCACAAACCTTCGAGATATTGCACCCATTTTTTGGTGTAAAATCCTGCTCACCACGAACTAAAATGCCTTCGACTAAACCGGTTTCTGCATTGAAAACAACTGAGCCTGAGTTGCCACCGTACGTATCCACGTTAGCTACAAAAAACGAAGCGTCTTGTGTTGATGTTCTGACTTTACCACCCAAGGTCATTTTCGTGCGAAGACCAGACGGGTGACCGACCACGATCAAGGGTTCGCCAACCTGTACAGATCCAGCTTGCCTTATGGAAAGTGGTCTGTGATTAGTCACTGCGCGATCAAGCTTAATCACAGCAAAATCAGTTCCGTTGGATTCAACAGTTGTTTTAATAATTTCACGACAATTGTAAACTTCAGATTCAGCGACTTGCTCGGGAAACAAGTTAGCTATTTTGACATTATAACCAAAGACAAATTGTGTGCCCACGCAATCAGATTGGGTTTTGATACAGTGACCAGCGGTGACAATAACATCTGGTGCGACTAAAAATCCCGAGCAGAAAGCTGCAATATCTTGTTCGTAAAATTTTTCAGTAGAGCAAAGTCCCATTTGGCTTCCGTAGTTTTTACTACGAATTGTCGTCATTCCAGACTGTGTTGTCAGATCACTTCTTTTAATTAATGCGACAGTTGAATCCGCTAACCTTTTTAAGTTTGCGTCCGTTATTTCATGCAAATCAAAACGTCCATCTGTTCCGTAAACAACATTTGAAGAGACTTCTGTGTCGACTTTATATTTTTGTGTTATGTTGCTATTATTACTGAGATTTTCTTTTGAACAACCAGCTGTAATCAATAAAAGAAAAAGGGCTAAAATCTTAAGACCGAAATTAAATGTTATACTTATCCTTGTATTCATTTTAAACCCCTCCACTGGGTTAACTTGAATCTGACGCGGGTCCAGTCCGATGCGGTTAATTAAAAAGCTAATTTTTAAGTGTTTTTTTTTAAGTTGCGAATAAGATAGAAACTTCAATGAAGAGGGTTAATATGAAAAATCACCGTTCAGACATTTCTATCATTTGTGCTTTATGTTTAATGTTTAGCCCGTCTTTGATGGCGCAATACAAGGGCCATGGCGCGGACTCAGTGTCAGCTGAAACACTTAAAAAATATGCACCACCAGCACTAGACATGATCATATCGAACAAACTTAAAAAAATGTTGGATGTGTCTTCACCGGGTATGGGAATGTTGTCACCAGATAAAAAGACATTATTTTTTTCATGGAGAGTTACAGGTATTTCACACATTTGGAAAATTGACGGTCCTGAAAAATTTCCTGTCCAGCTGACGTCAGGAACTGATGCTGTGACACTCCAAGATATTGCCCCTAATGGAAAGTTTTTAATAATTTCCAAAGATACAAACGGGCAAGAAAATCCAGGTTTATTTAAATTAGACCTAGCGACCGGGGCCATCACTGAGCTTTATAAAAAAGAAAAAGCTCAAGTGACGTACAGTTATATTTCTAGTGATTCAAAATATGTGTACTACAGTTCGAACGATCAAAAGCCTGATTCATACAACATCTATAAACTTAATTTAGAAAATTTAGAAAAACAGCTGATCTACGAAGGACAAGGTGTTTGGTACATAGCGGACACAAGAATGAACGGTCAAAAATTATTACTTGTTCAGGTTACAGGATCACGGACTCGGGAATATTTTGATTTTGATCCAGCAACAAAAAAAATGGATCCAGTTATTGGACAAAAAATTAAAGATGAATTTGAAGTGATGTATTCATATCACCCCGGTGAATATATTGTTTTAACGCCGAAAGAGAATTTTAAAAAATTATACCGATTCAAACCAGATGCTGATCTCAAAAAACCAGATCAATTAATTCCATTAGTTAAGGGCGTGCTTAATTACGATGTCAGTGGTTTTTCGATCGATGAGAAAAGAAAACGAATTATTTACAACATTAATCGTGATGGTTATACAGAGCTTCAAGCCATCGATGCCAAAACTTATCAACCTATTAAGATACCAAAATTTAAGAATGCTGTTCATGTGTTTGCTGGGTCAACGACTCGGGATGCGCAAGTGACTATGTTAGGAGTTGCTAATTCGCAGTTGCCAAGAACAAGTTATTCATTTAACTGGGCTACACAAAAAATGACCCAGTGGGTTTTGCCATCTGCACCTGAAGTTAATTTAAAAACTTTTGCAGTGTCTAAATTGATGTTCTATGAGACGCGTGATGGTGTGAAAATTCCTATGTTTGTACGCTTTCCTAATGGCTGTGAAGAAACTAAAAAGTGTCCTGTCGTTGTTCATTTTCATGGTGGACCGGAAGGGCAGTCGCAACCTGGATTTAGTCCACTTTTGCAATCTTTTGTGGATGAAGGTTTTATTTTTGTTGAGCCTAATGTGCGTGGCAGTGACGGTTACGGTAAAGAGTGGTTAGAAAGTGATAATGGACCACTTCGTGAGAAAGTGATTACGGATATAGAAGATGCTTCAATCTGGATTAAAAAAAATTGGTTTAAAGACATGGGTGAGGCTTCGCCTAAAATTGGTGTGATGGGGTGGAGCTACGGCGGGTATTCTACGTTAATGGCCATGAGTTATTTTGCTGGAAGCTACGATGCTGGAGTGGCTCTTGTTGGCATGAGTGATTTAGTATCGTTTTTAAACAACACGGCTCCTTATCGTAGAACACTTAGAATTACAGAATACGGTGACCCAGTAAAAGATAAAGAGTCTTTAATGAGATTATCACCGGTGACCTATGTGAATAAAGTCAAAGACCCCTTAATGATTATTCAAGGAGCTAACGATCCAAGAGTTCCTGTTGGCGAGGCTTTGCAAATTCATGAAACTTTAAAAAGAAAAAATATTAAATCGGAATTAATAATTTTTGCAGACGAAGGCCACGGGTCCGCCAAGAAAGAAAATCAAATATTAGAAATTGGCCATATGATTGAATTTTTTAAAAAACATTTAAAATAGTTACTTAGGAACTTGAAAAATCTAATAAATTTCAATTACTTATAAAAAATCAAACGATTGATTAAATATTTAATGATTTTCTAGGGAATCTCAGTTATTCTTTTTTTAATAATGCATTAAGAAAGAAGAACTGAGGTTAGTTTTGTCTTCACTAAAAAATGATTCAAAAACGCATTCAAAATTATGTATTTTAGAAGCGGCAGCTAAATTATTTTCCAAGTTAGGTGTCGATCGTACATCGACACGTGAAATTTCTAAAGAATCTAAGTCGAATATATCTTTAATTTCTTATCACTTTGGTGGCAAAGAAGGTCTCTATAAAGAAGTTATTAAAGAATTTGCTTTAAAAATTCAAAGTCAATTTAGTCATTTGCCGATGCACGATGAGGCAAAAAGTGTCACCCATGAAGTTTTCACTTTCGAAATTCAACGTATTATTGATCACATGATCGATATGCGATTATCGCATCCAGAAATATCAGTGATTATGGCGCGGGAAAAAATTGAAGGTTTACCCCTTTCACGTGAAATCCATGAAGAAATATTTTACCCGCTGATCAAAAACTTTTTTCATTTATTCAAATTAGCACAAGCTAACAATGTTGTTAAACCTGATTTAAATCCTGCTTTATTTTTTATTTTGTTATCCGAAGGAATTTTTGGTTTTTATGAAGTGATGGATTGTAAAACAAGCCTACACAAAGACTGCGAAGAGCTGTTGAAAGATAAAAATAAATTAAAAAAACAAATCGTCGATTTATATTTAACAGGGGCTCTTATATGATGAAAAATGCAGGACTTAGATACTCACTGGTGGGTCTACTCATTATGACTTCAACTATTTTACAAAAAGTTGAAGCACAACAAATAAAAAATAAATCTCAATCGATCAAAACGAATCCGCGATTATCGATCAGTGATTATATGGAACTAGCGAAGCAAAAGAATCCTTTAGTTAAATCCTATGAAATTGGCGGGGAAGGTTTTGCAGATAAAGCCGAATCTGCTGAAATAGATTTGGCCCCTGTGTTGACAGCTGGTTATTTAAATTCGACAGATCAATCTAGGCCCAGTCAAATTGGTACACGCCGCGAAGCTGAAATTTATACGTTAGGTGTAATGAAAAAAACAAGTACGGGAACTGCATTTAAATTAGATGCGCAAACGGGAGAATTTGTTAACGAAGGTGTGCTTTTTCAAGGTTTTGATATGTACAGTACTGGCGCCGTTAATTTAACAGTGCAGCAATCATTGTGGAAAGATTTTTTCGGTCATGGCACACGAACAATGATCAAAAGAAAAAAATCACAAGCTGAGCTTGAACAATTAGCTTTTGATTTAGAAGCACGCGGGTCCCGAATCGAAATCGAAAGTACGTATTGGGATTATTATTTAGCATCAGAAGATTTTAAGTTAAAAAAGTCTAATTTAGAGCGCGCTCAAAAAATTGACCAGTGGACTGGTAGACGTGTTAGCAACGGAATCAGTGATCGTTCTGATCTTATGAACGCCAAAGCTTTAGTGGCGTTAAGACAAGTTCAGCTTCTTTCTGCAGAAGAAGAATTTAAGAATCAAGAAATTAAATTCAAAGATAATATTGGTTTAAGCGCAGAAGACCTAGTTCCTGAATTAGAAGTCAATATTGCTGAGGCAAGACCCTATATTGCTGAATTAATGAAAAGTAAGAATGTGATAAAAATCGATGCAAAGCTTGAACAAGTCAAAGCCGAGCTAAAAGCCCATGTGGCAGATGAAGTCACAGATCAATTACGACCTGATTTGAATGTTTTTGGAACATACAGTACAACGTCTTATAATCGTGATCATCAACATGCTGTATCTGACATGACCAGAGATGATTTTCCGAAAAATTCAGTCGGAGTTAATTTTTCATGGGTTTTTGAAAACGATGCGAAATCTTCTTTAAGATCATCAGCCAAAAAAGAAGCAGTTGCAGCCAAATTAAAGGCTGAGAAAAAACAATTAGATGGCGAAAAAGCATGGCTTGAGCATGTACGTAAATATGAACTGCTTAAAAAATCTGTGGCTGTTTTAGAATCAGTTGCACAGTTTCAAAGAGAGCGGGCTCTAGCAGAACAAAATAAATTATCACGAGGTCGCACTGTGACTGCCCAAGTTGTCACAGCTGAATCTGATGCTGCCGAAGCTGAAATTAATTTATTAAAAACGAAAACCCAACTGCGTAAATTAGAAGTCGTAAGTCTATTATTTATTAACAACTAAGACAGGATAAAAATATGAATTTAGCAGAACTATCAATCAAACGACCTATTTTTATCACATGCCTTGTTGCGCTGATGATTATTTTAGGACTTATTTCCTATAAAAAAATGCCTGTGGATCAATTTCCGGATGTGACTTTCCCGATCGTATTTGTCGAGGTTATGTACCCAGGAGCTTCGCCTGTTGACGTCGAAAGACAAATTTCAAAAATTCTTGAAGATGAAGTTTCTTCTTTGCCAGGCCTTGAAAGTGTATCTTCTTATAACTACGATTCTGTTGGAACGTTAGTTATAAAATTTAAACTTGGTACCGATATTAAAGAATCTGAACAACAAGTTAGAAATAGAATTCAAAATGTAAGAAATAAACTACCAGCTGATGCTAAAGAGCCTGTTGTTCGCCGATTTGACCCAGCCGATCAGCCCATAGTTATCATTGCGGTTAATTCGGATATGAATCCTGCAGATTTGTATGATGTGGCCAACGAACAAATTAAGCCGCTTTTTGAGCGCTTACTAGATGTGGGTTTAGTTCGTCTTGTGGGAGGCCAGAAAAAAGAAATTCAAGTTCTTGTTGATAAAAAGAAATTACAAGACAGAGAACTATCAATGGTTCAAGTCGCTAAAAAAATTGAAGAAACCTCAAAAGATATTCCCATTGGTAAATATGAAACGTCTGAAAAAGAAACTATTTACAGAGCTGTTGGCGAATTTACATCTATAGATCAAATCAAAGATGTATCAGTCAGTTTTGTGGGATCTGACCGCCCTGTGAAATTATCTGAAATTGCTGAAGTCAAAGAAACTTTAGCCAAAGCTCAAAGGTTTTCATCGATCAATGGTCAGAACTCATTATTTTTACAAGTGTTCAAACAGTCAGGTGCAAATACAGTTTCCGTTGCAGATCGGGTCAAAGCTGAAGTTGCAAAAGTGAATGATTTTTTAAAATTGAAAGAGATCAAAGCAGAAGCTGTCACTGTGCGTGATGGATCTGTCCCGATACGATTGAACGTAAAAGATGTTCGTGAAAGTATTTTTATCGGGATTATACTTTGTATTGTTGTGGTTTTCTTTTTCTTAGGATCGGCAAAATCAACTTTTATCACAGGGCTAGCACTACCTAATTCACTATTGGGTGGATTTATTTTAATGTACGCAATGGGTTTTTCGATCAACATTATGACATTGATTGCACTGTCTTTAGCCGTGGGATTATTGATCGATGATGCCATTGTTGTCCGCGAAAATATATTTAGACACATGGAAATGGGTAAAGATGCAAAAACAGCAGCACTTGAGGGCACTCAAGAAGTCACATTAGCTGTTGTGGCAACTACTTTAGTTGTTATTGCAGTATTTGGACCGATCGCTTTTGTTCCAGGCATTGTGGGTCAATTCTTTAAACAGTTTGGTCTCACTGTTGTGTTTACGATGATCATATCTATTTTTGATGCTTTTACTGTGGCTCCGATGTTGTCAGCCTATATGGTGAATAAAAATGGAATACATGGTGAAAAGAAATCTGAGAATTTTATCAATAGAATTTTAAAATCCTTTGATCAATTTCAAAGCCGTATGGAAGATCAATACGAAAAAGCTTTAAAATGGACGATTGGCCACAGAAAAACAGTTCTGGTATCCGCTTTGGTGTTTTTTATATTTACCATGTTCTTAGCGAAGTATATTCCAAAAACATTTTTACCCCCATCAGATATTGGAGAATTTTCTGTAACAATTGAAAAGCCAGTCGGGACATCTTTAGAAGCGACACTTCAGTTTTCTAAACAAGTTGAAGAAGAGCTTAAAAAAATTCCTGAAATAGATTTATTGGCATTAACAGTTGGTTCTGCACAGTATGAATCAAATAAATCAGATTTTTATGTGCACTTAGTGCCAAGTAAAAAAAGAAAAATCACAACAGGTAAAGTAAAAGATAAAGTTCGTGAAGCTCTTAAAAAGTTTAATAAGGAATCAATTATTGCTGTCACCGATGTGGATATTAGCGGAGCTGGTCAGAAACCATTGAATTTATATATTGTAGGTGATGATTTAAACGAGTTATCAACTTTTGCACTAGCGCTTCAAAAGAAAATTGCACTGATTCCTGGTTTAATTGATGTGGACACGAACTTTAGATCGGGTAAGCCGGAATATCGTATCGTGTTTGATCGTGATCGTTCGGAAGCTTTAGGTATATCCACAGTGGTAGCAGGTGCAGAATTACGTTACCGCACAGAGGGTGCACTTCCAGCAGTGTATAGAAAAAACGGAATCGAATACGATGTGCGCGTCAAATTTATCGATGCTGAAATGGATTTGGAAAAAGAATTTGCAACTACTACAGTTCCGAATCAAAACTTTAATATGGTGCCTTTATCAAAAGTGGCAACAGCAGAAAAAGTTGTGGGTTATTCACAAATCAATCGTCAAAATAAAGGACGATTTATTGCGATCAGTGCCAATTTAGGAACTGGCGGGCAATTAGGTGGTGCTGCTGCTGAAATCGAAAGAATATTAAAAAACGATTTGAAGCCACCATTAGGTGTGACTTATAAATTTGAAGGTCAGGCTCAAGATTTTATTGATTTGGTCACGAACATGACCATTGCCATGGGCTTAGGTGTTTTATTTATTTATCTAGTGCTGGCTTCGCTTTATGAAAGTTTTGTAACTCCGTTTACAATTTTATTAGCTTTACCTTTAGCTATATCAGGAGCTTTTGCAGGATTATTTATTTTTGGTAAATCGATTGATATTTTTTCAATCATTGGTTTGATATTACTATTAGGTGTTGTTGCTAAAAATTCCATATTGTTAGTCGATTACACGCAGCAGATGATGCGAGATGGAATGAATATGAATGATGCGATCATTCGCGCGGGACGTGTTCGCCTGCGTCCAATCGTTATGACATCATTAGCACTAGCGGCAGGTATTTTACCGATCGCTATTGGTATGACAGCTTTAGGTGCACAACGGCAATCAATGGGCGTGGCTATCATTAGTGGTGTAATCAGTTCAACATTACTGACCTTGATTGTGGTGCCAGCGGCCTATGGTTACATTGAACAATTTAGACAATGGACAAGATCAAAGTTTGTATAAGTTTTTGAATTTTTGAATAGATTGGAGCTTTTGATTAAAAAGACTCCAATCGTCATTTTCTGCAATCTGTTTCCAAATGTGTTCTATTTCATCAATTAGTAAAGTTTCAGGATGTTCTAATTTAAAATAATCACTGGCTTGAATGGATTCATTGATCGTAGATCCAGTGTCTAATAACTTTTTAAGTTCTTGAATATCAGGGTTATTCAAGAATTTAACAACTGTCGGATTTTTATAAACAGGGTTTGTAATTTTTTGTGCAGAATGAAGAGAATAAAAAGCTAACTCATAACCAATAGAATTATCAGTAAGGCTTTTATAAAATAGCAGAATTGCTTTTTCACTTTCAAAAGCATTTTTAAGCTGAATATTTAATTTATTCTGAAAAGATTTTTGAAATTTCTCATGAAAAAGTTTCTCGAAAGTATCTAATTCAGATTTTGAAGAAAAATCAGGATAGGCCTTTTCAAGACATAAACCAAGCTGTGCTAAATTCCACAAAAGACTTTCCGGCTGACGACCAAATGAATATAAGCCGCTGTGATCGAAATAAGCCGCTGTGAAGTTGGGATCGTAATTTGGCATAAAACGATAAGGTCCAAAATCAAATATTTCCCCGGTGATATTAATATTATCTGAATTTAAAACACCGTGAACAAAGCCTGCAGTCATTAGCTGGGCTGCTTGTTCAGCTAACCTTTCGCTGACACATTGAAATAATATTTCGGCGTGATTTTTTTCAGAATTTATTTTTTTCAATTGATCAGAATAATAGTTATCTAAAACATAAACAGTCAGTTTTTTAATTTGATCGATTTGATTAGTGTAAGCTAAGCGCTGAAATGTTCCTATGCGAATATGCCCCCGGGTCATACGGGTTAAGACTGCTGAACGGGTGGGGCTTGGTTCATCATGGCGAATAAGATTTTCGCCTGTTTCAAATATACAGACAGTTTCACTGCAAAATGTTCCGTAAAATTTTAACATTTCTGTGGCTAAAGCTTCTCTGACGGCACCTTTTAAAGTCAGCCGTCCGTCACCTTTGCGGGAATAGGGTGTAAGGCCTGAACCCTTTGTCCCTAAATCAAACCATTCGTTATCGTGCTTAAACTGAGCATACAAAAAACCACGTCCGTCACCAATATCAGGATTGTAATGCCTGAACTGATGCCCATGGTATTTGAGCGCTAATGGTTTTTGAATATTGTTTTCTAATGGCTTAAAATTCCAAAAATTTTCATGGGAAATTTTTTTAAGCGGATGATCTAATGCTGTTTTAGAATTTAGGTAACGTAATATTTGTTTTGGAAATTGGGCTGGTATAACTTCGTCATAAAAGTCAGGACCAAGTTGGTAAATAGGGGGTCTTAATTCAGAGTTGATAGATGACATGAACTTAACTACATCTCATAAATCTTATTGAAAACCAAATGAAAATAGCTAGTATGTATATTATAAAACATTATCTATAAGGAGTTTTTATGAATAGACGCTCATTTTTCGGTTCTTTAGTGACAGTCACTGGTGTGGCTTTAATCTTACCGCTTATTGCAAATGCAGAACGAAAACGTGGTGGTGGTGCAGCTGCAGCAGGAGCAGGCCCAAAACTAGTTGATCCAAAAGACGGTCAAGCTAAAGCTGTGAACTACGTTCACAACACTTCTGATGTTAAAGATAAATCCCTAATGACTGATCGCGCTGGTGTTAAGTTTGCTGATCAACATTGTAAAAACTGTGCTTTCTACACTGGCGATAAAGAAACAACAGTTGATGGTAAAAAAGCGGCCCCTTGCCAAATGCCATTTGCATCAGGAAAAGTTGTTTCAGCAACTGGCTGGTGCACGACTTGGGCTAAGAAAACGTAAGTTTGGTCAATTAAAGCTATTTGTGAAGTATTACGAAGCGCTACGATCTTAAAGCGCGACGTAATACTTTACCGACATTTGTTTTCGGAATTTCAGTTCTAAATTCAACATGCTTAGGTATTTTATAATTTGTTAAATACTGCTTAGTGTGTTGAATAATTTCATCAGCTGTTAAGCTTTCATCCTTTTTAACGATAAATATTTTTACAACTTCACCAGAGTGTTCATCTGGTACGCCAATAGCAGCCGCTTCAAGAACTTTTGGATGCTTCATGACAGCATCTTCGACTTCGTTAGGGTAAACATTAAATCCCGAAACAAGAATCATATCCTTTTTGCGATCGACAATTTTAACAAAGCCTTCCTCATCCATCGTGGCAATATCACCTGTAAAAAGCCAACCCTCTTTAAGGACGTTGTTAGTCTCATCAGCTTTATTGTAATAACCCTGCATTACTTGGGGCCCTTTAACACAAAGTTCTCCGGGCTCACCAGAATGAGTCACATCATTTCCAGCTTCATTAATTAACTTAATATCAGTGTCTGGTAAAGGTAGACCAATTGTACCGACTTTGTCTGTGCCATCGATCGGATTACAACAAGCTACGGGTGAGGTTTCTGTTAAACCATAACCTTCAATCACATCAGTTCCTGTGGCTGTTTTCCATCTTTCTTTGACCGCCGTTTGTAAAGCCATTGCACCGGCCACAGAGATTTTCAGATGGGAAAAATCAACGGACTTAATATCTTTATGCAAAGCGAGCGCATTATACAAAGTATTTACACCAGTCATAATCGAAAATTTTTCAGATTTCATTGTTTTAATAAAAGCAGGGATATCGCGTGGATTTGTAATTAAAATATTACTTGCGCCGTATCTCATGAAAGCTAAACAGTTCACGGTCAAAGAAAAAATATGATACATCGGAAGGGGAGTTAAACAAATTTCTTCGCCTTCAATTAATTTAGGTCTCATCCAAGCACAAATCTGTAACATGTTAGCAATAATATTTTGATGAGTCAGCATTGCGCCTTTAGAGACGCCAGTTGTGCCACCTGTGTACTGTAAAAAAGCTGTGTCTCCAGATCCGATTTTGGGTTGTACATATGTTTTCTGTGAACCCAGTGCTAAAGCTTCTTCCCATGAGTGGTGATTGAACTGATATGGGGGAACCATTTTTTTAACTTTTTTTAACACAAAATTAATCAATTGTTTTTTTGGAAACCCCAGTTGATCACCGACTTCGGTAACAACAACATTTTTAATAGGAACATCATTTTGAATTTGCTGATACAAATGAGCAAACTGAGCTAAAATGACTAACGTCGTAGCCCCTGAATCACTGAACTGATGTTTCATTTCAGGAGCTGTATAAAGCGGATTAGTGTTCACGACAATCAAGCCAGCTCGCATAGCGCCAAACATGGCCACAGGAAACTGAATCACATTCGGCATTTGAATGGCAATTTTGTCACCTTTTTTTAAACCTAAAGTATTTTGTAAGTAAGAAGCAAATTGCCCTGAAAGGCGATCAAGATCGTTATAAGTGATGCCGATGCCAAAGTTTTTGAAAGCTGTTTTAGATCTGAACTTTCTGACGGATTCATCAAGCACTTCAAGAATATTTGTATATTCATCAAGTTGAATGTTTTTCGGAACAGTTTTTGGGTATTTTTTGATCCAAATTTTGTCTGCAGGCTTATTCATGTTTTTTTCCATGTCATTAGTGTAACTAAAACTTGAAAAAGTTGAAGATAAAACGTCATAATGAAATCATGATTAGGACTTTTTTTGATATTAAGATCTGGATATTATTGGCCTGTCTGTTTCAGATAGTGGGTATGACATCGTGCACATCTAAAAAACAAGACACTGTGCCTGTTGGTCCAAAAAATGACGACAGAGTCTTAACAATTTCACAGACCATTGTCCTAAAGTCGGCAAATGATGAAACAGTCAGAATAAAAAGCCAAGCTCAAATTTTTAAATTTTTAGCTAGTTTAGAGACCGAAATTTTAAAATTGATTATCCCGATGGCTTTACCCGTTGTGAATCAGTTCGACGTTCTTAGCTATGCATTTGATTTACAAGCTCAAGTCAAACGGCCATCATTAAAATCTTATGAATGCCAAAAAATAAATTTGATCAATACTGAAAAAAAAATCACAGTGATGAGTGAATGTGAAAAGCCTTTTAAAGTTCTGGCGGAAATCGATGTGCTTTCTGATAAATTGTATGTGGTGAAGTTTATTAATACCTCATGGACAAGTGTTGTAGGGCTGAGTGCCACGCTGCAGACTGATCCACGGGAATGTGTTATTAAAGTCAAGCTCAACACTCCGCTTGAAATGGATTGCACGAATACGTCGTACACTATAAATGCTGATTCGCATTTACAGGATTTAAAAATTAAAAAATACAATTATAGTTATAAAACCAATCATTCAAAAAATGAAAACGAAGTTTTAATTGAAGCTGGAATTTATAAAAATCTGATTGAAATAAAAAAAATAAAAATGACTGTGCCTTTTTCGGGACAAATTAAAATTATAGAAAAAGAAATTGAAGTTAAAGACGACTTCGCTAATGAAAACGGTCTTGAATATAAAGAAGCACCACAAGAAACTACAAACGAAGTGATTCAGCCGTCTCGATAAAGCTATGAATGTCAGATTTTGTAGTGTCCCAGCTGGTCATCAAACGACATTCAAAAGTATTTTCATCCCATACATAAAAAAAATGTTTTTCGCGAAGGGGTTTAACCCATGATTTTGGAATAACTGCAAAAATGGCATTGCTTTGAACTTTTTGATTGATCTGTATTTCTGGGATTTTAGTTTTAAGTTCATTTTCAAAATAAATGGCCATTTCGTGTGAGTGTCGAGCAATTTTTAAATAAAGCTGATTATCAAAGTAAGTCAAAAATTGATTTGCCATGTATCTGGTTTTTGAAGGCAATTGGCAGAGCTGTTTACGGTAGTATTTAAAATCTTTTTGTAACGTTTTATTAAGAATAATGACGAGTTCGCCAAATAGAAAACCATTTTTTGTTCCACCAAATGAAATTAAATCAACATTTAGTGCAGAGGTTAAATCAACTAGATCACAGTTCAAATAAGCGGCCGCATTAGCCAATCTTGCCCCGTCGATGTGAATAAACATGTTATTTTCATGGGCCCAAGTCGTTATTTTTTTAATTTCATCAATCTCATAAACTGTTCCTAACTCAGTGGGTTGGGTCAGACTGATCATGCGGGTTTGACTGTAATGTTGATCGCCCCGACGGGTGAGATTTTTTTTAAGATTTTCTAGGTTTATCTTTCCATTTTCAGACGGCACAGTCATCAGCTTGCCACTGTAGCTTTCAGGTGCTGCACATTCATCTAAATGCAAGTGACTGACGTCAGATACAAAACAACTTTCAAAAGATTTCAAACCAGCTTTAAGACATAACACATTGGCTGCAGTGCCATTAAAAACAAGATGTGATTCTGCATTTTGACCAAAAATAGATTTAATTTTTTGTTGAAGCACTAATGAAAGATCATCTGTCCCGTAACTAGCAGCATGATCGTGATTACAGTCTAGTATTGACTGCATAATCAGAGGGTGAACAGAAGTGTGATTGTCGCTACCGAAACTTCGCATGTGAAACCTTAATTACGAGTTAACAATTATGAGTTAAAAATATAATGATGAGCTAAAAGTGCAGCCGTTTTTGAAGTTTGAAAATCTCGATCAAGTGGTGGTGAAACTTCATAAATCCCGAAACCCTTAACACTTGATGATCTGTAAAGTTTTTTAAGAAACTTTAAGCAATCCATTGTTTTAAGGCCTGTGGCCCAGGCTTGGGAACAACCACCGGCTTCGGCTGCTGTTAATCCATCAATGTCAAAACTAACAAAGATGGGTCTGTTGTTTGTCGATAAATTTAAAGTTTTTAATTCTGTTTTTTCCCAAAGGTACGACCAGCCAAAGCTTTCTATATCAGCAAGGCTTACGACTTCGATATTTTGTTTTTTGGCCCACTGGTAATGTTGTGGTGAATTACATTGAGGCTGAATTCCAATTTCAATGAGATGAAATTGATCCTTAAATTTTTCATTTAATCGGTAAAAAGGTGTTCCGCTATTAAAGCCCATCGTTGGCGGACGCACATCAAGATGCGCATCGAAATTAAGAACAATAGGTTTTAAAGAACTGGGATTATTTTTCGATTCAGCTTTATATTGTGAAACAAAAGCTGCTGTGTCAGCAAAGCCGTAATCATGGCCGCCGCCAAATGTCAGAACACGAACATTTTTTTTATAAAGATTTTGCGCTAGATTTAAAGCTATTTCGTGACGTTCGCCTAAAGTTTGTAATTGGTCTGGTGGTGTAGTCGTCAGTGGAACCAAATCACCTAAATCACAGATCTTAGCGTTAAAATCTGAAGATTCAAAAGAGGGCGTCATTTTGTATAAAAATTGTCTGATTGTTTTTGGGGCTAGTGCCGCACCGACGCGACCGCCGTTAAGCTTAATACCTTCATCGTCGGGGTAGCCAATAATGGCAATATCACCAGCTTCAGGATTTACAGACACACTTTGTTTAGCAAGATCACCAAGCCGGACATCTTGTCCATCGTTCTTAGTGAAGTAAAGATCGTTTTGACTGGGAGTTAGCACTGTTCAGTCTCCTTAAAACAATCGAGTCAAGAACAGCGTCTGTTTGATTGTCAAAAAGTTGAATTTCGATATTGTCAGCGTCAAGAATCATTAATTCACCCACAAAATTATTGTCTGTCGATGAGATCAATAAATTCCATGCATCAATATCGGGGTTAATAAAAAAATTATATTTGTTCATTTGGGGCTTAGTTGAATTCTTATTATTTTGACGTATGCAGAAGCCTTTGCTGTTTGGTGTGTAAACATAGAATGTAGTAAAGCCTGTAAATTCATAGCAAAGATTAATCGCACTCTTCCATGTCCCCAGCAAAGTTTGAAGGCCAATGTAGTCAACTGAAATCACATAAATATGATTCGGATTAATTTCGTCAACTGTGGCTGTTACCGAAACATAATCACCGGGACCTAAACGCTCGATTTGTTGTTTAGAGATGTCGTTGGTGTAATCTAACTTTAAAGATAATTTTGAACGAGATTCTGAAATGTGGCTCTCGTTATTAATACGTTCAATTTTTCCACGAAAAGTAAATGGTTCGGTAGAAGATTTACCAGCTGCTTGAGCAATCTGTGAAGTCAAAAAAGCCAGTACTAAACTAAAGATTAAAACGAATGCAAGTAACTGAAAGGACTTCAGTAAATAATCGGGTTTTGAGAATGAGAATAATCCGAAATTCGGTTTGTACACAACAGAGATTCACCATAGGGTTTGAATAGAGTCATCAATAATGTAATGGACACCGTTGCTGCAATATGTCAAAAAGGCTTCATTGTACATTTAATATAAATTTTTCACAATAAAGACGTGAAAAGTTTAAGCGCTTTTATTCTATTAACGACATGTTGTTTAGTGTCTTTTGCGCAGAGAACGGTTCGTCCGTGGAAGACGTCTTTAGATATGTCATCATTTAATTACGACTCAAGTGGTTTTATGTTCGACTATGGAATTTCAGTTTTGAATTCAACGTCTGATAATCAAACGACAGATGCAAAGTATAAACGCGAATTTAACCAACAGACTGTGAAGTTTGGTTACATCACCTCTGAACGTTACTTTATGGGTTTGGGTTACGCCACTGATCGCTATCGATCAAATGACAATGACGGATATAATCAAATAGTTGAAAATAAAAATTACATTGTCGGTTTAGGTTATTATTTTCAAAATAATTTTTTTGGTCATGGCTATTATGTGCATCAAGAAGATCAGCAAAACGACAGTTCAAGGTCGGGGTATCGTTTGGATTTAGGATATAAAGTAAATTTATCAGAACACTTTTTTATGGCGGTGGTTTTAAGTCATCAACGAACAGGCCCAGTGTGGCTAACAAATCCCCATGTTAGTTTAGGTTTGTTATTATTTTAATGAGGTTAACATGAGTTTTGAAATTATGATTCAGGAAACGCATTTAGATGTTTTTGGGCACGTGAACAATGCAAAATATTTGGAAATCTATGAACAATCCAGATGGCATTACATAACAGAAAAAGGCTACGGGCTGGAAAAAATAAAACAAACTCAGCAGGGACCAGTGATTTTAGAAGCAAAAATTAGGTTTTTGAGAGAACTTAAAGAACGTCAAAAAATTAAAATCTCATTTGAACTTGTTGGTTACGAAGGAAAAGTTGGCCATTTAAAACAACAAATGACGAATGAAAAAAACGAACTTATGTCTGATTTAATTCTTACTGTTGGTTTATTTGACTTGAAAGCTAGAAAATTAATTGAGCCCACCACAGAATGGAAAAATGCGATTGGTATGAATTAGCTGATTAATTATTTAGTTCAGATAATGTCCACTGGGCTAATTCTGACAACTTTTCATCTTTTAAATAAAGTTTCACATCATCTTCAAGCTCTAGGATTTTTCGATTAGCAATCACAATCATTGCGTTTCTTTTTAACCCAAAGCCAGCAGCACGGAATAAAGCGGACCCAGTCATTTTTTTCTGCAGTAATTTATTTGACGAATTTAAAATATCTTTTAGGAATAGGGTGAGATCTGTTTTTTCTTCAGCAGTTAAATTCAATAATTGATCTGATGATTTTAAATTTGCTGGAGCTGCATTCAGTTTAAAAACTTTTTGATTCCACGGGCAAACAGTTTGGCAGAGATCACAGCCAAAAAACCAATCGCCGATTTTTTTTCTTAGATCTAAAGGCGCTGTTTTTTTGGATTCTATTGTTAAATATGAAATGCACTGATCAGCTTTCATGGTCTTATCTTTTGTTAGAGCCTGTGTTGGGCAGACATCTATACATTTTGTACACGTGCCACAAAGGTCTGGATGCGTTGTGATAGCTGATGTATTAATCGTACTAACAGGAAGAGAAGTCAGGATTTCAGCAATAAAAAATAAACTGCCTTTTTGGTGATGGATTAAACAGGTGTTCTTGCCAAACCAGCCTAAGCCCGAACGGTAAGCTAGATCTCTTTCTAAAACAGGGCCGGAATCGACAAAAGGTAAAAAAATGTGTTCAGGAAATTCTTTCTGTAATAAGTGAATTGTTTGATTCAGTTTTTCTTTCAGCCAAAAATGATAATCATTATTTTGAGCATACATAGCGATGCGGGCTGGTTTAGCAAAGGCAGGTTTATCAAAAATAGGGTAATAGTGATGGCCAATTGTTAAAGCTGACAACAAAGAGGGCTCAATATTTTGAGGATGAGCTTTTGTTTCGAAATGCTTTTTTAAGTAATCCATATCCCCAAAAAGGTCTTGATCAAGCCATTTTTTATAGAAATCAATCGTCAAGGGTCTTTTCAGATCTGTTAATCCGATCAAATCAAACTGCATTTCACTTTGAATATCAGACAAGCGCTTGCGCCAAATAGGATCGGTGATGGAATCCAGTGGGCTTTTTTGTAACTTTAGGGTTGTTTCATCCGTTGAATCCATCAATGATAGTATATATGGATTTAGATTTTAATCGAGATGAATTTATAATTCGTCTTAAAAAACATGATTTGTATTTTCAGTTAATTGATTGCGCTGATAAATTATTTAAGATCAAGCGACTTTGCTGGATATCTGGCGGAGCAGTTCGTGATTTTATTTTAGACCGATCTCCTTATGATATTGACATGACTACAGATGCTACTGACCAGGAAATTCTAGATTTGTTTCCCAATGCTGTTTTGACGGGTCAAAAATTTGGAGTCTATAAATTACCAGTTAAAAAAAATGACCAAACATATATTATTGATCTGACGGTCTTCAGAACTGATGCTGAATATTTAGATGGTCGTAGACCCGTTGAAATTATTAGATCGACGCCAGAGCTAGATGCTTATCGCAGGGATTTTACGATTAATGCATTGTTTTTTGATCTAGATAAAATGCAGTTGATTGATTATGTTGGCGGGTTGAGTGATCTAAAAAACCAAGTTTTAAAAACTGTGGGCGATGCGGCTTCAAGGTTTAATGAAGACTACTTAAGAATTTTACGCTGCGTGCGGTTGCAAGCAATACTCAATTTCAAATTGGATCTAGCCACAGAAGCTGCAGCCTTTAAGCTGGCTGAAAAGGTTAATCAAACCAGCGGCGAAAGAATTTGTGAAGAATTAAGTAAAATCAGCCAATCGAAAAATAAAATCATATTTTGGAAAAACCCACTGACTGAACAAATAATGAATCATGTTGGGTTTCAGTATGATATTAAAAAATCGTCTAGTTTGCCACCGGCCAAGCCCAATTTAGTTTTTGATTTAGTTTTTTTAGCCAATTTCAATCCCAGTGTTATTAGCTTTATAAAAGATAGATTGAAATGCAGCAAAAATGAAGTCAGATTGACCGAAGCACTGATAAAAGAAGCGTTGTTGATTCAAAGCGGCCAGCAAAGCCTGTTTAAATTAGCCGTGCGCCTTGAAAAATCAGAGCACAGACAGGCCGAACTTTACGAGGCTTATTTTTGTCTGACAGAAGTAGGGTTGTTTTCACAAACAGATTTGGATCAAGCCATGGCTTTGATCGAATTACATCCAGAACGGTTATTATCGATGGTAGATCTTAAAAACGAAAAAGCTCCTGAATTTCTTTTATCGAAAATTTCTGAAGTTTTACGTGAAATGCAATTTTCAGGGATTATTAAAACAAAAGATCAGGCCATTGAAAAGCTACCTGATCTTATTCGTATGCAACAAATTCAAAAAAGCACTGATGAGTGTTAACTTGAAACGGAATCACGATACTATAGTGATTGCGCGAAGCAATGGGTGGAATGTTCTCTGAAAAGCAAGCCATCGGGCGGGTCATCCCAAAAGTAATACCATTATTGCTGGCTTTCGTTTTTATCAAACCGTAGATCATATTTGAAATTTCCCCAATACCGTCTAATAAATCTGCCGATTTTGGTTCAACTTTAGACCCCAGCATGCTTTCTAAAATTAATAAGACTGGAGCTGATTCAAAATGCAACCTAACCTGCATTGGTTCATCGATCATTTTGATATCCATAATAACAGAAATTTCTGCTGCGGGTTTCCATTTTTTTTCGATGATAACCGGTTGAAATTCGATCTGATCCGCACCAAGAAGTTTAATAGTTTCAGAAATACCTTCTTTGATGTGGTCAATGACCAACATTTTTGAAAAGGCTTGTATAGTCGGTATTATTTTTGATTGCTTTGCTGTCACTTACGCCGCCTGAGATGGAAAGTGTTTATGATAAACTTTTGTCAATTTTTCTTTTAAAGTGGCTGCGTTGAAAGGTTTAATCACATATTCAGAAACGCCAGCTTTGGCGGCTTCAATAATTTGTTCTTTTTCGCTTTCAGCAGTCACCAACATGAATGGAATACTTTTCAAGTGAGCTTCCGCTTTACAGGCTTTAAGGCATTCAAGGCCTGTCATGTTGGGCATATTCCAATCAGAAATTATACAAGTGAAAGGTGTATTTGCAGCTTGAGCTTGCTGAAGCATGTCTAAAGCTATTTTTCCGTCAGCAGCTTCGTGAACGTCATTATAGCCTAGTTCGCTAAGGACTTTTTTGACAACTTTTCGCATTGTAGCAAAGTCATCGGCTACTAAAAATTTTGTATTTGCTGGGAACATGCTTGGACTCCTTCGAGTGAAAATAGGGTTAAAACTATTATCAATTTTTTGAATTTAGTTTTGACCATTCTTTGTTGGTTTAGTTATCGGTCTAGTTTTTTTAAAAATTGAGGCCAAAAGTATTGCGTTCTACTAAAAGTCTTGTCAGACTTAGATGTAGGTTGTTGTTGCTCAAATTGAGACAAGCGTCGAGATAAGGAAATCAAGATCTGTTTTAAAATGAGCAAAAGTGTGACGAAGTAGGACGAAAGTTCTGCAAACAAATTAGTAGCTAAAACAAAAACATTTAAGCAGGAGGAGCAAGGATGCTCAGAGATGTCTTAATACAAAAAGGTCTTTCAAATCGCGAATCAGAAGTTGCAGAACTAGTCTCTAAAGGACTATCTAACAAAGAAGTTGCTAACCAACTTTTTGTCACAGAAAAAACTGTAAAATTTCACCTAACAAACATTTATAAAAAAATGAATGTTAAATCACGTGCACAACTTATCGTATGGTGTCTTCCACACTTGGGTTTTGTTGAAAACGAAATCAAAGCTGAAATCGCTCAACCTGCTGGAGCAACGGCTTTTAGTGCGCAAACAACACAATCTATTCCTGCGGGAAACACGACAATCACTTTACCTGGTGGCGGCATGGGCCGTAACAATGGTAATTCTGATTTAGGCGTGTAGTTTTATTGGGTCATCTATGATCGAGAGAAAAACCATTCGTTCTTCTCAGGTTGTGATGACCCAACTTGTTTTACCTTCGCATACTAATGCGCTAGATACCATCTTCGGTGGTACCATTGTTTCTTGGATAGATATTGCCGCTGCTATCGCAGCTCAAAGGCATTCACAAAAAGAAGTCGTTACAGCCTCAATAGATAAATTAGATTTTATAGCACCGGTTAAAAAAGGCTGGGTTGTTAATTTAAAAGCTTCCGTTAATTTTACATCAAGATCTTCTATGGAAATCGGTGTCCGCGTGGATGCAGAAAATCCAAAGACGGGTGAACTTTTTCATACTGTATCAGCTTACTTAACATTTGTGGCTTTAGGATCAGACGGGAAGCCGACTGCTGTTCCAGAATTAATTCTTGAAACAGAAGTAGATCGTCGCCGTTTTGAATCAGCTAAAAAGCGCCGTGAATATCGTATACAGAATAGAAATTCTTAGTTAGCTAACTACTTACAAAGCTTATTAATCAAAATCTCAATTTTTTTCGCAGCAGCGACATCAGCCATCGAATTTAAATCATTGTTGTGATAAGCCTCTTCGCAGGTTTCTGGTGCTAGCTTAGATTCAGCTAACATTTTTAAAGGCTCGAGCATTTCAAGATCGATCGACATTTGAACGGCTTGGGGCACAAGAAGTCGTTCTCTTTTAGAAATATAGTCTTCAAACAGTTTATTCAGTTTGTTTTCTAATTGGCTATAATTCTTTATGAAATCTGACTTTGTTGGGCTGCCAGAAATTAATGTTTGATAGTTTTTATTAAAATCTGAATACAGCTTTTCTGGATCAGCAGCTTTTTCTGCATAAACTAAAGTTGGAGTGATCAAAAATGCTATTAAAATTAAAGTGATGTGTTTATACATGAACGTGCTCCGTTGTTTGCGAAATCTAATTGTGCTGGTGCTTTAAAAAGTTTTGTTAATCGATCCTGTTTAGATTTCATCTTTGATGTGTACTCAGTTACATTTTTTCCTTTTGGGCTGATCAGTGGCTTCTGGATTTCGTTGATAAAATCTGTGGGATTAAGTCTTGTCAGAAGATTCAGTGCAGCCCGGGCAGCGGCTGGTCCGCCGGAACCGTAGGCATTCATTAAAGCCAATTGCTGGGCACGGGGTAGGGCAGGGTTCCCTTTGTTAGCTTCGTTAAATTTTTTCATTTTCGGGGCGATGTCTCGCTGCCATGAATTAGCAAGGCCTACTAATGTGTACAAAGTGTTTCTTTCAAAACCTTCACCGTACTGGATAAAATCACATCTGTTATTAAGACTTGGTTGTTTTTTTAAATCTTTTGCAACAATAGGTTGAGCTATTTTGCAGCTTTCATTTTTCGAGTTTTCAATTTGTTTTAAAAATTTATGTCCGCGGTGCTTTTGATGAATATCTTTAATAAAAATACTTGTTAACTGCCCAACACCGACCCCGCCAACATACGAATAATTAGGTTTAAATCCTGATTCTAATGCGTACATTTCAAAAAGAACTTCAGGTGTCACCGGAAAATCTGTTTCCGCTTTAACACAACTATAAAATTCATTAAGCACAGCGGCTTGGTATTGGTACATGTTCTTACTAACGCATAAAGCTTGCTTAGTTTTTTCACCCGATGGGCAAAGCATTTGCTGTGTCGACGTTTTGATTTGCGCAACAGCAGCTAAACATTCGTCTTTAAACAAAGGCTGAGGAGTTTTATTTTTTTGAGAAAGATCTTTGATCTGATTTAAGTTGATGCTTGCCTGAGTTGTTTTAATTGCATTTAAGCAATCGGGACAATTTTCGATTGCATCAGCTTCTGTTTTTTGTGGATTGTTTAATTGGTATTTTTCAGTGATGGCTTTTGTTAAATCACTTTTATTTTGTGCGTTCGTTAGTTGATCAATAAGCTGCGTTTTGCTGGCGTCTCCGCTCAGGCAACTTTGTTGATTGGCATAGCTTGAAATTGAAAACAAGAATAAAACTAGGGCTAAATAAATAGATTTTGTAGTCATTATTAAATTGTAACTGATTTAATTAATTATTTAACTAAAAAATCTCGCCATTTGTTTATCAAAGTCGGGGTCATTAGCGCATAACAAACCGTACCTTCAGTGGCAGGTTCTTTACGGGTAATTTTAGCTTCTCGACTTAAGTCGTAGATTTTAAATTCTTGGCTGTGTGAAAAGTACAATTCAACTTCAGTTTGCATTTCGTTAATTGAATCAGCCATGATTTTTTTAAGCTGTTCAAAGCCCTGACCTGTTAGAGCACTGACAAAAACCCTTGGGAATTGTTTGACCCGAAATTGACGATCAACTGGGGCGATATCAAATTTATTAAAGACATGAATAATTTTTTTACTATCCCATTTAAATTCTTTAATAAGGCCTTCAACGACTTCAATTTGTCGTTCCATATTAGGTGAAGATAAATCCACAACA
>JAYTPA010000081.1:0-1301 GCA_043747495.1 Bdellovibrio sp.
GCTATCGAGAAAACAAAACAAACTTTTAAGAAAAAATTTAATGTTGATGCCCATGTGATCTCTGGTGTTACAGGCAAAAACATCAATGAACTTTTGAAAGTCGTTGCTGATAAAGTAATGGCTTCAAAAAACGATACCGACATCGATTCTGAAGATGATATCGAAAACAGTGAAGGTGCTGAATGAAAATAGGTTTATTTGGTGGAAGTTTTAATCCACCACACAACGGTCATGTTAATAGTTTAACTACTGTTCAGAAAAAAATGGGTTTTGACAAAATTCATATTATTCCAAACAATCAAAACCCTTTAAAAGTTCCAACTGAAGCTCCAGCTCCTGAACATCGTTTAGAAATGGCAAAACTGGCTTTTTCAACATATGGACCAGCTTTTTTTATCGATGATATTGAATTAAAACGCGGCGGCAAAAGCTACACAATTGATACGATCAAAAAGCTTCGCGAGCAGTACGAATCAAAAGATCTTTATTTAATTATCGGTGCGGATAATTTTGAAACTCTTTCTGAGTGGAAAGATTATAAAAAGATTCTTAAAGAAGTTAATCTAGTTGTGACAACTCGCCCAGGATATCAAATCCCTGAAACAGAAAGCGAATTTCCAGATTATTTAACAGGTCTTATTGGTGAAAGTGATTTCGGGGCCGTTGAATTAACGACTGGTCGCTCTATTGAATTTATCACTTTACAAGATTTAGATATTTCCTCATCGGAATTACGTAAAAAATTAAGAGTCGGCAGACCGGTTGAAAAATATTTACCACTTTCTGTTGAAAGCTATATTAAATCTCAGGGTATCTACAAATCAGAAAGCAAAAAAATCAGTGATTACTTAAAATTTACTGACTTCTGTTCACAAGTTCTTTTTGATAAAAAAGGCATTGCAATTCGTGGCTTTGATGTTCGTGAAATATCAACGACAACCGATTTTACTTTGATCGCATCTGGAACAAGTACTCGTCATGCTTCTTCTATGGCTGAAAATCTTATTTTAGCTATTAAGGATGAATTTAATGTTTATCCTCAAGGTGTCGAAGGTATTGATGAAGGCCGTTGGGTTGTCGTGGATTACGGCCCATTGATAGTTCATCTTTTCTATGATTTTGTTCGCCAAGAATACCGTATGGAAGAATTATGGAAAAACGGTAAAGAATTTAAATTATCGGATAAAACAATCAAAGCGTAAGCTGTCATAAAATAAAGACTTCTATATGATGAAGACTGTGCTTTATGACTTCAAAACATCAAAGGAAAGCTGGTTCGAACAAGCGGCCAGCCTTTATCA
>JAYTPA010000082.1:0-4746 GCA_043747495.1 Bdellovibrio sp.
AAGTTTGGGAACTATTTTTGATAATAAAAGGCATAAAAGAATAATGATCAAAATGGGAATGTGACAAGTACATTTCATTTCTTTTATTTTTACAGTGATTAGAAAAAATATTTTTAATATGTTTTATCTGAAAAAGCTCGCCCCCGAAATCAAAATGTAAACAACGATCAAATTCGACAGCTGTGACCCATTGGCCTTGCCCCACGTTCCAGATGATAAAATGCGTTTCTGAAAGCGGAGCATGGCCTTGTGAAGGGTGTAGAAAGTAAAGACATATCATGATCAATAATACTGTTTTCATTGGACCTTCTTGGTGATTTTCATCAGATGTATAAAAAAATGAAGTGCAAAAATAAGTAGCCAATTTAAGCTGATGACTAGGTAAGAATTAAAATCTCTAAAAAAAGGTTTAAGCTCAAATTGATTAAGGACAAATTTAAGAACTGTAATCAAAACATCAAAAAGGGGACCTAAATCAGACACGATATAAACTAAAAAAGCTAAAGGAAATAAAATATACTCAAGCAGCGGGCTAATCGTTGTAGAAATAAGAACAGTCACAACTTGGGGCAATCCTAAAAAAAGCATTGTTAAATAAAAGTGCAGATAGAATAAAAAGTTTTTCATCAGCAGATGACTTTGATTATAAATTTCATCTATATAAATGAGTGTAATGCCCGCAATCCAGCTCATTTGATAAGAAAGCGAAGTGATCCAGTGGGGTTGTAGAATCAAACCACAAAGACTGGCTATCAGCAGAGCATTTTGTGTGTTGATTTGGAGTAAATATTTTTTTGAAAAGCTAAGGACAACGATAAACAAATAACTGCGCACGATCGGTGGATTTAAATCGCAGATAAATATATATACGAATAAGGCTGAATGAACTAATAAAGTCAGCAGTTGCGTCTGGAGCTTTAATTTATGTTGCAAGCTATTCTGCAATTTTTTTTCAAACTTAAGAAGTGTTCTTTGGATAAGCACCAAGTGTGACCCTGAGACAACGAAAAGATGAATCAATCCGCTGTGGATATAAATCTCCGAATCAGCTAAAGACTGAAAATCCTGCCCGCAGACCAAAGCATTTAACTCTTTAACAGCTTTCATATTCTGAGGACTATAATTAATGCATGACTGATGCAGCCAAGTTGCCAAGGGCTGTGCAAAATCTAAAAACGAAAACCGGATCACAGCGTTCGCCAAAACAAATACAGTTAAAAATAGAACAAAAATCATACTTTCTATGCAAGCTGTTTGCACACCAATAACAGATTTTGCCTTTAGAATTTAAGATTTTAAAACAGATCTAAAATAAATTATAGATTACAATAACTTAGACGAATCTAACCCTGTTTTATTAGTACGCAATTCGCTGTAAACCTTGATAATCAACGGGTCTAAAGTCTAGAAACAGGACTTATAAACATTTAATGTGGATAACTCCGCAACATTAATTGAAAAATGACTTATATTTGAGTTTAATTATGTCAGGAGTAATTATGAAGTTGTCACTTAGTTTCATTTTATGTTTCGTTGTTTTATCTGGCTGCCAATCATTTAATAAAAACAAAAATAATCGAAGTCAAAACAACCGTGTTGAAAAGACAACACTTGCTTCAAAAACAAACTCAAATAAAGTTTTAGATAAAGATTGGTTATCACGAGCGAGTATTTATCACGAACTAACGGGGCAAAAAATAAACAGCCAACAGGCTGGTCAAAAATTGATTAAAATGGCAGAGCTTGCTCAATCTGAAAAAAATTATATCTTAGCCCTTAAAAGATATAACGCTGTGATTGCCAGATTTTCTAACAGCAAATTAGCTCAAACAGCTTACTTTGGAAAAGCAGATTTGTATAAAAAAATGGGATTGGTTCAGCAAGCGCAGTACAATATGCGTGTAGCCCAGCAATATAAAGTGGTTAACAAAGCTAAAGTTAAATCTAACATTGCTGTTGTTAAAAACCTAAATGTCAAAAAGCCAGTCCTGACTAAAAAATCAGTATCTTTACGTAAAACAGCAAGTAGCCAAAAAACAGGAATACAAAAATAATGCGATTAAACGCTGTTCTTTTTTTATTTTTAATTCCCACGTTGGTTTGCGGGCAAACAGAATTTAGCTCCCAGTTTAGCTCTGATCAAAAACCAGAACAAAGATCCACTGTGGGTGATGAAATAAATAAAGAAAGTAGTTCGTTTGTTCCAGAGCCTGATTCAATTGATCCACTGCCTTTAAAAAAAGAATCATTAAAAGATGATGAAGAACCAATATTAGAAGATATTCAGCAAGCTTTAAAGCGAGAAAAAGATAAAGCTTTAAAAGCTGAAGCCGATAAAAACAAGCCTCAAGTGACAACACCAAAAAAAGTAAAGAAAAACGTTAAACGAAAAGCAAAAAATAAAATTAAAACAACACCTGTGGAAGATGCTGTTTCAGATTCTTCATCGTCAGTGACTGAGTTTGGAGATCGAAACCCCGACGAACCTGATTACAGTTTAGAAAATCAATTTAACAGTCTTTATAAAAGATTCAACTCACAGCCCACTTCGGATGCTTCGTGGTCAGTCGCCAGTGAAAAAGTACCTAATATCTATATTGTCCAACGACGGGACACTTTGTTTTCGATCAGTAAAATTTTATTTGGGGACAGTCAGTTTTGGCCAAAAATTTGGGCGATCAACAATCAAGGTATTACAAACCCTCACATTATCGCACCAGGGCTTAATGTTAATTTTTACCCAGGCACAAGTACAGAGGCCCCTTCAATGTCGATTGGTACACCGATATCTTCTTCAGCTGATCCAACCCCGCTGACTCAACTTAAAGAAGGCCAAGTCGATGAGTTCGGTGACAAGGTCAGAGATTACAGCAAGCAGAACACTGAATTTGACCGTTTAGTCAAAGAAGGCTCAGGCCGGGGCATGGTTGGTATTGTACCTAGCTTACCTGAACTTCGCGGCAGTAAGTTTTTTTACAAAACAGAAACGTCGATTGAAATCACACCGAAAGTTTTTGTTCCAGCTTCAGAACCGCAAAATCCTTACATTTTAACTTCTACAGAAATTGCAACAGACTATAGTGTTAAAGCTGAAGATGCGGATGATTTAGTTTGTAAAGCTGGTCACTACGTACCAGCCACTTTGCAACTGAATCTTAGTGCAGTACCAGGTGAATACAATTTAGTAATTAAAGACAGCGAAAAATTACCTCAGCTTAAAAAAACGCATATTTACCAAAATGTAGGCCGTGTGACTATTCAAGCTGATGGATCATTAAGAGTGAAAAGATGTTTGTTGAATGTGAATACTGACGTGTTGATTGTTTCAGATGAAAAAATAGCTGCAGTTGAACCCACAATTGAAACAGTTAAAGACACTGAAATGCAAATCATTGATGGGTTATTGCTGCAAAACCAAGAATATTATTATTCAAAGCACTATGTGATTATAAGCAGTGGCCAATCAAACCTTGCAGAAGGTCAGTCCTTCAGTATTTATTCAAAAAATGCGGGAAAAAATGTAGGCCAAGTTAAAATTCTTAAAAACACAGGAACTTTATCTGTTGGTTATGTCACAGAATCAAATGAATTGATTCGCACTGGTGATAAAGTGGTTAGTCAATAGCTTAGCTGTTGAGTTCGTTGCTGGCTTGGTTGTTGGCCTAAAATTTGAACCTTAAGGTTGTATGAATGATGCAATCTATTTTAAAGCGCTACAAATCAAAAGTAAAATCCGAAATCCGAATCAGATTCTAGACAGAAGGTCTCCTGAATTCATTGATGCTATTTTCATGAAGCAAGCTGAAAAGGAAATTAAAGATTTAGAGATGAAAAAAATTAAATACACTTATCCAACGGATATCAATTACCCCGATCAATTTAGACAGATGTTAGAACCACCTTTATTTTTAGAATATTTAGGTGAACCGGTTTGGAATCATTTCGAATTGATTTCTGTTGTGGGGTCAAGACGGATTCATCCTTTTACGCAAGACTGGCTTAAAACAGAATTCCAAAATTTTTTAGCCCATAAAGACCAGATCGCTGTTGTGAGTGGTGGGGCTGAAGGCGTTGATCAGTGGGCACATTGGGTGAGCCTTTCTTTATCCAGGCCAACCATTGTGGTGTTACCGACGGGCTTAGGAAAGATGTATCCTGGGACGTTAGAATCGATGAAAGAAACAGTTTTAAAAAACAACGGTTGTTTCTTATCAGAATTTCCTTTTTCATGGTCTGTTAAAAAATCCCATTTCTATTTTCGTAATCGCATCATTGCAGCCCTTGGTGAAATGTGTCTTGTGGCCCAAGCTCAAATTAAAAGTGGAACATTTTTAACTGTTCATCATGCTTTACAAAATGGTCGACCGATTATAACAATTCCAGCGCATCCATTGATGACAGATTTTAGTGGAAACTTAAATCTTATTTCAGAAGGGGCCTTATCAGTGCAGAACTACAGTGACATGCTTAATTTATGGGATGCTGAATTTTGGTCTGGTCGAGTTTACAATCAGAAAGAAAACTACATTTAGAGACCTTTAGGCCAACAACCCCTAGGTCTAGTGGTCAGCATTATTTTTAGAGCTAAATTATCAAAATCATGTAAAAAAATGAAATTATCTAAAAAAAGCCTTTGAAAAATACACGACTTTAACTTTAGAATAATAATCAGGGAGGGGCGATGTGGTCAAGGATGACCCTGGTAGTACGGACGCTACTGCATCGTCTCATTTTTTCTTAAGATTA
>JAYTPA010000083.1:0-8171 GCA_043747495.1 Bdellovibrio sp.
CTAAAACAACAGATATTTGTGGTCACATCGGCTATGACAAAAAACCTGAAAAAAATAAACATTTTGAATTTACCGTAGATATAATTAATAAAGTAAAGGCTAAAGAAATATCAGGTGTAGTGATTAGCGCAATCGCTAAAAGTGAAAGTTTACCAACAACATGGATTATTCGCCCAGATGGTCATCATTGGGATACAAAAACTAATTCGGTAATCCCTTCAGACATAACGGCTATTCAAGTTGTTTATAATTACAAAGGTGCTCAGGAAGAAATGACGATTCAGCTTAAATAAAATATTTTAACAACAGGAATCAACAAATGAAATCCTCTGAAGTTCGATTAACTCAAACAGTACAAAAAGGTGGTTGTGCAGCTAAAGTGTCTGCCACTGAACTAAGAAGTATTTTATCCAAAGTCAAATTTCCTGAAAAAAATTCTTCGTTATTGGTTGATGGTTCACTGTTTGATGATGCCGCTATTTACAAAGTTAACGAATCTTTAGCGCTAGTGCAGACGTTGGATTTTTTTACCCCGATTGTGGATACTCCTAGAATATTTGGTCGTATTGCTTGCGCGAACGCATTAAGTGACGTTTATGCGATGGGTGGGACACCTCAAACGGCGATGGCTATTTTAGCTTTTCCAATTGCTAGCTTATCAAACGAAGTCATTGCAGAAGTTTTGCAAGGAGCTTGTGATATTTTAAGTGAAGCAAAAACGCCCTTAGTCGGTGGGCATTCTATTGATGATGATACTTTAAAATTTGGTCTTTCTGTAACGGGTTATGTAGACCCTCATAAAATTTGGTCTAACAGCTCTGCCAAAGAAGGTGATGTTCTCATTTTAACAAAAGGATTAGGTACTGGAACACTGACAGCAGGGCTGAAACGTTCAGAACTATCAGAGACAGATATCGCTGAGGCTTTAAAATCGATGTGTCAGCTGAACCAAATTTTAGATCTATTGAATGCTGATTTACAATCAGCGGTTCATGCAGCCACTGATATTACAGGGTTTGGCTTTTTAGGGCATTCCATGCAGATGGCGAAAGCCAGTCAAAAAAGTTTTATGATAAAATATGATGATGTTCCTGCATTAGCTTTGGCCAAGCAGTGTTTAGAAAAATCTTTTTTAACAAAAGCCCACCGAACAAATAAAGACTACGTCGATCAAAGTGTAGATTGGGGTAATATAGACCCAATCACATCATTACTTTTTCTAGACCCACAAACAAGCGGAGGGTTGCTTTTAGCAGTTGATGAAGCAAAAGCCTTTGAAATTAATAAAGCCTTAAAAGCTCGATTTCTTAAATCATCGATCGTTGGAAAAATCGAAGCGCAATCTGATTTTGCAATAAAATTAATATGATTAAAGAGTTCGTCGAAGCTTCAGATTTTCGAGACATCATTTTAAAAAAAATTCCTGTTATTGATGTGCGTGCGCCAGTCGAGTTCGCTTTGGGTGGCATTCCTGGATCAGTGAATTTACCGATTTTAAATAATGAAGAACGTCATATTATTGGAACAACATACAAAGAGCAGGGTCAAGCTGCTGCAGTGAATTTGGGGTACAAGTTAGTTTCTGGTGATGTTAAAAGTGATCGTGTTAAAGCTTGGATAGAATTTATGAAATTAAATCCAGAAGCGATGATCACGTGCTTTCGTGGCGGTTTACGATCTCAGATCAGTCAATTGTGGCTATCGGAAGCAAACTTTCAAAGACCAAGACTTAAAGGCGGGTATAAAGCTTTCAGACAATTTTTATTAAACGAATTAGATCGTTTATCTACACGCCCCATGTGGGTTATTTCAGGAAGTACGGGCTCTGGTAAGACACTATTGATTGAGGATGCTCAAAATTTTTGTGCCACAGTCAATCTTGAATTTTTAGCCAAACACAGAGGGTCTGCATTTGGTGCTTATTTAGAAAAACAACCCTCACAAAGTGATTTTGAAAATAGTTTAGCTTCAGATTTGTTAATTAAAGAAAATTCATCTCAAAAAAATCCGCTCCTTGTAGAAGACGAAAGTCGAATGATTGGAAAAATTGTTCAACCTGAAAAATTTTTTTTAAATCTTCGAGAATCAGGACTTATTCTTCTGAATGAATCTTTAGAAAATCGTGTTCAAATTATTTTTGACGAATATATATTAAAATTAAGTTCTGACAATAGAATAGCCGATATTTTAAATTATCAAAAAGCGTTTCAAATTATTTCTAAAAAACTGGGGAATTTACGTTTTCAAGAAATATCCGCTGATTTGCTTCTAGCCCAATCTGAATCGACTAGATCTGGAAACATGGAACTTCATAAAATATGGATCGAAAAACTTTTAGTTTGGTATTATGATCCTATATATACTGCATCTTTAAATAAAAGAAAGCCTCACATTATTTTTCAAGGGTCGCGGAAAGAGTCTCTACAATTTATAAGACAAGCTGCTAGTAAAAATTTATAAACCAGGCGACCTGAGATGACCCAAAAAACTCGCCTTGAAAAAACCAAACAAACCAAGTAGTTATACCCCATGCCTGAACTACCTGAAGTCGAAACCGTTTGTCGAAATTTAAATGAAAAAATATTTGAGGTTTCAAAAACGCCAAAACTCACGAACATCCATCTATGGCGTAAAGATTTACGGTTTAAAATTCCCCAGGCTTCAATCAAAAAACAATTCGGTCAGTCTATTTTAAGCATCGAACGCCGGGCTAAATTTATTGTCATCAAATTGACTGATCATTTTTTGATTTCTCATTTAGGAATGACCGGTTCTTGGAGCTGCCACATAGGGGATTTAAAGACCTATAACCTAATTAAACATGACCACATTGCATTAGAAATTAGCAATAAATTGTGGTTAATTTACAACGACCCAAGACGATTTGGCTTTTTACTCAGTTTTAGTCAAAAACAAAAACAGAGTTACTTTAGTAATTATGGCTTTGAACCCTTAGACATGTCCGATGCAGATTGTGATCAGTTATTTACCCAAATTAAAGTTCTTAAAGCCCCGGTAAAAACCGTTATCATGAATCAAAAACACCTTGTCGGAGTTGGCAATATTTATGCCTCTGAGGCCTTGTTTTTAGCACGGATAAAACCCACTAAGCCTATGAATAAGCTAAAAAAATCTGATTTTAAGGTGCTGGTTAGTGAAATTAAAAATGTGTTGCATAAAGCGATTGAATCGGGTGGGTCATCGATTAAAAACTATCGAAATTTAGAGGGTCAAAGCGGAGATTTTCAGCTGCAGCATTGGGTCTATAATAAAGAAAATTTTCTATGTCAGCACTGTAAAACCGATGTGATTAAAAAAGTGGTGATTGGTGGCAGATCAACTTTTTACTGTAGCACTTGCCAAGATGTATGATTTGTGATTATTTTAAATTATTAAAATTTAACAATTAACTTTAATAATGAATAAAAAAGTTAATACTAACAAAAGGAACACACATGAAAGCATTATTAGTAACAGCTTTATTAGCACTTGCATTTACAACAGGTTTTACTTGTTCTAAAAACGCTCCTGAAGCAGCAGCTCCAACTGAAACAACTACTACTACAGAGACTACAGCAACTGCTCCAACTGAAGCAGCTCCTGCTGATGCTGCTGGTACTGCTGAAGCAGCTGTTGCACCTGCAACAATTGAAACAACAACGACTACTGAAACAAAATAGTTCTCAATTATATAAGTAATTGTGTAACAAGAAAAAGAGTTTGTAGAAATACAAGCTCTTTTTTGTTTTTAGGGGTTGATGAACCTATTATAGAGCTATCATTCTATAATACGGACTTGTCAGATTTGATCTTGAGTGCTGAAATATAAGTGTCTCGATTTATAAACGGATTTATGAGGGAGCAACTTGTGGAAGCATTATACGGATATCATGGTTTTTTAATTCAGCTTGGGCCGGTCTGGCTTATGACTGTCGCAACAATTTTCATATTACTTTTTGTGGGCTTTTTTAATTCACCTTTGTTTGTTTGGGCGATTGTTTCATTGTTAGCCCTTTTTGGATTAGGGGCATCAACAACAACTTTAACTGTAGTTGCAGCGATTTTTGTTTTCTTTCTAATTAAGCCACTGAGAACTTTACTTATTTCAAAAGGCGTCATGTATGTTTTTGAAAAAGCTAAATTTATTCCTCAAATTTCACAAACCGAAAGAACAGCTCTTGAAGCCGGAGTTGTTTGGGTCGAAAAAGATCTTTTTTCTGGAAAACCAAACTTTACAAATATTCTTAAAGAGCCTTATGCAAAACTAACTGACGAAGAGCAAAGATTTGTCGATGGACCCTTAGAAGAGCTTTGTAAAATGTGTGATCCATGGAAAACATGGAAAAATAAAGATCTGTCTCCTGAAGTTTGGAAATTTATCAAAGACAAAGGTTTCTTAGGGATGATTATTCCGAAAGAATACGGCGGTCTTGGTTTTACAGCGATGGCTCATTCTGAAGTTGTCATGAAAGCCGCGTCACGATCACTGCCTTTGTCGATTTCTATTATGGTTCCTAATTCTTTAGGACCAGCAGAATTATTAATTCACTACGGGACTGAAAAACAAAAAAATCATTGGTTACCACGATTAGCCCGCGGGGAAGAAATTCCTTGTTTTGGATTAACAGAGCCCTTAGCCGGATCTGATGCAGGTTCAATTACTTCTCACGGAGTAGTCTTTAAAGGTGATGACGGAAAACTTTATATCAAAATAAATTGGAATAAACGTTGGATCACACTCGCTTCAATTTCAACAGTCATTGGTCTAGCTTTCAGATTAAACGATCCAGAAAATTTATTAGGTAAAGGACCTGATCTGGGTATTACAGCTGCACTTATTCCTGCAAACACACCTGGTGTTGTTATCGGGCGTAGACATGACCCTTTATCGATTCCATTTCATAATTGTCCAACACAAGGTAAAGATGTTGTCGTACCTCTTGAAGACGCTGTCGTCGGCGGTGCCGAAGGCGTAGGACTTGGTTGGACAATGCTTATGGAATGTTTGGCTGCTGGTCGTGGTATTTCTTTACCAGCACAATCAACAGGCGGCGCTAAAATTTCATATCGTTTAACATCAGCTCATTCATTGGTGCGCAAACAATTTGGTGTCAGTATCGGAAAGTTTGAAGGCGTTGAAGAGCCGTTAGCCAGAATTGGTGCAAAAACTTACGCGCTCGATGCCATGAGAAAATTTACAGCAGGCGCACTTGATAAGGGTTTAAAACCACCTGTTGTTACAGCCATTATGAAATATCATGCGACAGAAATGGGTCGTACAGTTGTTAATGATGCGATGGATATTATGGGCGGAGCTGGAATTTCTTTAGGACATCGTAATTTGTTAGCGGAAAGCTATGTCGCTACTCCAATTGGCATTACAGTTGAAGGGGCAAACATCATGACAAGAACTTTGATTATTTTCGGTCAAGGTGCTTTACGTTGTCATCCTTACGCTTTTGAAGAAGTGAGAGCTCTTGAAGCTAAAGACGCTAACGGTTTTGACACTGCTTTCTGGGGCCATGTAGGTCACGTCGTTAGCAATTTATGCCGTTCAATTTTATTATCATTATCACGTGGGTATTTAGCGTGTGCTCCGTCTGGTGTGCATTCGAAAACAAAAATTCATTACAGAAGACTTCAGTGGGCGTCAGCGACTTTTGCTATTTTAGCAGACGTTGCGATGGGTTCATTAGGTGGACAACTTAAAATGAAAGAGAAAATCACAGGAAGATTCGCTGATATTTTTTCTCATATGTATATGTCGACTTGTGTTTTAAGACGATTCGTTGAAGAAGGTCAAAAAGAAGAAGATCTTCCTTACGTTCATTATTTTCTAAAATATTCGATGTATGAAATCCAAAAAGGCTTTGATGGACTATTTGATAACTTAAAATTACCAGGACTTCGTTGGTTTATGAAAGACGTTTTAGGAGCTTGGTCGCGAATTAATTCGATTGGTTCGCAAGCCACAGATGGTTGGTCAAACACAATTTCAACACTGATGATGACAGCTGGCGATCAGCGGGATCGTTTGACTGCTGGTATTTACTGGGTGACTGAAAAAACTCATGGTGAAGCTGGAATTCAAAAACGACTTTCTGAAAATGATCAAACAGCCAGATTAGAAAACGCATTTAATGTGACGACAAAAGCAGATGCTGCTGAGAAAAAAATTAGATCCGCAGTTAAATCAGGATCTATTGCTAAACGTAAAGGCTTAGCAGCTTGGGAAGAAGCTCTAAGCAAAAAAATCATCACTCAAGACGAATTTAAATTATTAAATGAAGCTGATAAAGTCAGATACGATGCGATTATGGTTGATGATTTTTCTGAATCTGAATACCAAAATAAAATGACTTAGATTTTTAGATCTTCATCTTTTTAACATTTGCACTTTGTTTTTTACGGAAAGACTCTAGTTTTTTAACCAGGGTCTTTTCGCCGTCACCTGTAGCGACTATCTGCGCAGCTAATAACCCAGCATTGACTGCATTATCGATCGACACTGTGGCAACGGGAATGCCTTTTGGCATTTGCACAATCGAAAGTAAACTATCAAGACCATCTAAAGCTTTTGATCTAACAGGCACACCAATCACAGGTAAAATCGTGTAAGACGCTGTCATCCCTGGTAAGTGCGCAGCTCCGCCAGCACCAGCAATAATGACTTTAAAGCCATTCTTTGCTGCATCCATAGCAAATGATCGCATCAGATCAGGAGTTCTGTGGGCAGATAAAACTTTTTTAACAAATGGAATTTTAAATTCTTTAAGAACGTCACAGGCCTTAGACATCACTGGCCAGTCAGAATCACTTCCCATAATCACAGCAACAAGTGGTTTGTTTTTCATAGTGTGTATATTTCCTTTAATCGTTTAGCTTCGCTCATTAATGAGTCTAAATTATCGCCGCACAAAATGTAATGTCCCATTTTGCGACCTATTTTAGAATAAATTTTTCCGTAAAGATGAAGTTCGGAATTCATGTTTTTTAAAAATTCATTCTTAGGTTTAAGTTCAGCAATTTGATCAGCTGTGCCCAGTAAATTCAGCATTACGCAAAATGGATATTTCATTTTTGTTGAACCTAGGGGTAAATCTAAAACGCTTCTGATGTGATTAGTAAACTGTGACGTTTCACAAGCCAGCATCGTGTAATGAGCACTATTGTGTGGTCTTGGTGCTGATTCATTAAGGTAGACAATATCGTCATTGGTCACAAAAAATTCAAAAGCAAATACCCCCCGGGATTGAATGGCTTTTAAGGCTTTCTTTGTGAAATCGAGTATTTGTTTTTCAACGGATTCAGTAACATGTGCGGGTGCTGTTACAAAATGACAAATATGATTTTCTTGGTGGGTTTCAACGATGGGATAAAACACAGTTTGTTTTGAATTTTGCGCTGCTGTGATGGCCACTTCTTTAAGGTAAGGAATAAATTTTTCAACAATCAATTCACCCTGCAGTTTTTTAAAAGCAATCACGATATCAGCTTCATTTTTAATCGTGAAATTGCCATAACCATCATAACCACCTTTGATTGTTTTTAAAACAACAGGGTAGTTATGTTGAAGAATGAATTTTTTAATATCACCAGTTGATTCAACTTTTTGAAAAGGGGCTACGCGAATACCAGCAGCCTGAAAAGTTTGTTTTTCTGTTAATTTATCACCAATCAAAGAAAAACTTTCTGCTGTGGGGAAAAGTTTATGTGGATATTTTTTTTCAATAGTATTTAAAATTTTTTGATCAATAAATTCGTTTTCTAAAGTGATATAGTCACATTCACTTGCAAATTGAAGAATGTTTTCAAGATCATTTAGCTCGCAATGAGTTGTTTTGTGCGCCACAAACGAAGCGGGACTTTTATGTTTGTCATTGCAGATGACATGAACTCTTAAGCCTAGTTCAGAGGCAGCCATAGCTGACATTCGCGAAAGTTGTCCGCTACCCAGCAGACCGATTGTCGTATTTACGTTCATAGCTATTTATACCTGAAATTGCTGATGTATGACAAAGTTTTTATTTGCTTACATGCTGAATTACTTTTATATTTTATTAACAAATATTCATCCCCCTACAGGAGTCTTGCATGTGCGGAGTAATAGGAGTCTACGGGACTACTTATTCATCTCAGGAAGTCCAACAAGGTCTGCAAGTTTTGCAGCA
>JAYTPA010000084.1:0-4389 GCA_043747495.1 Bdellovibrio sp.
ACTGACAAATAAAAAATAACTGTATTAAACAAAATTAGTAAAAAATCAGCACTTATGAAAGTGATCATTTTAGATAAAGTTTTCACATTTAATAAATGAAAAATAAAAGTTCCGTAGTACACCCCTAGATATAGAATAATCATTGCAGCGCCTAATCCTGAAGCTAATTTTTTAGAATTAAAAATTTCCTTAGGCTGTTCCCTATTTTTTGAATTGATAAAATAGCTTAAACTGTAAAGACAAAAAATTTGTATAACTGCAGTAAATACAACTGTTGACCAGTCTTGTTGTATATATATTTTTTCATATATAAAAACTTCAAGATTTCCGCCATTTTTTCCACCCAGCATGAAGGGAATCGTAAAGCTTGAAAAACTGCCTAAAAAAACAATAAGACCTACAATTAAAATCTGCTGTTTTAAATTTGGTAAAACAATTTTAAGCAGAAGGTCAAATTTTTGAATTGAATAAATCTCTGCAGTTTTGATCTGGGAATTAAGATTCTGATGGATAGCTAAATAAAAACTGCAAGCAGCAAATCCTAAGTACACAAGGTTAAAAACAAAAATGACCCCAAACTGTCCAAAGGGAAAAGGCGAGATCATGTTTAAAGCCAACATCACTGAAATAAGTGATGGTACAAGAACTGGTGCAGTGCAAAACTTAATCAACAATGAAGCGTGGTTAGGTTTGAAACGAAAAAAACCAAGAGACATGATAAAACCAAAAATAATGACTGTTAGTGCTGATGTCGAACTTTGCACAAAAGAATTTAAAAAATATTTTTGGAATCCGTTAAAGTCTAATTCTCTCAAATTGAAAAAAGAATAACTTAAAAAAATAATTGGAATAAGAAAAAACAAACCAATTAATATTTGCAGTAACAGGTTTATTTTAGTTTTCACTATTTCTAAGCTCAGTCCAAGTGTCTAATTGTTTTTGCAAATTTTCTTTAGATTGAACAGTAAACGGTAGGATTTTGAAAATCTTAACATGATCAAAAGGTGTGCCTTCTTGGGCTGATCTATCAATAGGAAACATGTAGTTCTTTTCCATGATCACTTTCTGGGCCTCATAAGTTTGTAAAAATTTAACAAATTGTTTAGCGCCTTCACAGTTTTTGCAAACTGAAGGTACTCCTGCGAATTCAACCTGAAGCGGATGCTTGTTGTCGAATTCAATTGCAGTAAACTGATCATTTTTTTCTTCGATTAATTGATAAAGTGGCGATGTTGCATAAGACAGGACTACATCAACCTGCTGTGTTTTAAATAATCCGTATGAAGCTGACCAGCTGGGTGAAAAACTATGAGCTTGATTCATTAATTTCTTCAAAAACTGTTCAGCTTCAGCTGCTGAACTGAACTGTGAATAGACCCAATTTACAAAAATAAGACCCGGAGAACTCGTTCTAGGATCTTGCAATGCGATTCGGTTTTTAAGTTCAGGTTTTAATAAATCATTTAGGTTTTTAATCTGGACCGAAAAATCTTTACGTACAATAAATGCTAATGGCGCCCAATCATAGGCTGTAAATTGCTTCATATCTGTTACATTGATTAGGTGCTCTGGAATATTTTCTATTTCCGAGGGGTATGTATCTTGCCAACTTATTTTATCAGCGACTCGAACTAAATCATATTGATCGAGACTTAAAATGACATCGGCAACGGCTTTATCACCGTCAAAAGAAATTTTTTGAAACAATAAAGTTGGATCTGTCATTTCAAGGTAAGTTATTTTCAAGCCTGTTTGCTTTTCAAATAATTCTTTAAGTTTTGGGCCCGGCCCCCAAGAACCTACGAATGAACTGCTACCATAAACTTTAAGACTTGCCCGATCTTTTAAAAGCTGACCGTCATCTTTATAAAAATAAAAAACTGTTAAGAATAAAAAGATAGCTGAAGTAAACGCTAAAAAATGTTTCATCTTACCACCAGATACCGCGGTAGCGTTTGTAAAAATAATAGTCGATACCAAGACATCGACCAGCTCCAACCCACGCCATCAGAATATGAGACGCAATCATGAGTTTAAAAAAGTATTCTTGTGACAAACCAGAAACAGCTAAATAATTTAAACAAAGAAAAAAACCAAGTATCGACGCAGGACGAACAACATAGCCCACTAAATATGATATTCCGATGATGGCTTGAATCCCCACTAGTAAAAATGCATAAAACGTCCAATGACTCATCAAATGCTCTGTTAAAAAAAGTCTATACCAAAATGGCATTTGTGTTTTATTTAAAGCTTCAACTAACAAATCACTGACAACTGAGTTTCCAACAATATGCATTTTCCAATCATGAATAGATTGTTGAAGATAAAAATATCCTATAAATATTCTTAAAAATGAAATGGGTAACAAATGACCCACATATTTTAAACTTTCGAAGTAAGCTTGTAACATAGGATTATATTAATCAAAGTCCGCGGCGCGGACAACTGCTAGATAAAAAACAGGTCGTGCATAATGGCGAACGGGCTTTACAGACAGCTCGACCATGTGAAATTAAATAGTGCGGCAGCATAATCCATTCATTAGGTTGAAACATTTTATTCAGTTTTTGTTCAATTTTGACAGCATTGTCAGTTTTCACCCAGCCAAAACGCTGACTTAGCCTAGTCACATGTGTATCGACAACAACGCCGCTGGAAATACCAAAAGCATTACCCAACACGACATTAGCCGTTTTGCGACCGACCCCAGGTAATTCAACCAACTGATCTAAATCTACAGGCACTGAATTTTTGTATTTATCTTCAAGAATAAGACAGCAGTTCTTAATATTTTTAGCTTTATTTTTATAAAACCCTGTAGATCTGACAGCGGCCTCAATTTTTTCGATCTTTTCATGGGCTAAGTCAGATGGTTTTTTATAAGTTTTAAATAAATCTTTGGTCACAATATTGACTCGCTCGTCGGTGCATTGAGCCGATAAAATCGTGGCTATTAATAACTGAAATGGATTTTCATAATTTAAAGCGCAGTGGGCATCAGGGTATTTTTTTTTAAGACTTTTTAAAACGATTTCAGGACTAAGTTTTGTCACCAAAATCACCTATGGCTTCAACAGGACAGCCTTCCATTGCTTCTTTACAAAGGGCTTGTTCTTCAGGTGATTCAGGTTGCTTAGATATAAAGGCATGACCATCGTCCTCATGCATTGCGAAATTCTTCGGAGCAGTAAGTACGCAAGCGTCACAAGCGATACAAGATTGATCAACAAACATTTTACCAGGTTTATTTTCTTTCCATTTTTGACCTAGATCAGCCATAAGACCTCCAGAAGCTTACAAACACACTGCGTGCTGCTTTAGACTCTAACGTGCCCAATGTAAAAAAGATCTGGCCTTAAGTCAATTTCATAGAACTGGTCATCACGAAATGGTTATTAAACGCTATAATATTTGTATGAATTACTTTGTCATACAAAGGGGTATATTATGCTAAAACCAAGATCTCCAGAGAAACACGAATTTGAACATGTTCTCAGTTTTTTAAATCAGCAATTACGAGCCGATTCGACTTGGGCCATTAATCTTGAATACCCGACAGCTGTGACTCCACAAAATATTCACAACATGAGTATCATTGAATCGAACGATAAAATCGTCTCTCATGCATTATTCAAACCTTTGATTACTAAAACACCTGCCGCCATCTACAAAATCGGCGCAATCGGTTCAGTCGTTACAGATCCTTCTTATCGCCAACAGGGCTTAAGCACACTTAATATGCAAAATTGCTTAAACAAAGCCACTGAACAAAGTTGCGATCTTGTTGTGCTTTGGTCAGATCAGCAAGAATTTTACAGAAAATTTGGTTTTGAACTAGCAGGCATTGAATATACATATGTTTTTGATCAGCCATTTAAGCAACAAAATGAAAAACTAAAATTTATCAAAGGCACTGCCATTGATTCAAATGCTATTTTAAAATTGTATTCACAGCACACAGTTAACACAGTCAGAACCGTTGAAGAAATTCAGCAGTTTTTAAAAATTCCGAATTCACAAGTATTCACAGCTTGGAGCGAATCAAATCAATTATTAGCTTACGCTGTCGAAGGCAAAGGTGCAGATTTGCAAAGTTTTATTCATGAATGGGGTGGACAAGTTCCAGCCCTGACTGATTTATTCAGTCATATCGTGCGCACTGAACAAAAAAATTATCATATTATGGTTCCAGCTCACTCAACCAATATGCGAAGTGCTTTAGACAAGTTAGAACTTTTTTGCCACCAAGGTTTTATGGGGATGATTCGCATTCACAACTTCGATGCTGTGGCTTTAAAAGTCAAAAAAGCTTTCAGAGCTGAAGGTTACGATCAATTCGTCTTGGAAAAAAATAACGGCCAAGTCGTTTTTGGCTGCGGTACAGAT
>JAYTPA010000085.1:0-1377 GCA_043747495.1 Bdellovibrio sp.
ATGATTGTGTTTTTAATTTACACCCAATTATTAAACAAAAACTTTAATAACTTCTTAGTTAATTCTGATGACATTAATAAAGTGAATCTATATTTAAAAACATCGACTGAAAAAAATGAAGCAGAAGATTTAATCAATCAGCTTAAAAAAGAATTTCAATTTGAAAGCAAAACGATTGATAAAAATGAATCCATTAGTGAATTTCAAAAAAGCTTTGGCGATTATTCAAAAAATATACTTAGTATCGTTGATATCGAAGACCTGATTCCGCAGGTCATTGAACTTAATTTTAAATCTGAATCAGAAAAAAAGTTGTTTTTAGAAAGTCAGATTCGAACAAACGAAGTAGTTGAAGACGTTTCGGATTTAAATCAATGGTCACAAAAAATGATCAACATCAAGAAAGTCATCGAAAGATATATTTTAGGTATAAGTGTGGTTTTTTTTGGTGTTATTGCTTTTATGACTTTTTTCTTTATTAAAATCATTGTTCTTTACCAAAAAAAAATAATTGAAATTCAGGCTTTATTTGGCCGAAGTTACCAGAAAATTTATTTTTCGTTGATCATCCAGCTTTGGATAGATTACTTGTTAGTTTTAATAGCGGCCTGTTTATTTTCATGGGGCAGTTTTAGTCTTTTTAATCAAAAAATCAGCATGCAAAAAGAAATGTACTACATCAGTGATCGAATCAGTTTTTTATCTTTGGGTGAAGTCGGCTTTATTTTTAGTACTCTAGCAGGGTTATTTTTGATCACTTCTGTTTTGGTTTTAAAACAGCAAATAAAATATATATACAGCAATGATTAAAATTTTATTTTATTTTATTTTTTTTATTTCGTTTAATTCTTTTGCAGCAGACAAAGCTGCGCTTATTTTGATCGAGAAAGAAATTTTATCAACCCAGCAAAAAATTGCAGACAGTTTTGTTAATCTTAATTTAATCGATGAAAAAATAAAAATTCTCGAATATAAAATTCAGCTGAAGAAAAAAATAATTAATCAAAGAATTTTCGCGATGGCACAGCTTAAAAAAATTAACTGGGCTAATCCATTAGTCACATCAGATTTATCTAAAGCAGATCGAAACCTTAATTTTTTCAAAAAGATTAGCCAGCATGAAATCGATCAAATCGTTGAATTAGATTTAGAGGCGTCAGAACTTAAATATCAGCAAAATCAAACACTTCAAATCAATTTATCTCTTAAAAAGTTATTAAAAAGCTTAGAAGACAAAGAAAAACAACTTCTTGTGTTAGAAAATCAACAGAAAAAAAATCTCATATTATCTGACCCAGAAAATTTTATTTTCTTAAAGAAATCTTTAGATTTGCCAATCAACAATGAAGTTATTCAAAAATATGGTCTTCAGAAGTC
>JAYTPA010000086.1:0-26002 GCA_043747495.1 Bdellovibrio sp.
CTCGTAGTAAGAAGCCTAAAGTTGTTATATGGTGACCCACTTTGCGAAAAGAGGTTTATGTTTCAGAGTTGTCTTCGGACCTTTTTTTATTTCTTTTAACTGTCTCATTCTGAGAATTATTTGGTTAAATTGTCATTAATATGGACTGCAAATAATTGATTTTTATACCGATAAATAGATGTGACTTTTACAGGGAAATTTATCTCTATCGCTATTTCGTTTTTAATTTGTGTTTTCTACACAAGTTGCGGTCCACGCTTAAGCTCCAATGCCGAAGAATATTTATCTTTATCTTCTGAATACCCGGAATGCTTATCCCACTTTACTTATTCACCATCTACAGCAATCAACGGTACGGCCCATTTTTATAAGCGCGCAACGCTTTTAACAGTTGATGCAGGCATCTTAAAAAATATGCTTCTTGGCGATCCGTTAACGACTCCTCTACCAATCCCATATGCCGAAGTCGCAGTCTATGATCAAAATAAAAATCTTGTCCAATGTGGCCGAACAGACATTGATGGAAACATTGTAGCACTTTCCGGCACTGGCAATTTGACACTTCCTAAAAAAGCGCAAAACTATACACTACGAATTTATGCGCGTTCAAAATTTACACTTCCTTTATTATCAACAGTAGCACCCATTCAAACAGTTTCAGCACACGTTTCTGTTAAAGAAGATGTTTACACTAACAAAGTTTATTTTATTCAAACTCAGTTTTATTCAAACGGAACTTCAACTTCACCAATAGAACTTTTGGCTTATGCTAGACAAACAGATTCACTAGCTGTCGAAGGTGGCGCTTTTAATATCTATAATAATTTAGTTCAAAGTTATCTTTACATCGATGAAAAAATGTCAGGCGCAGGCGGAACAGGTATTGATTTAAGTTGTCTAACAAATAAAGCCAATGTTTATTGGAAAGCTGGCTTTAATCCATACCAATATATTTACCCTGAAGAAAACCCGAATACCTTAAGTTCTAATTCATCTTTTTATAATCCTGATGACGGCAATATTTATATCACTGGCGGTCAAGTCGGTGACGTCAGTTTAGCTAATACTGATCATTTTGATGATTTTGCAATTGTGCATGAACTTTCACATTGGCTGGAAAATCAATGTGGTCATGAAACTTTTGGTGGGTTTCACAGTTTGACTGTCCGTATTGACCCACGATTAGCTTGGCATGAAGGTTTTGCAAATTATTTTGCTGCAGCAGTTTTAAAAAATCGTATGGATTCAATCGATCCGACAATGAATTTACGATTAGCTGAAATCGGTGAAACTTCAGGTTGGACTTTTTTATTTAATTCCTATGGATTCGCTGATTCAGTTCAAAATACAGGAAATGGTTCAGGTTTTATGATGGATTTAAAAAAATCAGGCACCAACCCTGGTGATTGGCAAGTGGGTACTTATGTAGGTTCACCATTTGATAAAGTGAATCCTACTCTCTATCCCGGTGAAGGTCATTTTCGTGAAGGCGCAATCACTAGAAGTTTATTTAAAACAACACAGTGGTGCACAACTTGCGCAGCGACTGGTGCATCTTCAGGTACAGAACTTCCACTAACTACTGTTTGGAAAAGCTTCGACAATGTGTTTGGAATGGGTCAGTATCAATATCCATTTATTAGCTCTAATTCATTTTTTGAATTTGTTAAATCCGTCACGACTCTTGGGCCATGGACGACAATGTATAAACCATTCGTCAATGCCGAGGCCTTACAACTATATAGCGATAATTTAGCTGTTAGTGGAACTTACATAACAAATGTTTCAGGAACGCCACATATTAATTGGGTTCCATACGGACAAGAACTCTCTTTATCAACAACCAATAACTGCACATCTGCAACAATATTATTAGGCCGGACTGATGATCCAACATTAACTGGAACAAATTCAGATCAAAGATATTCAAATCATTTTTATACAATTCGCCCTTATCAATTAAGTGGCCTAAATAGTCTAAGTGTCACATTTGAAAAAATTGCAGGAACAACTATTGATCATGATATTTTGATTTTCAAAAAAGGTTATTCTTTCAATGATGACTATAGTTGTCTTGGTGGTTCATCAAGTAGTGGGTACTGTGCCAGCGGTCTTTATTCACCGATTAGAACCACATCAGATGACATAGTTGCTTCTGATCGCAGCGTGGCTTCAAATCAAAGCACGACATACACAAAGACGATTTCTGATTTAGACAGTGCTTTAGATTTCTCACAAGAGTATTTATTAAATATTCGCGCTTATACTGCAGGTCGCAGCTTAAGTTCTGCTACTAGTTATAAATACAAAATTAAAAGCAATCTGACAAATGGTGCAAATACTTTGGGGGTTTTATGTCCGCAGTAACACCAAGACTATTCACAATTTTAGCTATTTCTTTTTTTATAATAAGTTGTAAAGAAAATAAACAAGCCAAGCAGGGTCTTAAAAAAATTCCTGTATCAGCCTATACTTATAAGGGTTTAGTCGAAAAATCAATTCAACTTAAATTTAAATCTTCAGGAACTAACCCCACAACTATCAGTGCAGAAATTGAAATACCCTATAATTATCAATACCCACTTAATTACGAGTGGAAGCTTGGTGAACAAGTGAAATTATCAAATGGTCAAATTAAAGGTGAAGTGGCTTTACTGCAGCAAAATAAAAAAGTTGAAATTTCAATTGATGTGACTGGTTTTAAGTCAGACGCCGTGCGATTCATCCGATTTGAAATTATCGGCACCAATCCACAAAGAAAAATTTATGCTGATGGTATTTACTCTTCAGATATTAGCTCATCTTTTGAATCTATCGTGCAAGAAGTCGAAAATTATAAAAAGTACAACTCTAAGGATTCTGAATGATTTATAATTCGCACCAAATTATTTTTACATTTTTAATGGCGTTGTACATTAGTTCATGTAACGGGATTAGTACAACACTCAATACGGCTGCTACTCCTGATACAAGTGACGAAATTTCAAGTTGTACGTCTGGATTTACTTACAGCCCTGGCACAAGTGTTTCGGGGACTGCCCGTTTTCGCAAAAGAGGTTATGCGATCTCTACATCAGCTGGCAACGTAACATCTATTGTTCTTTCAACTGTTATTCCAACACAACTACCAATCAAATATGCAGAAGTCCGTGTCACAGATAGTAATTCAAATGTTGTTCAATGCGGAATAACCGATGCCACCGGTCAAATTAAAGCGATCGATGGTGTTTCCACGTTAAAATTACCAAATAATTCAGGTCAATTTACAATTCAAGTATTAGCAAGATCAAATAAAACATTTTATTTTGCTACCAAGGGCGTTTCAATCCCAATTGATGTAGCAGTTAAAGAAGATATTTATTCCAACGCCGTTTATGATATTTCAACAACTGTAACATCCAACGGATCTGGTGGTGCAGCTATTTCGCCAGTTGCCTTAGTGGCCCAAGCTGACGAAGCTTTGTCTTCATCTATTGAAGGCGGGGCTTTTAATATTTACAATAATTGGATCACAACTGTTAGCTATCTTGGTAGTAACACGAGTTCTGCCAGTGTCAGTTGTTTAAGTGATTCGTTAGATATTTTTTGGAAAGCCGGTTTTAACCCTTATCAATATGTCTTTCCAAATGCGACACCTGCTACATTACAAACCGTTTCTTTTTATCTACGTGGTTATAATGAGCTTTATGTGAATGGCGGCCGAGTTGGCAATGTAACGTCACAAGATACTGATCATTTTGATGATGCTGTTATTCTTCATGAAATCGGTCACCATATTGAATCTGTTTGTGGAATTGCTGATTCTCCGGCAGGACCGCATTCAGCGCAAGATCGCATCGATCCCCGTTTAGCATGGTCTGAAGGTTTTGGTAATTTTTTTGGTGGTCATATTATTCAAAATAATTTAGCAGCAATTAATCCCAATTTGTCTGGCAGTTTACCAAACGGTGATTGGGTTTTTTATAACGATACTTTAGGTTATGGTGGAAGTGGTTCTGATCTTATAAGAATGCATCTTAATCATGATGGAAATTCAACAACCTACGATCAAGTTAATGCCGCACTTTTTCCTGCTGAAGGTCATTTTAGAGAAGGTGCTATCGCTAGAGCCCTTTTTAAAGGCGTTAACTCTTGCACAACAAACTGTATTGGTGATGTAGCTTTTGATAAATATTGGTTAGCTTTAGGTAAGACTTCTCAAGGTATGGGAATTTCATCATCGCCGTTTCGAAGTTCAGCAAAGTTTTTCAGTAAAGTCAAAACAGCCAACGGTGGATCATTTTCAGGTTCTATGAATACAATGTTAACTGATGAAGAGGCTATAAACCTAGTCGGAGATGCAGACTTAACTGTCAGTGGCGAGAACATTTGGCCAAGTTATGGTTTAAAACTAAAACAAAGTGGAGTGGCTTGTCCGTTAAGAATACAACCTAGAAATACAACTTACACAGTTGATGATGAAAGCGATCAGCGTTATTCAAATCATTTCTTTTATTTTAATAGACCTGAATTAAATGCAGTTTCTAGTATTAAAATGCAAGTTTCAACAAGCTGTACAAATTTTAGCCCTTCGGTTAATTCACAAACTTTAGATTTAATTATTTTCAAAGAAGGTTATTTATTTAATGAAGATTGTGATAGCTATAACAGCTCAGGAGATTGCACCAGCGCTGTCAAGACAACATCAACTGATATAGCCAATCAAAACCGAGGATCTTACATTTCTGGTAGTGGGTTTAACAATAAAACGATTACGACAAGTAGTTTAGTCAATGGTAATTATTTATTAAATGTTCGCACATTTTCTAGCTCACCCAAAACTGTCAGTGGCACAGCAACATGCTCATACACATTAGTTGACCAAAACGGAGGATTCCTATGTCCAGATACGACTTACTAAAAATAAATGCGACAATTTTGTTGGGTATTTTTTGTGGATACTTTATAAGTCAGAATATATCAGGATCAACGGTATTGGATCGCAATGTTGCATCAATTCCTTCACACTACAAACTAGGCGCAGACTTTTCTTCACAAAACTATTTTGATCTTGAACTGAATGTTATATCTTTGGCTAATAATCCTGATGAAGCTTCATCTATAGAAATGAAAATCACTGCGCGAAAAGAATTCCCAAACGAAGTTTCCTTCCAGTGGAATAAACACAAAAATCATAGTATAAATGATGAATATGTTGGAATTATTCCGGCATTAAAAGCTGGTGATGTTTTTAGACGAGAGATTCAAGTCACTGGATTTTACAAAGCCCATCAATCACATGTCAGTCTGACGATAAAAGGCAGCTTTGGAAAATCATCTGTTGATCGAAGTGCAATTGTGGCTTCACAAGTTGATCAGACTTTTGAACATATCGTTCAACAAGCTGCTAAAAATTATCAAAACAAAAAAAATAACGATGTTGATGCGCAATCAAAAGTGAGCACTAATCCGTTAGATCGTTTTAAACCTGAAAATATAATAAAATAGAAAACAGCTAAATAGGAATCACTTCAACTTGAGGGTTGTATTCATCCTTAAGGATACCTTCAATGGCCATAAGTGTGCCTGTTGTCGAACTCGGACACGTTCCGCAGGCCCCTTGATAAGTAACGTAAATTTTTAAATCTTCAATTTTAATAATCTCAATATCGCCGCCGTCACCTTGTAAACCTGGACGAATCGTTCGATCTAAAATTTCTTCAATTTTCTGTTGTTCCGGTGATAGATTCTGGCGTGCAATTTTTTTCTCATCCAAAACAGTTTGGTTTGGATTGTGCATCACCATACGTGTCTGAATCACCGAAGCCACTTGCGGCTTAATTTCTTCAACATCAATATCAAATTGATGTGTAATCGTAATAACATTTTGAAAGTAATGGACTTGTCGGACGCCTGTAATTTCAAAAAGAGATCTGGCTAAAATATTATGTTCAGCTTCTTCAATGTTTGAATAAGTGGCCTTACCTTCGACTAAAACAGGTCGATCTAAAATAAATTTCCAAGCATTAGGATTTGGCGTGGCTTGGACTCGGATTAAAATATCAGCTTGGCTCATAAAACTAACATCCTTTGCGCTTTGTGTACGGCGCTAATGAATTTTTCAACATCTGCTACTTGATTATATATAGAAAAAGAAGCTCTCACTGTACCAGTCATTTGAAACTTCTTCAAGAGGGGCTGCGTGCAATGGTGGCCAACGCGAACGGCAATACCCATTTGATCTAAAATCTGACCTACATCAGAATGGTGGGCCCCTTTAAGATTAAAACTAAGAATAGCCGCTTTGTCTGTATTGTCGCCAAAGATTTGTGTTCCTGAAATCTTTTTTAATTCTGCGTAAGCTTGGTCATAAAGACTTTTTTCGTGATTAAACACATCTTCAATTTTAAATTGTTTAAAAAAATCAATAGCCGTATCTGTACCAACTGCACCTTCAACGTGCGGTGTACCTGCTTCAAATTTAAAAGGTAAATCATTATATGTACTTGATAAAAGGCCGACAGTGGAAATCATGCTGCCACCAAATTGGTAAGGAGGCATTTTATCTAATAAAATTTTCTTTCCATATAAAATGCCGAATCCAAAAGGGCCAAATAATTTGTGCGCCGAAAAAACTAAGAAATCAATATCAAGCTTTTTTACATCAATATTTTTTTGCGTGATCAACTGCGCAGCATCTAAAACAGTGATAGCCCCAACTGACTTGGCTTTTTTTACGATTTTTTCTATGGGAAGAAATGTTCCTAAAATATTTGAACAGCCTGAAAATGAAATTAACTTTGTTTTTGTCGATATAATTTGATCAATTTGATCTTCATCAATAAGACCATTTTCTAAGACTGGTAAAAACTTTAATTTTAAATTTTTCTTTTGAGCTAAATTTTGCCAAGGCACTAGATTTGCGTGATGCTCTAGTTCAGTTAAAACGATTTCATCGTTTTCTTTTAAAAAGTTATCACCATAACTTGTGGCGATTAAGTTAATACCTTCTGTTGTACCTTTGGTGAAAATGATTTCATTTTCTGATTCAGCACCTAAAAAATTTTGTATCTTTTTCCGGGCTGCTTCAAATGACTGAGTCGCTTGATCACTTAGAAAATGAGCCCCGCGGTGAACATTAGAGGCTTCTTTTTCATAAAATTTTTGAATACGATCAACGACAGCTGTAGGTTTCAATGCAGTTGCAGCTGTATCTAAATACACTAGGTCATGCCCATTGATTTGGACATCAAGAGCTTTAAAATGTTTGCGAATATCAGTTGTATTTAGCATATCACCTTAAAATATATCAGTTAGTTTAGTGTTTAATGTATCTAAAGCAAATTTTTCTAATTCAGCGTTTTCTAATTTAAAAATGATTTCTTTAGCATATCCATAAGAAATCATTTTTATAGCTTCTTGTTCGCTAATCCCACGACTTAAAAAATAAAATACTTCATCTTTATTTAGTTGCCCAACAGTTGAACCGTGCCCAGCTTTCACATCGTCTGCGTAAATTTCTAATTGTGGAATGCTATCAGCTTCCGCTGCGCGACTCAGTAGTAAGTTATTATTTAACTGGGCTGAATTGGCTTTCTGTGCGTCTTGTTCAATACGAACTCGTCCGCGGAAAACAGACCTAGATTTATCTGCGAGAATTGATTTATAATGTTGAAATGATTCGTTGTGACCTTTTTGATGTTGAATAAAAGTGTAATGATCACAGTGTTGGTCATCAGATAAAAGTGATAACCCCAAAATAGATGTTTGAGCTTGTTCACCTTCTAAATATAAATTCAAGTTATGTCTTGATATTCTTGCGCCCAAAGCCATTTCAAACGTTTTAATTTGTGCATGATTTTTTGCATGAGCATAAATACGACTAAATATAAAATCAGTCGCTGATAAATTTTGACTATTGATAAATTTAATTTCGCTATTTTCAGCTGCAAAAATATGAATTTCATTATTCATTAATTGCGAAGATCCGCCATTCAAACTAATAAATGACTGAATCAGTTTGGCCTGGCAGCCTTTGGCAATATGAACTTGTGTTAACGGCTGAATAACAGTGGAAGATTTTTTCGATAAAACTTGAATAATCTGTAGCGGTTGCTTTAATGATTGATCAATTTGAATAACATTTTTTTCTTTTGCAAAATTTTTCATTAAGTTTTTCAGCTGGTTTTCAACATCTGTGTCCACAACTATAAAATCTTTTTCAAAAGTTTTTTCTATTTTTAGCTGATCAAAATCAGAATCCGATAGCGTCTTGTTGTAAAAACCATCAATAAACACAATGTTTGTGAATTCAGGCTTTATGTATGCAGAAATATGCTTTAATTCATCATGTGACAAATTGACTTCTTGATCGGAAATTTTCCAGTCAATTTTTTTAATTTCTTGAAGAGACGTGTATTTCCAGGCCTCTTCAGTTTTTTTAGGTAAATAATTTTCTATATTCAACATATATATATCAACGATTGGTTACATTAACCAGTCGTAACCCTTTTTTTCTAGTTCTAATGCCAAGCTTGCATCGCCCGTTTGAATAATCTGACCGTTTGATAAAACGTGAACGAAATCTGGCTTAATATAATCAAGCAATCTTTGGTAATGTGTAACTAAGATAATTGCGTTATCAGCAGTTCGTAATTTATTAACACCTTCTGCAACAACACGAAGAGCATCAATATCTAATCCAGAATCTGTTTCATCTAATAAGGCTAATCTTGGGGACAGGACAGCCATTTGTAGAATTTCATTTTTCTTTTTTTCCCCGCCAGAAAACCCTACGTTAACTGGACGTTCTAAATATTCTGGACGCATATTCACAATTTTTAATTTCTTATCGAGAAATAATCTAAAATTTTCTTCAGTCATTGGTTCAGAACCTTGATGCTGAAGAACCGAATTCAGTGCTGTTTGCAAAAATGTATAATTACTGACGCCGGGAACTTCAATTGGATATTGGAAAGCCAGAAAGATACCTTCTTTTGCGCGTTCATCAGGGGCTAAAGCTAATAAATTTTGCATTTGTAAATTGATTTCGTATTTAATTTCACCACTTGTTACATCGTAAGCTGGGTGACCTGCTAATATTTTTGAAAGTGTACTTTTACCAGAACCATTAGGCCCCATAATAGCGTGAACTTCACCAGCGTTAACTTTTAGGTTTAAACCTTTAAGAATTTCTTTATCTACGCCGCTACTTTGTACTTTTGCATGTAAGTTTTTAATTTCTAACATCTGCTACCCCACACTATTTTCTAATTTCATTTCAATTAATTTCACAGCTTCAACCGAAAACTCTAAAGGAAGTTCTTTAAAGACTTCTTTACAAAAACCATTCACCAACATTGAAATGGCTTTTTCACTATTTAAACCCCGAGATTGTAAATAAAAAATCTGATCTTCTGAAATTCGTGATGTTGTTGCTTCATGTTCCAAAGTTGCTGAATTATTTTTAACTTCGATATAAGGAAATGTATGGGCACTACTGCGATCACCAACTAACATTGAATCACATTGTGAATAATTTCGTGCATTTTCAGCACTAGGCATAATTTTAACTAAACCGCGGTATGAATTCGATGAATGTCCTGCAGATATCCCTTTAGAAATAATCGTGCTTTTTGTGTTTTTACCGATGTGAATCATTTTTGTTCCAGTATCGGCCTGCATATAGTCATGGGTTAAAGCCACGCTGTAAAAAGCCCCCTCTGATTCATCACCTTGTAAAATAACTGAAGGATATTTCCATGTGATTGCAGAACCTGATTCAACCTGGGTCCAAGAGATTTTTGACTTACGACCTTTACAGATCCCACGTTTAGTCACAAAATTATAAATTCCGCCGACTCCGTTTTTATCACCTGTGTACCAGTTTTGAACTGTCGAATATTTAATTTCTGCATTTTCTAAAGCGACTAATTCAACAATAGCTGAATGCAGTTGATTTTCATCCCGCTGAGGAGCAGTACAGCCTTCTAGGTAATTCACATAACTGCCTTCATCTGCAACAATCAATGTTCTTTCGAACTGACCCGTTTCTTTGGCGTTAATTCTAAAATAAGTGGATAAATCCATCGGGCAACGAACACCTTTTGGAATATACACAAATGATCCATCAGAAAATACAGCCGCATTCAAAGCTGCATAGTAGTTGTCTGAATAGGGAATAACAGTACCAAAATATTTTTTAAGAATTTCTGGATGTTCGTGAATAGCTTCAGAAATTGAACAAAAGATTACACCATGTTTTTTAAGCTCTTCAGTATGTGTCGTTCCAATGCTGACAGAATCAAACACCACATCAACTGCAACACCCGATATCCGTTTTTGTTCTTGTAATGGAATTCCCAAGCGTTCAAAAGTTTTAATTAATTCAGGATCAATTTCGTCCATTGATTTTTTAGGATCTATTTTTTTCTTAGGAGCAGAATAATAAGTTAAATCTTGAAAATTAATTGGTGGGTATTTTAACTTTGCCCATTTGTCTTTAACTAACGAAGGCTCTGTCAATGTCAGCCAATGCCTGTAAGCTTTTAAACGATATTCAAGAACCCATTCTGGTTCATTTTTTTTCGCTGAAATAATTTTTAATATATCTTCGTTAAGACCTTTAGGAATGGTCTCTGATTCTATATCGGTGGTAAATCCATATTTATATTCGTAAGAATCAGACATTCAAAACCTCAGCAATCGAAATAGACTTATAAAAATTTTGAACTTTTTGGTTTAAATTTTGAACCGGTGAAATAATCGTGCATTTAGTCAATAAATCACATTCTTTATCAACACTGAGACATTTCGCTAATTCAGTTGATCCTTCGATCATGACTATTAAATCATGCATCGTAATTTGCGAAAGATTTTTTTCTAATCGATAGCCGCCTTGTGTGCCATATTCCGCTTTTAATATTCCGCGAGAACTTAAAATCTGTAAAACGCGCGCTACAACTTCATAAGGTGCATGAGTCATTTCAGCAATTTGCTTGGCGCTAACAATCACGTCTTGAAGTGACTCTGAACGCTGATCGTCGAAGTACTTCAACGCCATTAATGCATATTCAAGTTTTTTGTTCATCGTATTCATAATTGATATCCGACTAAATAAGTCGCCTTTTCATGGTTTTTATACGCTTTTTTAAATGAAAGTCTAATGAAAATACGTCAGATTTAGTCGTATATGGCTTTTTTACAAGCATTTTAGGTACTTAGCTTGCAACGATCTGCATTTTTACACGTTTTAGTGTGACTCTGTTTAGGTCTTTGAATAGATTTGGCCCATGCGAATACTCATTATTACAGCTGGAACGGCATTTGTTTGTTTGATCCTTTTTCTCATGCTTAAAGTTTGGGGTAGTTCACAGGCGTATTTGGCTTATTCTCACCCGTTTTACAATACAGCGAATAAAACAACTGAACCGGTTTTATTTGAAAAACCACGATTCAGCGAAATTTCTGAAGTCTTAAAAAACACGAAAAAAAATATCTATATCGATATTTCCAGCACAAAAGATGGCTTTATTCTTATACACGAAGTGAACAAATACCAAACATCATCGTTTAGAAATCAATATTTTAAAGATATCAAAGATGTGGTTTTAAATTTAGCTGATTTCAAAAATGATTTAAAAAACAGAAAAATTATTTTTAATCTGACAGAAAATGCAATCGCAGGAGATAAGACCCTGATCGAAGAATTTCAAAAAATGGGTCTAAATGACCAAGCTGAAATTTTGATATCTAGCCCTTACGAAGTAATGTCAAAATCCCTTAAAGAATTAGCGCCCACTTATATTTATGCAGCTTCTAAGCCTGAAATTTTACGATTAAAAGCGATGGAATCTTTTTATTTGATTGAAACAGCCAGTGTGCGTGCCGATGTTATTATTCATCCTTTATACTTTTATAAAAAATTATTTTTCACAGAAACTTTTGTCCAAGAAATCAAACGTCGTAATAAAAAAATAATCATTGGCCCGATTCCGCAATCAGAATACGAAGAGGCTTTAAAGCTAAATCCATTCGGAATTGTTGTTGAAATATAAAATAATTATGGCTAATCGTTTTCTACTGAATAAAGCCTCACCTGAATATACAATCGAAAATGTGCCAATTAAGGCTCTCTTAATCATTTCAAGGGCGCTCCAATTTAAATTAGTCTAGGTTTGTCAATTCCGGAGTATCAGTCAATAATTGACAAGTATTCGAAACTACTGATTTATTTGTCATTTGTTGTGGTTTTTCATCAAGCTATATTGACCAATACGTACATCTTTATTGACCAATATCTTGTTGATCATTGACCAATATTGAATATACCATGTAAGTATGGAAAACTTCTGGGAAAAACAAAATTGGGAACTTTATGATCGGCATTTAAACAGTCTTAAGGCCTCACCGTTTCAAAGACCCTTTCCAAATTTGCCTTCTGGGCCTGGTTTGTATGTTATTCGTGGTCCACGTCAAATTGGTAAATCATCCTGGTTGAAAACTTTATTGTCAGATTCTGATCCTGCAGAAAGTTATTATATTTCATGCGAAAATTTTGAAGATTTTAAAGATCTTACTGAATTTTTAAAAACGATTCCTGAACGTCGCGTTTTATATCTTGATGAAATTAGCTTTGTTAAACAGTGGTGGCGATCAATTAAAAGCATTCTTGATCAAGATTCTAAAATTCGAATAGTTGTAACTGGATCTCATGCCTTTGATTTAAAAAAAGGAATGGATTTAATGCCTGGTCGTTGGGGTAATGGCGGAGATTTTGAGCTACTACCTATGGATTTTTTTGAATTTCAACAAATGCGAAAACAAGCTCAGTGGCCAGTCCTTTCATGGGTTGATGAATTACAACTTTATTTTACAGTTGGCGGCTTTCCTATATGTTTAATGGAATCCGGCCCTAACGGCAAAATACCTAAAAAATCTTATGAAATTTATAAAAGATGGTTGCTTGGTGATTTATTAAAAATGGGCAAACAAGAAGTTTACTTGAGAGAAATTATGTCTCAGTTGGCTTTGACGCTGGGATCAAAGATTAGCTTGCAAAAAGTAGCTCAAAGAACTCAAATTGGATCACATAATACAGCACAAGATTATATTGAACTTTTAGAGACGTGCTTTGCGCTAAAAACTCTTTATGAATATGATCTAGAATTATCGACACCAAAATTTAGAAAAGATAAAAAATTTTATTTTCGTGATCCTATTATTTATTGGATTGCTTTAGATTGGGGTGAGGTTAAGGCTCCAAAGAACTCTTTTGAAGTTCTTGCAGAGATGGTTGCCCATGAACATCTTCATCGAAAATATAAAAAGTTTGGATTTGCCGCAACAAAAAAAGGCGAAATAGACTTCATTCTTCCGAAGAAATGGGCTTTAGAGATTAAATGGTCAGACTCTCCGAGCAATCTTTCACAAGCCTATAAAGATTTAAATATTAAAAATAAAATAGTTTGGACAAAAAATAATTTCTTAAAGAACGGTCCTGAATAGTTTGACAATAATTAAAACGAACACTGATCACCAAATTTTGATCTAACAAAATCCCGGGCTTCGCTGATATTCGCTAAATAATTCTGATCATACAAAACAGCGTACTGAGCGAAAGTCATTTTTTTGATTTTTGCTTTTTTGATAGCTGCTCTGGCGGCTGGTAGAAGTTTCAAATCTGATCTGATTTGTGATAAATTGGCCCAAAGATTTAAATCATCTGAAGTCACAACTTGACCTGCTTTTCCACGATTATTTAAGTATCCGTCTAGTAATCTGAGTGTTCCTGTGATTCCACGATTGTAGGCAAAGTAAACAAGTTGTTCGATGATCTCATCGTTTAAAATATTTTTTAAATTTGGCCTTTTCTGAACAAGTTTTTCTTTAAAAAATATTTGATCTCGTAAAGTGTGCAAATAGTACATCAAAAAACCTCTGTAGGGGTTTTGTGGTAATGCCATCATCGAACATCTTTTTTCTAAACTAAAACTATCGATATCTAGTTTACCCATCGTACTAGCTATACGCTGACAAGATGGACTAGAACTTTCTAAAAGAATTTTTCTAGTGCGATCGATTAAATTTCTTTCAGTCACCCGATGAATTCCGTTTTTAGTAAACTGGGCTACACCAGAATCAAATCCTGTTTTATTTATGGCATTAACATGAAAACCACTTTCAATCATTATTTGTAAAAATGAATTTTTTGGGTCTAGATTAAAGCAGTTTTTAACATCGTGGAAAGCATTGTAAACTAATTGAGTATAATTTTCTGTTAAACAAGGTCTTGGCGCTCCCATTTTGGGTTTAGCGTCCTCATTAGCGCAATAAGCAAAACTGCCGGTGAAGTTTTTCTGTGCAAACTGAATGCACTGAATAGGTATCGATTTATCCCAATCATCGTTATGATCTTTCAACAGATCAAATGGCAGTTCTTCAATTTTTTCTTCGATGTACATTTTACTTTTCTGGTGACAGATTTCGTAGTTGGAAAGTTTTTGTGCCAAATTTGGTAGTCGTTTTTGTGTATTTGCAACTGCTGCTGGCTCACGTGATTGTTGATTAGATTTATGTGTGCACTGAATCAATGTCAGCATAGTGCACAATAAAATTATGGCTTTCATATTGATTGATTTTCTAATCTTCACTAAACTGCCCTTATGAAAAAAATAAATACCGCTTCGATTATTATAGCATTATTTTCTGGAACTCAAACCCTTGCCGCTGATCCCCTAGCCCAGACTAACGTCGGGCTTAAAGCATCTGGTTTAGATGCTGTCTTGCAAGCCAGCCTTATTGTACAAGTTGTGATGCTGATTTTAATCAGCTTATCTATTTTATGCTGGGCGATTGCCTGGTCAAAACATCAAGATTTTAAAGCTGTTAAACATGCGAATGAAATTTTTGATCATGTTTTTTGGAAGTCTTCATCACTGGATGAACTGAACGAAAAAATCGATTCATTTAAAGATTCCTCACATGCTAGAGTTTTTAAATCAGCTTATATTGAAATGAAAAAATTGGCTGAATCACCGATGCTGAATAAAAATATAAATAATGATTCAGAACCACCTTTGTTATCTGGTGTAGATAATTTAGAGCGTGCCATGAGAAAAGCCATTGAAAATGAACTATCAAGTTTAGAAACTCGATTAACTGTTTTGGCGTCGACCGGTTCAACAGGTCCATTCATTGGTTTGTTTGGTACAGTTTGGGGAATTATGAATTCATTTCATAAAATTGGCCAGACCGGTTCTGCTAGCCTTGCCGCTGTGGCCCCGGGTATTTCTGAAGCCCTGATAGCTACAGCGATCGGTTTAGCTGCCGCAATTCCTGCAGTTATTATCTATAATCACTTTGTGGCCGAAGTTAAAAAAGAAGAAACACAACTTAATAATTTTGCTTCTGACTTTTTAAACATTGTAAAAAGAAATTTCTTCAGAGGCTAATTTATGGGAATGCAAACATCCGGTTCACGAAGTTCTAAAGTTGCTATTAGTGAAATCAATGTAACCCCGTTTGTAGATGTGATGTTGGTTTTGCTCGTTATTTTCATGGTCACTGCGCCTATGATGCAGCAGGGACTTGATGTAGATTTACCTAAAACCTCTTCTGCAGGTATTGCTTTAAATGAAGATCCTTTTGTTGTGTCTATTGATTCATCGGGAAAAATTAAAATATCAGGCACTGTCGTGTTGATGAATGATTTAAAAACAAAATTGACAGCCATATTTCAAACCAAAAAAAATAAGCAAATTTATATTCAAGCTGATAAAAAAGTTGATTATGGAGTTGTTGCAGAAGTCATGGGTGAAGCCCGTGCTGCAGGAATTTACAATCTAAGTCTAATCACGATCCCTAAGGATTAACTTGAACTTTAAAAAAGGCATTTACTTTTCATTTTTTGTCCACGTTGCAGTCATATTGTTTATGATTGTTAAGGTCACTTTATTTCCAACGCAGGAAATTAATTTTGCTGAAGCTATTCGCGTGGATATGGTTGGTTTGCCTGAAAAATATGATTCAAATACGCTACCAGAAAAAATTGAAGAACCAGTAAAACCAGAAGAAAAAAAATTACCAGAAAAAGTGACTGAACAAAAGCCTAAGGCCGAAGAGAAAAAAGCTGAAGAAAAAAAAGCTCCCGACACCGTTAAAATTGATAAAGCTAAAAACAAACAAAAAGAAGCTTTAGAAAAACTAAAAAAAATGTCAGCCATAGAAAAAATTAAGCAAGATGTTCAAAATGAAGAAAAACGAAAGCAAGCCAATGAAAAACTAATCAAGGGCCAAGTGATTTCAAAAGGAACCGCTTTGACAGGTTTAGCTAAAATTCAATCGAACGAATATTTATCGCGATTAGATCAAAAAATTAAAACCAATTGGCAGTTACCCCAATGGCTCATCGGAAAACCACTTAAGACAAAAATACTTTTAAAAATTAAGCCTAACGGGGAAATAGCTGATCGACAAATTTACCAAAGCTCTGGAAACCCCACTTATGACGAGTACAGTTTATTAGCTGTCGACAAATCTGCACCCTTCCCCGTAGTTCCAGAAAAATTTACTGAAGTTTTTAGCGAAGATGGTGTTATCATAGGGTTTCCCGAATAGGAGTTATCATGAACATGAAATCGGTTTTATTTATTTCACTAAGCTTTTCTTTGTTTAACGTTGCGCAAGCTCAACAGGCTTATATCAAAATCGGTGAAGCCCAATCTAAAAAAAGTAATTTGGCGTTTCCGCCAATGAATAATTTGAGCGGCACAAAAACAAGTCAGCATGTTTCATTAGCCACTGAAATTTTTAATACTGCTAAAAAAGATTTAGAACTTTCTACTTATTTTAATGTGATGTCTCAAGCTGCATTTTTAGAAAACACAACGAATTTATCAGTTAAACCAAAATCTAGCGATAGTAATGGTTTTGCTTTTGAAACATGGAAAACCATCGGTGCCGATTTTCTAATTAGATCATCGATTACAGTTATCAATAAGGATATGACTGTTGAAATGTTTTTATACCAAGTTGATCAATCAAAAAATATTATTGGTAAAAAATATCAGGCAAAAACGGATTCAACTATCAAAGTCGGTCATATTATTGCGAACGATGTCTTAGAAGCACTTACAGGAAAGCGCGGTGCTTTTTTATCTAAAATTATTGCGACCACTGATCGTTCTGGTCATAAAGAAGTCATCACCATGAACTGGGATGGTTCAGAACAAAAAGTCATTACACGTGATCGTAGCGTGGCTATATCGCCAAATTGGTCGCCCGACGGAAATAGCATTATTTATTCAATCTACACTAGACGAATCAAATCTCCACAAATGAATTTAACTTTATTTCAGCATAATTTAAATACAGGAAAGCGATCAATTATTTCTAATCGAAATGGGTTAAATTCGGGTGGCACATATTCGCCAGATGGACGATCAATTTATTTAACTATTTCTCAAAATGGTTCGCCTGATATTTATAAATTAAACTTACAAGGTGAGGTCATAAACCGTCTGACTAAAGGCCCTGCTGGCGCGATGAATGTCGAAGCTGCACTTTCAAAAGACGGATCTAAATTAGCGTTCTCATCTGATCGCGGCGGTAATCCGACCATTTATTCAATGAATGCAGACGGTAGTGGTGTAAAAAGATTAACTTTCCAAGGAAAATACAATTCGTCACCGACATGGTCACCAGACGGCCAAAAAATTGTTTTTGCTAGTCAGATTGAAAAGTATTTTGATATTTTTAGTATGAACAGTGATGGTTCTGATTTAAAGCGCTTAACGACGGCCTATAAACCCAACGGTCAGCGCGCAAGTAACGAAGACCCTAGTTTTTCAGCTGATGGACGATTTATCGTTTTTACAAGCAATCGCACTGGTAAATTTCAGATTTATGTGATGAGTGTAGATGGCAAAGAAGAACGCCGTGTCACGCAAGATTCTAATAACTATTATAAACCTAAATGGTCCAATAATCTGGAATAAAAATAAGCATTTAAAAGCCTATAGCAGGCCGTCTTGACGTTGCTGCCAGGCTTTTATATTTCTATGAGCTATGAAAAAAAATAATCAGTCTAATAATGTGTCTAAATCACTCCAAACTAAATCCGCTCAAGCCAGACCTGTTCAACTGATTCTATGGATTTATTTATTAGCTTTTGTTTTGATGACTTGGTCGTTTAAATCACAAGCTAATTTAAATCAAAATCCTGTTGTTGAAATGAAAACTTCAGTAGGAACTATTAAAATGCAACTTTTTAAAACCGAAGCGCCGATTTCAACAGAAAACTTTTTAAAGTATGTTGATAAAAAATTCTATGACGGAGTCATTTTTCACCGCGTGATTAAAGAATTTATGATTCAAGGTGGAGGCTTCTTACCTGACATGACAGAAAAAACAACATTGTTTCCGACAATTAAGAACGAAGCAAAAAATGGTTTATCGAACAAACGTGGTACTTTAGCGATGGCTAGAACTAACGAAGTAGATTCGGCATCAGCGCAGTTCTACATTAACGTTGTTGATAACATGATGTTAGATCATAAATCACAAGATCAGTACGGTTACGCTGTGTTTGGCGAAGTGATCGAAGGCATGGATGTTGTTGATAAAATCAGAGCCGTTGCTACGACTAATAAAAATGGATTTTCAGATGTACCCGTTAAGTCTATAACTATTGAATCAGTTCGTTTAATTAAAAATTCTAATAAAACTAAATCTAAAAAAGGACTAAAATAATGATCGCTCAATTTGAAACAAACAAAGGGACTTTTAAAGTTAAACTATTCAATGACAAAGCACCTAAAACTGTTGAAAATTTTGTTTCATTAGCCGAAGGCACAAAAGAATTCACTGATCCTAAAACGAATAAGCCAACAAAAAAACCTTTCTACAATGGTTTAGCATTTCACCGTATTATTAAAGATTTTATGATCCAAGGTGGATGCCCGTTAGGAACTGGCACTGGCGGACCAGGTTACCGTTTTGAGGACGAGTTTCATCCAACACTAAAACACAGTAAACCAGGTCTATTATCAATGGCCAATGCGGGCCCAAACACAAACGGCAGTCAGTTTTTTATTACAACTGTTCCTACACCGTGGTTAGACAACCGACACACTATTTTTGGCGAAATCACTGAAGGCTACGACATCGTAGATGCTATCGGTAAAGCTAAAACAGGTCCAATGGATCGCCCTGTTGAACCTATTGTTATCGAAAAAATCACAATTTTAAAATAAAGCTAAAATAAAGGTGCCTGGCACCATAAGATTTGAAGTCATAAAAAATTATAAATAATTTTTTATGACTTTTGGATCGACTTTTACTTCACTAAACAAAGTCCCAATCGTTTTTTGTGTTTCAAATTTAGAAAAAGCTAATTTGTAAATTGTTAATTGAGCAATCTGAAAGTTTGATGAATAACTACTGAAATAGCCAAGAACTGATTCGAAATCATATTTTTGACCTTGTTCGATTCCGCGTATAACACTTTCAATTATATTTTGATCTTTAACTAAGTTTTCTGAAGTCAGATTAAAAGTATCATTTAAACTTTTTAAGCTTAAATATGAAGACTCTAAATCGAATTTCAAATTATCAATAGTTGCGATATTTTCGCTTTCTGCTGCAGCTAAACTATTTGCACTGGAATTGTTTCTGTAAACAACACCGCCGTCGATCGAATAGGATATTGATACCCCAAGGTACTGATTAGTGGTTTGAGCTTTGAAGTCGTCTGATCTTGAAGAATTAAAGCTTGTCCCTACTTGCAGATCTACACGAGGTCTAAATAAACGACCCTTGTCAGCTTCACGTTCATATTGAGCAGCTTCTAAGTTGTATTTAGTAATGTTCACATCAGGACTGTTGTTCATGGCCTCTGTTACAGCAGCGTCTGCGGTTTCAGGGATTTGAATTGAATTTGCCATTTTATAAGTTGAATCAATTAATTCAAAGTCAGCTTGATCGTTATATGAATAAAATTTTAAGGCCACTGTGTTTTGATTGATATTATTTTTATATTGTTGAATATTGACTTTTTGACTGTCGATGCGCTGTTGCAGTCGTTGCAATTGATCTGTTGTCACAGCAATTTTTTTAGTTTTTTCTAACAATAAAATATAGTTTGAAAAAAACTTATAAAAAGTCATTGCATCAGATAAACTTAAATAGGAATTAAAAATATTACTGGCTGTCTCTGCATTTGTGTTTCGAATATATGATCGACTTGAATTGTAAGTTGCATCTAAAGCTTTAAATCGGGCTTCGGCTGCTTTGACGCCAGCGACATCACTACCACCATTATAGATATTTAAGTTACCACCAACACCATAAGAAAGACTATTTGAACTGTTTGTCGAAAAATCACTTTTACTGTGTGATTGTCCAAATGATGACGAAATAGAAAGGCTTGGAGAATACACAGATATTTTCTGGGCTTTAAGTTGATCACTGGCTGATTGCAGTCTTAATTGAATGGCTTCAGCATAACGATTATTTTCTAAACCGTATTTTATAAAATACTGAAGTGATTCGCCCATTACTGTTTGGGATATAATCATGAGTCCTAAAATAAGCCTAATTTTTTTCATGAAATCACCTTACAAAAAAATTTAAAATACTTCCGTCGATTTCTTTTAAGCTAGTTTGGAGCCATTTCCAGATAGCTTATATGATCTATTACGTATCAAAACTGTACAGTGTTTTTACAGCTTGGCATAAAAGGGAACCATCAATCATCTGTTACCCTAGAATGTCACATTCTTATTATGAGACATTCTATCTTATCTATATGAGATCTCACTAGCCCAAGAATTGCTCTTTATTAATCTAAAGAGAGGTTCTCATCTTGAAACATCTTAAAAAGACTTTGTTCATCATTATTCAGATCATCATGGCAGCAACGTTTGTGTTGTCGATGTTTTCTAAAGCCCATGCACAAAACAACGAAAACGAATCTGTGACCCCAGTTATTGATATTAATGATGCTGACAAAGTTGACCCAAGCTTACTTCGTAAATTACGTGCTGAATTGCAATCTGATATGATGAAAGCTCAGAAACAAGCTGAAGTCGACGGTGTTGTGAAAAGTACAGCTAAGAACTTCGTACCAACCAGTGCTGCCTTTGCGATCGCAGGCGGAGCTATTTATTTTACGCAGTTAATGACAATATCTAATTCTGATCCCTTGCTGATGGTGAAGCATTTAGAATCATTAAAAGATCCTATCGGTCACATGTCATTTGGTATGTTCATGTTATCGCAAGGTATATACATCAACTATCAGACCAAGGGTCTTGATCCTATGACGAAATCTTTAATGATGCGCCAGTTGATGTATAAAGGTTTAGCTGTTGGATCATTTTTTTCAGGATTATCAGCTGATATTTTAATGACAATGAAAACATGCACTGGCGGATGGATTGAAAATAAAAATGATGAAGCATCTCATGCAGCTTGTGATGAAGCATTAAAACAATGGACAATCAGAAATAAGACCACACAATACGTCCCCCAAATCATGTCTTTATTAGTTACACAAGTTATGACTGATACATTTGAACTTGGTCTACAAAAAACAAAAAGTACAAAAGCTTATAATTTATTAGCCAATGCAGCTGATAAATCAGCAACAAAACTATTTAAAATTACTGCTGCCAATGTTGATATTCTAATCACCCCAGGTGGACCCGCTGTTAAAGTCATGAAATGGACTGGTCAAATTTTAAAATTTGGTATGTTCCTAACTGTTGATCATATGATTACACCATCTGTAACACGATTTGGAAAAAATTTATTATTACCAGTTATGTTTGAATCCAATAGATTAGGTATAAATAGTCAAATTATTGAATATCAAAAAATTAAAAAAATAGATGCTCAGTTTCATGAATCTGTCACTAAAGTCAGCGAAAGACTTTCTGAATGGCGCCAACATTTAAATGCAAAAAATGAAATCGATTTGCAAGGTTGGTTAGAAGCAACCACCAAATTATTAAATCAAATCAAATACACTAAAGATTTTTATGCGAAATTCATTGAAAATGTCTTTGAAACTAAATATAGATATAACTTGATTAAGCAAGGTCATTTTGATGCGGCTCCAGACAGAGCTTGGGCCATGCAACGCCGATTTCCGTTTAGAACACTGCCTTTGTATGGTGTTAATTTAGTTGTAGCCAGTGAAAAGATGAAACTGAACGATGCTTATTTAAATACACCCTACGATCTTGAAGCTTCACAGTCTGAAAATATATTTAAACAAGTTACGCTATTTAAAGAAAAATTATCACAAGCTGACACACACGAAAATTCAAAAATGAAAATGCAAAAAGTGCTTAATGCTTTGCTAGTTAAAGATTATACAAAGCAAGGTCAAGCTCTTTATAAAATGAATAGCCTACTGTCGCTTTATAGAAACCAAACGGCTAATTATGCTAATAACATGAAACACGATGACCGCTTTTACGATAGTCCTGATTTGACACAGTTTGAACAAAAGTTTTTAACTGAATTTAGAAAATCATTAGGCGATCCCCGTCCACAATTAAATGAAGCTGCTTCTTACGGAATGGCTTTTGATACTCACAGTGATTATTATGAACTTGGCCAACAAGCTGGCTTTGATTTATATAATTTTAGCCAATACAGATTTTATAAAGCCAGTGATTTAATGATTTACAATATGATTTGTGGAAAAAACTTCATCGAAATTAAAGAAGAGCTCACTTCAGGTCTTAATGTTTATACTCCGCGAATAATAGATACAAAAGAAAATATTGATTTCTGTAACAAAGGTAACACATGGACAAAAGAAATTACAAAAATTAATAGTCACCAGTTTTACACTAAATCAATCACTGTTGATGGCGTGACTTATCCAAATGTGATGAGACTTATCGTTGCTAAAATGGATAAAAATCTTGTTGATGATGTTGATAACAAAACAACAATGAGTGCTGGTTTTAATAAGTGGTGGTCTGAATTGATGATCCCTGCATTAGATGCAAAATTGAAAGATTTTGATCAAAGATTTTCTGTCCTAGTTGATAGAACTTATAAACAAGTCTTAGATAATAAAACATTTACTGACTGGAGTTTAGATCTTATTGCTCAGACTAAATATCTTGGATCAAGTATTGAAGAAAATTTGTATATCGATTTAGAATTTCAATTACGTACATTAGAAATGATTATCAATGAAAAATCGCCGACGACGAAAACATATTTTGATGACATAGCTAAATTAGGTCTAATTACAAAAAACAATCAGACATCGTCTCTGCAGTTAAAACAGTTACGACTTCTACACAACGAATACATTACATTCCTTGGCTATTTAAGAGCTAACAACTTTGATTACAAAAAATTTAATGAAGCCAAAGAAGTTTTAGTGAATCAATCGGAAGTAGTTTTTAAACCGATGCAAACACTTATTCAAGCAGGCCAAAACGAAACGGGAACAGCATCTGAAAAATCAATAGCTGCGATATATAAGTCTTTGGAGAACATTCAGGCAGAAGCAACACGTTTAATTATGTTAAAAATTCAACTTAAAGATAAGTTATCTGCTGATACGTCTTTGCTTAATAAGGCGATCAAAGATCAGAAGAAAATTAAGCGAAATTCAGCAGTTGGGGGCTTCTAAAATGAAGGCTAGAAATGGCATCTGTCAAAAGTTTAGACGTGAAAATAGCTTTAAAACGAATTAAACAAATTTAAAAAGGTCTGAAAATTGAAACACTTAGTTAACAGGAGCACAAATATGAAAACAGCCATCTTAACAGCAATTTTAATCTTATCAAACATCGCTTTTGCAGGTCCCGCTAAACCAATTAAAGTCGCTACACTAGCTGAATCTAAAGCTTATGTTGAATCAAAAGATTCGCTTAAAGCCTACAAAGAAGCTGCCGAAGCGGGTCGATTAACTGACCCAGCAAAAAAAGAAATGATCAGATATTTAGGTGAATTAACCAATTCATTATCTGGATTAAATTCAACAAATTTAGAAATTTTAATATCTATTCGCCCAGAAAGTTTAGCTAAAATTATTCACTTAGCAAGTCTTGCTAAAAGTGGAAAAGCCGAAGAACAAGTAAAAGCTGAAAAAGATTTACAGTTGTTATCTTTAGCAGGAAAATACACAAACATGAGCAAAATCGAAGCTGAAGGAGTTGAACAAATCACTGAAATGGCTGATTACAATGAAGCTGCCAAAGCCTTCAAAACTGAAATGGTTAAAGCTTTAGAATTAAATATTGCTAGAACAATCACTGAAGCTGTTTCAGTGGCTTCAAAAGGTAAAATCACTTTAGAGCAAATCAGAGGCTGTGTTATCTAATTACACAAAATTCAAAAATATTTCAAAGCAAACTGCTTCTTAAAAGAACAGTTTGCTTTTTTGTTTTGTTACTTTACACTGTTTATGTGAATTCAATCGATTTATCAATTTTCAAAATGATCTACTTTGATCTGGCCAATCCAATGTTTGACCAAATTATGCCGGTTGTTACCGATTTACATAAAATTAAAGAATTTATTATACCCGTTATTATTTTATTCGCTGTTTTATTTATTTTAAAATTCAAGCGCCAAGGCCTAACTTATTTTATCTTTCTGTTGCTGTCGTTATCACTGAATGATTTTATTGGGGCCCAAGTTAAACACGCAGTGCATAGAGAGCGTCCTTTTCAAAATACAGGATTAAATGTCGTTCAAAAAAGCTCTGCTCATGATGGTAAAAGTTTTTATTCGAATCATGCAGCGAATATGTTTTGCTTAGCTGCTTACACAGGTTCATTTTTCCCACCAGCAAAATTAGTGCTTATACCATTTGCTGTGCTGGTGGCTTATTCACGGGTTTACAACGGTGTGCACTACCCATCTGATGTGCTCTTCGGATCATTAGTTGGATTTTTAATCGGAAGCCTCATTGCCTATTTCGTCAAAAATAAAATACCTGTCTATATTAAAAAACAGGCCGAAAAAATAACTGGTGATGAATCATGAAGGTCTTAGTTACAGGTGCTAATGGATTTTTAGGTTCATGGTTATGCCAGCGACTACAAGGTGAAGGGCATGAAGTCACAGCCCTTGTTCGAAAAAGCAGTGATCTATCAGAAATAGAAGATTTAAAACTTAAATTAGCTTACGGTGATGTCACTGATAAATCGTCTTTGATGTCTGCATTTAAAAATAAAGATTATATTTTTCATTTAGCTGGCGTTGTGGCTTACAAAAAAGAAGATCGACCCCTAATGGATAAAGTTAATATCGAAGGTACACAAAACGTCGTTGATGTTTTATCAGCACAGCAGAATGCTAAACTTCTTCATTTGTCATCTGTGGTTACTGTTGGTGCGACTTTCAAACCAATTGTGCAAAATGAAGATTCTGAGTATTTAATAAAAAAATATAATCTAGGTTATTTTGAAACAAAAAAAGCCGCCGAAGAAATAGTCATTGCAGCTGCGAAAAAAAAGAAAATTCATGCTATTTGTATTAACCCCAGCACAATTTATGGGTCAGGCGATGCAAAAAAAGGAAGTCGCAAAACACAAGTCAAAGTAGCCCAAGGAAAGTTTCCTTTCTACACAGGTGGTGGTGTTAATGTCGTTGCTGTTGAAGATGTCGTTGATGGAATTATTAAGGCTTTAATCAAAGGTCGTAACGGTGAACGTTATATTCTGGCTGCTGATAATATAACAATTAAAGATCTTTTTAAATCAATTGCTTGTTTAGCTGGTCAAAAAAATCCATCAATTTATTTACCGTTTCCAGTACTTAAGTTGATAGGTCTTATTGGTGATTTGACAAAAAAAGGGGTCTCCGTAGAAAATGCTTACACAGCCAGTATGTATCACTGGTTCGATTCGTCTAAGGCACAAGCTGAATTAGGTTTTGAACCAAAGCCTTCAGTTGTTGCCATAGAAAAAAGTGTACGCTGGATGAAAGAGCATGGTTTACTGGGATGAGCATCTGAAATGAAAAAAATTGTTATTTATGTTTT
>JAYTPA010000087.1:0-14453 GCA_043747495.1 Bdellovibrio sp.
GCCAATCGCGGTGAAGTCGCTGTTCGTATTATCAAAGCCTGTGAAGAGCTTGGATTAGAGACCATACTGCTGCATTCTGAAGCAGATGTGAATTCACGTGCCTACCGTATGGCCACTCACAAAGTTTGCATTGGCCCTGCGGCGACGCAATTAAGCTATTTAAGTATCACTGCAAATATTCAGGGTGCATTGGCTATGGCTGCTGATGCGATTCATCCTGGTTTCGGATTTCTTTCAGAAAATTATGAATTTGCACTAGCCTGTGAAAAAGTGGGTTTAGTTTTCATTGGACCATCAGCCTATTCAATTCAAACATTAGGTGATAAAGTCAGTTGTAAAAACTTAGCTAAACAAGCAGGTTTGCCGCTGATTCCTGGTTACGAAGGCGAAGATCAAACAATTTCAACATTATTAATCGAAGTCGAAAAAATTGGATTACCAGTCATCGTTAAAGCTGCAGCCGGTGGCGGTGGTCGCGGTATGAAATTGATTCACCAAATGAGCGACGCTAAAGAATTAATTGAATCAGCCAAACGTGAAGCCCTATCAGCGTTTGGTTCTGAAAAAGTTTTCTTAGAAAAATATTTAGACCGCGCAAAGCATATTGAATTTCAAATTTTTGGAGATTGCACAGGGCAAGTTGTGCATTTATTTGACCGTGAATGCTCAGTGCAGCGTCGTCATCAAAAAATTATCGAAGAGGCCACATCACCGTCATTGACTGATGAATTACGTAAAAAAATGGGCGAAGTCGCTGTCACTATTGGCACACTTGGCCGATATAAAGGCGCAGGAACTGTTGAATTTCTATTACAAGATGGAAAATTTTATTTATTAGAGGTCAACACACGTTTGCAAGTTGAACATCCTGTGACGGAAGAAGTTTTAGGAATTGATTTAGTTAAAATGCAAATCCTGACAGCTCAAGATGCATTTATTTTTAATTCAAAAGATATTCGTATTCCGAAAGGACATTCAATTGAATGTCGCGTTTATGCCGAAAACCCGTATATGAATGGCGTGCCATCAACTGGGCTACTAGGCACTGTACTATGGCCAGAAGGTCCGCGTCGTCGTTTTGAATTTGGTTTCGAAAAAGGTGATATCATCACATCACATTATGATCCCATGATTGCTAAAGTGATTGTTTGGGATGAAACCCGTCCCAGAGCTATACAAAAAATGATTCGGGTTTTAAAAGATTCAATTGTATTTGGTGTGCACACAAATATTCCGTATTTAATTGAAATTTTATCACATCCAGAATTTATGAATGGTCTAATGACAACACGCTTTATTGAAACGTATTTTCCAGAAAGTTTAAAAGCTGATTTTAATTTAGATTCTAGGAATCAATTAGCAAAATTAGCCTATAAAAAAATGATTAATCCAGGCTCTACTCTTACAACGAGCACCGCTGCTAAATCGCCATGGTTGAATCAGTGGAGAGGTGTTTAATGGAAAAACTAACACTTCAAATTGATCAAAAAGAAATAACAGTATTAGCTGAAAAAATTCAGAACGTATTATGGATTAAATTGAATGATGAAATATGGTCTGTGCCCATTGCTGATTTGTCAGCAGAAGGTCAACGTCGTAAAAAATCAACAACTGCCAGCCCTGATATTATTTTAGCACCAATGCCAGGCAAAGTGACTAAAGTTTTTGTTAAAGTCGGTGACGATGTTGAAGTCGGTCAGGCCTTATTAGTGATGGAGGCCATGAAAATGGAATACACATTAAAATCTAATTTAAAAACAAAAGTTGAAAAATTAAAAGCGCAACTTAATGATCAAGTACAGCTAGGTTCTGTGCTCATAAAATTGGAAAAAGTATGAAAAAAGTAAGACTTATCGAAGTTGGTCTTCGCGACGGCTTACAAAATGAAAAAATTAATTTATCTGTTGAAAGCCGATTAGAATTAATTACTCAATTAGTTCAAGCCGGAGTAGAAAATTTTGAAATTGGTGCTTTTGTATCGCCAAAATGGGTTCCGCAAATGGCTTGCACTGAAAATTTAGTGATTCAATATAATAAAAAATTTAAATCGTCTAAAAAATTATATCCAAGTGTGCTAGTACCGAACGAAATCGGTTTAGAAAAAGCTATGAGTCATCATTTAGGCGAGATCGCTATATTTGCATCTAGTTCTGAAGGTTTTTCACAAAAAAATATTAATTGCTCTATTGCTGAAAGTTTTGAACGATTCGAAAAAGTCGTGAAATTAGCAAAAAAAAACAAAATTAAAGTTCGCGGTTATTTGTCTGTGTGCTTTGGTTGTCCGTATGACGGCGCTATCGATGAAAAAAAAGTTGTTCAATTAGCTAAAAAGCTAATTGATATGGGCTGCTACGAAGTTTCAATCGGCGACACGATTGGTATTGCTCATGTCGGACAAGTCGAATCATTATTTAAAAAATTGATCAAAGTTATACCAATCAAAAAATTAGCTGGTCATTTTCATAATACTCGCGGGCAGGCCTTAGCTAATATACTAGCCGCCTACAAAATGGGGATTAGAACTTTTGATTCAAGTATTGGTGGCCTGGGTGGTTGCCCGTACGCTGTTGGGGCCTCAGGCAATGTCGCAACGGAAGACGTTGTCTATATGTTTGAAGGTATGGGAATTAAAACGAATTTAGATCTCAAAAAATTGATCAAGACAAATGCTTGGCTAAGCCAAGTTATGGGCAAAGAATTGTCCTCAAAAGTTTCACTTGTTGAGACTTTAACTTAATCGATCATAAATGTTAGGCCCTTAAATTGCTTTATAAATAGATATGAAAGCCCCCAAAAGCCTATTTATAACTATCGGAATTTGCTCACTGATTTTAGGCTTAGCAGTGCTTAATCAGCCCCAACAGTGTATTGATTCCAGTGTTGTCGAGAAGTTTGACATTATTAAATATGCAGACCAACAAATAGAAAATACAACCTACAGATGCGGATCTAAGCTTAAAAATCAGTATTCAAAAAATATCGACGTTTACCTTGGTGATTTAACTCAACGCTTAAATCAAATAACGACTGCGTTAAATGCCGTTTCTAATTTTTCACAGAATATTCAAGTGACAATCGACGAAGTACAAGCCCTTCAATTTCATGTAGATGGAAAAAAAATAATTATAGGCAAAGATTTATATTTAGCTCGTGGCCACTTTGAAAGAGCTGTCATCAAAGCATGGTTTAAACAACAAAGTCTTAAAAACAGTGTGAATAGTGTTAGCTATCAGCTAGTCGAAGAATCCTATGTGGATTTGATTTATTTTTATATTTATGGAAAGTTTGACATTTTTGACCCGACAACACAAATTCAGACAAAAACCGGATCAGCACCTTGGCCACAAATACTCAAAAATTTAAAAAGTTATTGTGAATCATCATGGAAGTTATCAGAAGACTACAATTCTTGCCAATTGCACAAGCATTCTAAAAATGATTTAAAGTCTGACCAAATTATTAATACAAGTGTTCGTCCGTTGCTTACTTCAGCATTGATCGAAGCTTTTAATCAAATTAGCTTTCGGAAAAAAAATCAGTTTATTAAAGATCTTACTAGTCAGTTAAATACAGCACAGCTAGATGCTGAAAACAAAATAAATCAAATTTTAAAATATGAAAATCCATTACTAGAAGGGCTAAATAGCATTAAGTTATTTTTGGCCTACTTTACTGATTTTCAAAGTTCGAAAAGAGAAAGTGATACAGCTTTTTATTTTCAGATGAAAAACTATATGAATCAACAAGGTGTTTCAGATTCATATTCTGAAGCGTACTTTGATTATTTATTTGAAGTTTCTGGAAAGCTTGACGAGCAATCAAATTTATTGGGTAGTCTACTAAAGCATTCAATGAATCATTTAAAGTTGCAAATCGCCATTAAAGATTCTGAAAAAATCTGGATTTTGCCATCTAAAACAAGTTTGCCACTGACAGTGTTTAATTTAATTAAAGCCAAGCAGCACATTTATTTTTTATCCTTAGATGCTAAATCTCTTAATATTTCGGATTATATTAAAACTTCAGAAAAATTAATGATGATTAAAGGTCTTGATTTTCAAAAGGACTATAAATTTGACGTCTTATTTGATCAAAGTATTTTAGATTTTATTAAAACTGAAAAAGACTTCGCTTTTATTCAATTTCATTTGCCGTCACTTGAAATGCGTTTAAATGAATTTAAACACATTTCTAACTACTTTGAGCTTGTCCAATCCCGAGACATTTCCCGACATGAGTTTCAACAGCTTGGGTGGCAAGGGCTGCAATGGATTGATCAATATAAGTATTATAAACCTAAAGCGGTTATAGACGCTATTGAGTATTTCAGATTAGAGCCAAAAGCTAAAAATTAATAGCCTTTATAGGACCATTTGCTAAACTATTATCATGTCTTTAAAAATTAAAAAAATCTGTTGGTCTGTGACTTTATTCTTAATCTTAAACCCTGTGATTTCAATTGCTACACTCGTGTTGTATTTGGTCTATTCGAACAGCTACACTGTGGGCGAAATAGGCTGGATTTCTTTCTTTGGTTTAGTCTTTGCGGTTCTTACTAACCTAAGCATCACAATGGGCTACCATCGTTTGTACTCGCACAAATCCTACGAAGCTCACCCATTGCTAGAAACGATATTATTATTTATTAGCGCAGGGGCATTTCAGGGTTCTGCTCTCAAGTGGGCCAGCGATCATCGCATTCATCATCGTTTTGAAGATACCGATAAAGATCCCTATTCAATTAAAAAAGGTTTTTTCTACGCGCATATGGGTTGGATGATGTTGCATGATTCAGTTAGCTTACCAATTCATGCACCGGATTTAGAAAAAAATCCTCGTATTATGCATCAGCATAAACATTATTTACCTTGGGCTATTTTTGTTGGGTATATTGTTCCACTAATTATTGGTGCATTACTTGGTAATGCATTTCTGGGTTTAGTTATTGCTGGTGGATTACGAATATTTTTAACTCAACAATCAACTTTTTTTGTAAATTCATTAAGTCACACTTTAGGTGAAGCGCCTTATTCATCAGAAAAAACAGCTAAAGATAGTATTATAGTTTCTATCTTAACCCATGGCGAAGGTTACCATAATTTTCATCACAAGTTTCAGTTTGATTACCGCAATGGTATACGTTGGTATCATTGGGATCCAACCAAGTGGTCAATTCAGTTTGCAGCGCTGTTGGGTTTAGCACGAAAACTTAAAACAGTTCAGTTTTCTGAAATTTTAAAAGCCAGATTAGAAGTTGAATCAGAAAAAATTAAAAATTCACAATTTTATAAAGAAAAGCTTGAACCGTTATCTATAAAACTTGTCGAGACTCAAGCCCGATTTGATCAGTTGAAAATAGAATATAAAAATGCTCAGTCTCAGAGAGTTGAACATATTAGACACGAAATGGAACAACTCAAAATTGAGATGAAACAAATGCAAAAAAATTGGAAGACTTTAGTGAAAATGGGACAAGCCCAGTTATCGTATTAAGAATACTTTGAAACTCTAGCTCTTTTTTCTTTTCTAATTTCTTTAGCTTTATTTTTTTTATCAACAAAAACAACAGTGGGTTGATGTTTTTTAGCCTGATCAATATCAATCGAAGCATAAGCTACAATAATGACGACATCACCTTTTTGTACGTGTCTGGCAGCAGCACCGTTTAAGCAAACTTCACCAGATTTCCCTTCAATAACGTAAGTCGAAAAGCGAGCTCCATTATTACAATTATAAATATCCACTTTTTGATTGATAAAAAGTTTTGATTTTTGAATAAGCTTTTTATCGATTGAAATTGAACCTTCGTAATCAAGATCTGCATTAGTCACTGTGGCCCGGTGAATTTTAGAATAAAGCATATTTATTTTCATTTTTCAGCTCCGTAGTTTTTGGTGGCTAGATTCATTTCTAAGGCGATCAAATTACCTTTTAATACTAGATCAGGCGCAATAAGATCGAATATTTTTTCGCGTTCAAACAGTGATGAAAAACCACCTGTCCCAATGACATAGGGCTTTTCGCCTTTAAAGCATTCTGTAGACAATCGGGTAATGATTTCTCGCATAGCACCTAAATGGCCGTAATAGAGGCCCGATTGAAGGCTTTCAACTGTCGATTGACCTAATACGTTTTCACGTTGGACGATTTCAACAGAAGGCAGCTTAGCTGTTTTAGCTTCTAATGATTCCATACTCAGTTTAAGACCAGCTATGATAACGCCACCAAGGTATTCTTTCTCATGAGAAACTGCACAAAAAGTAGTAGCAGTGCCCAAATCGACAAGAATCAGATTTTTTTGTGGATGCATTTGTGCAGCTGCTATTGAATTAGCAATACGGTCAGCACCGACTTCAAGTGGATTTCGGTATTTAATTTTCAATCCAGTTTTAACACCGGCTTGTAGAATAAAAGGATTAAGTCCAAAATATTTTTGACAGGCTCCTTTTAAAGAATAAATCACATCTGGAACTACCGAGCAAAAAACAATTTTTTTAATTTTTAAAGGATCAATTCCATTTTCTTTCAGCACTAATCTTAAAAAAACACCGATCTCATCAGATGAAGAACCTTGTTTTGAATTCCTGCGAAAAGATAAAAGCATCTTTTCTTGGCCTGTGGCTGAGATTTCAAAAACCCCACCGTAAATTTGTGTATTTCCAACGTCTAGGGATAAAATCATAAAGACTCCGTTATAAGATGCTGTGCTAGATCATTTTTATCTATATTTTGATCCTTCATTTCATTATTTTTATAAATATTAAACTTATGCTGTTGATTTTGAATTGTTGACCAATCGTTGTGGACAACTAAATCACAATTCGCATTTTTAAATAAAGATCCAACTTTAGTGGCAATTGTTTTCTCGTCGGCCGTTGAAGTTAATTTAAAGCCAATTAATTTAATATTCGGATTTATCGATTTAATTTTATTAATAATCTTTGGATTTCTTGTCAGGCTGATTTCAATTTTTTCTGCATCGCTGTTCATCTTACCCTGCTGTGGAATAACTGAGTAATCGCTCACTGCGGCCGTGTGAATAAATACATGATGTCGATTTAATAAGTCTGTATCTAATATTAGATCAAGACTTTTAAAATCAGTATACGGAATAACAACGCAATCCAACAGCGGTCTTTTTGCATTTTCGCCAGCTAAGTAAGTCACATCAAAACCATTTTCAATAAACGTATCTGCAATGAAAGCTGCTGTCTGACCAGTGCTTCGATTGGTTATCACACGTATATCATCAATTTTTTCTTGCGTGCCGCCTGATGAAATCAGAATTTTTTTACTGATATTATGATTGGTTGTCTGCGTTGGAAATTTTCTAGATCCTGTAAGACCAGTTCGACTTTGAATTTCATGTATAATTTGCTGAGGCTCTAAAAGTCTGCCTACGCCAGTTTCACCGCAGGCTAATACACCACTGGCAGAATCTAAAATATCAACACCCATTGTTTTTAATTTTTGAATAGAATTTTGTACAGTCGGGTGCAGATACATTTTTGAGTTCATTGCTGGGAAAACTAAAAATGGCTTTTGAAAGTCATGTGTCAAAAAAACTGTGGATGCTAAATCATCACCAATCCCTGAAGCCATTTTATTAATGTAATTTGCAGTGGCAGGTGCAACAACAATCATGTCTGCCCAGCGAACTAAATGAATATGGTCCATGTTAGATCCATTTGCATAAAGATCAACACTGATTTTTTCAGAGGTTAAACCTTCTAAAGTTGATATGCCGATAAACTTCAGTGCAGCTTGAGTTGCAATGACTTTAATTTGATAATTTTGTTTTTTAAGATCGCTGAGCACCTGACAAACTTTGTAGGCAGCGATTGATCCTGTTAAGATAAATAATAGTTTTGAATTAGATTTCGACATTATCAATTAACCTAACCCCTTCTAAACTAGCCGCTGCAAAACGACGTCCAAAATGCTCTTCAACATAATCAACATCAAAACCTGCTAGTTCTAGTTTTTCGAATGATTCTTTAGCTGAATTATTTTTAATTGTTTTATAAATCATCGATGCTTTTTCGAAAGCATGCGGGCTTAATCGTAAATTTCTTGAGCTCATTGCCAAACCGGAGTGTTCACGAAACGTGGGACAGCCAATGATTTCAGTTTCAACAAAAAAGGTTTTAGCCATATCTTGCACAAGTTTTAGTTGTTGGTAATCTTTTTCACCAAAATAAGCTTTGTTGGCTTTAGTTAACATAAGCAGTTTCATAACTACTGTTAAAACACCATCAAAATGACCTGGTCTATGGGATCCGCACAGTTTTTTTGAAAATTCATTCTCTGTTAATCTGTAGCGATAGTCATCAGCATAAATGTCTTCGTATTTTGGATAAAACAAAATATCTACGTTTTCTTTTTTTGCTACAGATAAATCATGTTCAAAAGTTTTTGGATAACCAGTTAAATCATTTGGATTATTAAATTGAGTAGGATTTACAAATACACTGAGAATCGTTAATTGATTTTCAGCACGTGCTTTTTTTAAAAGACTTGCATGACCTTGGTGCAATGCGCCCATCGTCGGTACAAAACCAATTTTAGAAGTTATGTCATCAAATCTGAAGTTTTGACGGGCCTTGATTAATTCGCTAGTGGACTGAATAACCTGTGTCATACAGTGTACTCGTGTTCGTGATCAGGAAATTCCTTGCGATGGACTTCAGTGACATATTGATTCACTGATTCAACAATCAGCGAATTTAGCTGTGAATATTTTTTCAAAAATTTAGGATTAAATTCTGCATTCATCCCTAATAAATCATTGATCACTAAAACTTGGCCGTCAGTTGAACTACCAGCGCCGATTCCAATGGTTGGAACACTGACTTTTTCAGTTATTTTGCGTGCTAATTCACTGGGAATACATTCAAGCACTATAGCAAAACAACCTACATCATTTAAGATTTGTGCTTGTTGTATTAAATCTTCAGCTTGTTCTAAAGTTTTACCCTGAATTTTTGGTCCACCCAATTGATGAATCGATTGAGGAGTTAACCCAAGATGTCCCATTACAGGGATGCCGGATTCAATAATGTATTTAATGACATCAGCGTGTCCGTGAACGCCTTCAATTTTTATAGCATGAGCGCCAGCAAGCATCAATTTTTGTGCGTCAGCAACAGCAGAATGAATTCCTTTTCGGTGAGATAAAAAAGGCATGTCGGCCACAATAAATTGATGTGTGCCACGTGCGACTGCAGCTGTGTGTAATGCCATCATATCAATCGTGGCATGAAGTGTATTCGGAAATCCATGGACAGTTTGAACTAAAGAATCACCAACCAACAAAACATCAACTTTAGTTTGTGATAAAATTTTAGCCATTCCATAATCATAACATGTGACCATGCTGATTTTTTCTTGAAGCTTTTTTTTCTTAAAAAAGTCGAGAACTGATTTCATAGTAAGTCCTTGTTTAAAAGATTTTGTAAATGTCCGGGGATGAAACTTTTATAAATTGAATATAAGCTTTGTGACTTTTTTTTAAGACTTTCTAAATTAGCTGATATGGTTTTCACATCTTCACGAACCAGAGGACCGGTTACTGCTTTTGATCCAAGTGTACTAAAATTGTGCGTGACGGTTTCAATGTAATTATGAAGAGCTGAAGCAGGAATATTTATGTATTCAGCAATATAAAATGTTTGTGACCAGATCATTTGTGGTAAGTTACCAGTAGTCACACACAAGGCATGGTAAAGTTTTTTGTGTTCAGGCTGAATTTGAAAACAAGGATTCGTGAACCCTGGCATGAGATCGCTTAGATTTATTTTTTGATCAAATAAAGCAAATTGAATTTTTCTGTAGTGATCTAAATTATATTTTTCACTTGAAAAAGTCATTAATGGATGCGCACAAAATATTTTTTCATGAAAAACTGAACCACTAAAGTGCACTACAGTTTGTTTATCATTTAGCAGGGGTTTTAATTTTAGTTCATAAAAAGGCGAAATCTGGTCATCGGATATGGCTAACCAAATATGAGTAGCTGAATGAATAAACTGATTGAGTTCATCTTGAGTCATATTTTTTGACCAAGAAGTAAGCTTAGTATTTGGCAACGATAAAAGATTGAACCAATGCTTTAGATGTGTCGCTAGGCGACCAGAACCAATAAGTAAAAGAGAAGACGATGTATTCATTTTAAACCTCGGTACCTGTCGAATATCACACATTCAATCAAGTCCATTTATTAAATGAACATAACACTTTTTATTTCAAAAGCAATAGGGTATTTTGAAGACTCAATCGAGGTCTAAATGTTTAAAATGCCTTTGTTTTTCTTAGTTTTATTTTTAGGTCAGCTAGCCAGTGCAATTGATATAACACCAGAACAATTGCAGTTTGCCTTCATGTCTACTGAAGGCGGTGAGTACGTCAGCTGTACTGCAGCCAAAGGCAGTCAACCCCATCAATTTAAGGTCAGCTGTAAAGAGAACAAAAAAGAATTTTATATTCATTTATTATTGCGTGAACATTATAACTCTAATTTTGATGAAACAATGATTGAATTTCATTACTGGGTTGATGAACGTAGTGATCAGATTAAATCAAATACTCAATCAAATTGGTTCACCCTTGAACAGTTCACACGACTTAAAAAAATTGTCAGCTACACAGGACTAGATAACGATATTCACCAACTCAGAGTAGAGATCAAGTTATGAATTTTAAAAAATATCTTCCAATTTATATAATAGTTACAGCAGCTGTTGTTTTTATGATAGTAGCTAATCTAGGTTCTTCACAAAGAACTGTTCCGAAAATTAAACTGAGTTATTTTAAAGATTTTAATGAGTTTTCGAGTTCAATTATTCAGCGTTTGAATTTAGAACTCAAACAGCAAAAGCATTTTTTAATCGGTGTAGAGCCTGAAAAACAAAACAATTTAGAATTGCTTAAAAATTTTAAAATTGAGTTAGAAAAGTTAATAGGTCCTTTTGATGAAGTTTATGTCGATGATGAGCTGAAGTTATCTGATGAAATAAAACAATTTCTGTCAGCGAAAAACAACTTGTCAGTTAAAACAGATTGGGAACAGTTGGGGAAAGTTTTGTCTGAACAAAAAGATCGTAGAATTTTAGTCGTTACAGCATCAATTTATTCGACGAATTTAATTTTACAAAATTCATACAATAAAATGAAAACTCAGTATCAGATTAATCCGATGACTTTTTCAATGGCATATTTTCCTGTAACGAGTGAAGATGAGAAAAACAGTCTGTTCCCATGCTTAGCAGAAGACAATTCAGGAGCGAAAGATTGGGGTTGTGCCTCGACAAATAAGGCTAGATCTGTTAGACGTAAAATTAACACATCAAAGGTTAATTCAACCCCGCATTTAACTGCAGGGTTGATGGATTTAACAGGTGAAAATAATTACATGATCTTGATTGGTCAGTAATTAGTTTTTAGGAACTTTACTTTCATCAACTGTAATTTCGATTTCAACACGGCGGTTTAATTGGCGACCATCAGCTGTTTTATTATCAGCTACTGGGTTTGCAGGTCCCATACCTAATGTTGAAATTGTCGGTGCAGGCATTCCGTTATTAATTAGCGCAGCCTTAACAGCTGAAGCTCTTTTCGCTGATAAAGATTCATTTGTTTTCGCTCCGCCTGTGCTGTCAGTGTATCCTTTGATTGTTAAAACATTCTCTGGATATTTTTTCATGATAGTGGCCATCTCTTGTAAGTTAGCGCTAGCTTGAGATTTCAAATCAGATTTTCCTGTTTCGAATAAGATATCACTTTTTAGTTTAGTGACTAGGCCCTGTTCTGTGCGACGAGTTTCAGCGATTTTTTCTAACTCTTTAGCTTGCTTATCCATTCGGCGACCGACAAGTCCACCAACACCGCCACCTAAAAGTGCGCCAGCTATAGCACCTTTTTCACGGTTGCCAGATTGGTGACCAATGATGGCTCCAACAGCAGCGCCTGCTGCAGCACCTATTCCTGCGCCTTTAACTGTGTTTTGGTTATCTGTCGCACAACTTGTTAAAAGTAAACACGCAGACACGACGAGTAAAACAACTTTATTTTGATTCATAAAAATCTCCTTCTTTATGGTTTTGTTTTTTAAATTTAATTAAAATCTTTCTTAATCTTGTCCCACTTCATGACTTAATGGTCTTCGTGGCGCTCTGAAGTAAGTTCGTGGTGATAAATCAAATAAATCACTGACCTTACTCATGTAAACACAAGCGTATCTTTCCATTTGATAAGCGAAATAACTTTCTTCGTTACCGGCTCTCATCAGCTGGCCCCAATTAGGATTATACAAAGTGTGCTGTTTTTTAATCAGTTGACTAATTTGCGTATCAAATTCACCGATCTCTTTTTGCAATAAATCAATTTTAGATTCATCAACTTTTGTAGAGCGTTCATATTTTTGCGTCATTAATTCAGTTAAACCTTCTTCTAAAGGTTCTTTTTTGCGCATTAAATTATCGATTTCGTTTATTATAGGCTCAGCTTTTTTGTTTTGCATGATTTCATGTTCGAGCTCTTCAATGATCATCGCTGTGCGCCAGTTACAATCTTTTTTAAGACGTAGGATATCGCCGTAAATATGATCACCGATGTAAAGGATATCATCGCCTTCTAGATCTAAATGCTTTGTAAATTCACGTGCATTCCCACCTTGGTAGACACCAGGGGATAATTTTCCGTCGACATTTGTCATTGTTCCGTCAGCAGGGTTCACTTTGAAAAATCGTGTGTCATCATAGAAAAATTTTGGCTTATGAGCAAACGTGATAACGAATTCAAATAGGTCAACCCATGATTTATGATCTTTTAAATGGGGATTAATCGCGAAGTCCAAAAGTAATTTTGAATAATGAAATTCCGAATTAGTCAGAACAAATATTTTTTTACCATGTTTTTTAAATTTTTCTAAACCGCGAACAACACTTTCATCTTTGATGATATAGTGATCAACATTTGCACGAACTGCATCTTTCAAGGACCCATCACGGTGGGCTTCATCTAGTGCTGCTAAAATATCATCTGCCATAGTTCCATAATCAGGTAATTTAACTTGTGGATCACTGTCCTTCATTTCAACAAGCTGCGAATAAGCATGTGCTAATGAATATGAAAAACTTGTATCAACGGCCAAGTAATCATTTTTACTGAGGTCGATGTAAGTCGATCGGTAGACTTTTTGATGGATTTTGTAATCAAGAGGTTTAAGGCCATGAAAGCTATTTCTGATCGCCGTGTAACGATTCAGCTTTAAAAGATTACCTTTACTGCGATCAACAACTAATCCACGAAGTGCGAAATTAAAATCGAATTGCAGCTTTTTGACTTGTTCAGGGTAGCCTTTGCCAGAAACTAGTTTTTCCATAATTTTTGAATGTGATAAACGTTCAAAATTTTCAGTGTTGTAACGGATCAGTGTGTGATCCATATCTAAGCCAATGTATTTAATTTTTTTTAAATTCAGAGTTCGATTAACGTAAACTTTATTTGATGCCATATCACTCTTTCTATGTGGTTCTTAATTATATGTGTACCTAAGACCCACAGCAACAACATTTAAATAACTTGTTTATCTTTTGACAGAAGTCATAACACGGATAGCATAGCTGTTGTGAAAAACACGACTCTAAGCGAGCTTTCAAATGAACAACAACTGGCTCTGGACCTTATGCGGTCTGGCGAAAACGTTTTTTTAACTGGCGGAGCTGGCAGTGGAAAAAGCTATGTCGTTCGTGAGTTAACTAAGGAATTAGATCCAAAAAATATGCCTATTTTAGCTAGCACTGGTGCAGCTGCTGTTTTATTAGGGGGTCGAACGTTTCATAGTTTTTTTGGATTAGGTATTATGGAAGGCGGCCCTGATGCCACTTATCAACGAGTTTCAAAAGACACCAAAACATTAAAAAGAATTTCGCAAGTTGAAGGAATTATTATTGATGAAATTTCAATGATTTCGGGCGAAGCATTTACGATCGCTGAAGCTTTGGCCCAAAAGGCAAGAGGTTCAACATTGCCTTGGGGTGGGTTAAGGCTTATTTGTGTGGGTGATTTCGGACAATTGCCACCAGTGATGCGTATGCAAACAGGTCAGAATCGAAAAAAAGACTGGTGTTTTTTAACTGAAGCCTGGAAAAGAACTGACCCGCAAGTTTGTATTTTAAAACACAATCAGCGCGTCGCAGATAATGAATTTTTAAATATCCTCAGTGAAATTCGCTATGGCCAAGTGAATCCAGCGGTTGTTGAATTTTTAAATGATCATACTAAAGTTCATGATGAAGATCATTCGGGAACAAGATTATTTCCTAGACGTGATCAATCAGAAAATTATAATCAAAAAAAATTAAGCGAAATCTCAGAGAAAGAAATTGAATTTGATTCTATTTATTTTGGTGACGAAAAATATGTAATAGCGATGAAAAAATCATCACCAGTCC
>JAYTPA010000088.1:0-7420 GCA_043747495.1 Bdellovibrio sp.
CCATCTGTAAATAAGTGATGGTCGCGGACTTGAACTTCAAAACCAAGATCTTTTATCCAGTGAACTTCAGCATTTAACGCCATTGTGGTCTCCAATTTAAATATGTCATTAAGCTACTCTTATTTAGCCATTTAGTGTAGATTTTTTCTATGGCCTATAAAGACTTAGTTTTTATTTTTTTAAAGCTAGGGCTAACATCATTTGGTGGGCCAGCCGTACATATTTCAATGATGCAAGATGAATTAGTCGAGAAAAGAAAATGGTTAAGTCATCAAGAGTTTCTTGATCTGGTTGGGGCTTCGCAATTGATTCCAGGGCCTAATTCAACAGAAATAGCAATGCATATTGGTTATAAAAAAGCTGGCTACTTAGGTCTTTGCATCGCGGGTCTTAGTTTTATTTTGCCCGCATTTTTTGTAGTGTGGTCAGTAGCTATGATCTATCAGCAGTATGGTCAGGTCAGCCAAATAGAAATTATTTTTAAAACAATTGTTCCAGTTATCTGTGCAGTGATTCTGATCGCTAGCTTAAAGCTAGCACAGACAGCATTGAAAAATACAAAGGATTATATTTTATTATTAACTGCTGTTGGCCTGTTGATGTGGACTAAAAATGAAGTTTTAACTTTATTTTCTATTGGCTGCTTAAGTTGGCTCATTCATCAAAGTTTTAAAACTAAAAATTCGCTATTTGGCGTATCATTTTTTCTAGTTCCTGATCTTGATAAATTATTTTTATATTTTTTAAAAATAGGTTCTATTTTATTTGGCAGTGGTTATGTGCTGATTTCATTTTTACAAAACGATTTAGTTTATAAATACCAATGGATCACAGAAAAACAATTGATTGATGCCATAACTATAGGGCAAATGACACCAGGGCCAGTTTTTACCACAGCGACTTTTATTGGTTATATTGCTTCAGGATCTTACGGTGCCATTGTAGCCACAATCGGCATATTTTTACCGGCCTTTGTTTTTGTGGCTTTAACGGCAAAATATATTCAGAAGATCAGACAATTGAATTGGTTAAGTGCTTTTTTGGATGGTTTAAATATTGCTTCATTTTGTTTTATTGCATTCACGGCAGTGAATTTAATGCGAACACATTTTGATTCACGATTAAGCGTTATAACTTTTGTAATTAGTTTTTTTCTGATGTGGATTTACCACATCAATTCTGCATTGCTGATCTTAGCTGCTGGTCTTTTTGGGTTATTGAGTTAAATTTAGTTAAGTGTACAAATAAGCCCAATAGATCAAACCTAATTGGGCAAAAAAACGGAGTGCATGGACCCAATTAGGAAGTGGTTTTTTTGTAAATGGCAAAACCACTTTGGCTTTGTACATATGATAATTTGCAGGATAAATCGCTATCAAAAGTGCGATAATGCCCCAGGCGGAAATCGATTGTGTAACTGGAAAAAACAATCCAATACCTAAAAGAATTTCTGCAAAACCAGAAAGATAGATTAGCTCAAGGTGATACGGTAAATAGGGTGGCATCAACTTTAAGTAAGCTTTTGGATTAACAAAATGATAAAGGCCAGCAATAATATAAAGTACAGCCATAACGTAAAGCATATTTACCCCTATTTGCTTAAGTAGTTGTTATAAGCTTAAATTGAACTTGTCTGATGAGCTAGAATAAAATAAAAATTAGCCGGAAGGATAATAAGCCATGGCGCAAATTGATGATCTGATCCAAAAAATTCCAAGACCAGTCTTTGTTGTAGTTGTTTTGGTCATTGCTTTAGCTTTCATTGTTTCGCAGAACCCACTTAGTGATGGATGCAATGTTGAAATCGCTAATTTTGAAAAAAATGTGAGTGGAATTTTGGTCGGTTACAGAACCGCTTCTAAAAAAATACAGTTTCCACAAATCGAAGCGTTAAGAGACATTTGCAGAGAAGGTAACAGCCAAGGTTCTTGTGAAGATTATTTTAAAAGTGTCAGAAAAGTGGCGGATGCCATGAGAAACACCTCTGAAAAATGTTACCCCTTGTTGTCACAACAATATGTGAAATTGATTTCTACTTTGCAACAAGGAATAAAAATAATGGCACTAACAGCCTGGGGAATTAAACCACCTGAAAACTTAGCACAGCGACTAGGTTGGCTGACGGAAAGCGATATTTATGGCTTTTGCAGATCTAAAGATTTATTGATAAAAACTTTGGGTGCAGAAGCTTTTAAAACCTATCGGATGTCAATTTATCAAGAGTTTCCAGACGCATGGTCAGATAAGACCCCCATAGAAAAGCGCTCTGAAACCAATCGTCCCAGAGCACTGAAGCATGTTGGTAATCCTAGCGGATCACTTGAAGAAAAAGATGTTTATGAAAAAAGTATATTTTCTTTAAGATGCGATCTGTATCAGTAGTTTTAGGTTAAATATATCCAAGCTGAATAAAATCCCAAGTCTTAGATTCATTTTTGATTTTTCCTATAAAGTAAAAGTCAGGATCATCTTTATGAGTAATCATCACACGCTGCTGTGATTCCATTCTTAATTTCCAGTCTGCAGGACATAAACCAAACTGTTTAAGATTTTGATTTAAAATAGTTAGATCAGTTGTTTTGTTCGTTTGTTTTTTAAAGTTTTGCATAAAGACCCCTCTGTATGTGAATTAGGGTTATGCAAATTGAATGAACAAGATGTTCAGTGTTAAATGAATTATAATCACTTTAAGATTTAAGAAATCTTAAAAATAAGACTTAGTCTAAAAACTGAGAATTGATTTAGATAAAATAAAAACGGCTCATTTTCATGAGCCGTATAGGGATTAACAACAACACGTTGTATACTCTAAATTTAAATACCTAATTGACTAGTAGTCAAAAGGAACTGGACTAATTAATTCAGGTCTAGTGCTTGTATCATATGCGTCAGTACCATTTGGTAATAAGCCAAGACTACGAGCTTTTTTAACAGCTGCAGCGACTTTCTTTTGTTGAGACAAGCTCAATTTAGAAATACGAGCAGGAGTAATTTTGCCTGCATCCGCAATAAAACGACTTAATGATGCTGGATCTTTGTAATCAAATACATGATCACCAGCGTATTCTGTGCGATACTTGCTGCGAGTTGATTTACGATTGTTTTCACGATTATTGTCTTTTTCCATTTAAAACCTCTTGCCAACTAAGGAATATCTGAATATACCAGAAAGCTCGGTTTTGGAAGCTTTTTTTTATTATTAAGCTTTTTGCTGAAAACACGAGAAAATAAGAAGAAAGTCCAAAAGGAGTCCATAAAATGAGCCGTTGTGAATTATCGGGTAAAGCACCTGTAGTTAAAAATTTAGTCAGTCACTCTAATATTAAGACAAAGTCGACTGCTCAGCCAAATGTGCAAAGAAAACGAATATTTAGCAAAACCTTAAATGAAATGGTTCGTCTTTACATGGCGACAAGCACTATCAGAGACATGGAACACACTGGTGGTTTTGATAAATACATTTTAAATCAAACAGACGATGTTTTATCGAGAAGAGCTTTAGAAGTAAAATCTCGTATTCGTCGTAAAATGAGCAAAAAAGCGACTAAAGAAACTAAAACGGCTAAGAAAGCGTAATTAAGGATTTATATGTTGAAATTAAAAATCAAAAAAGGCGACAAAGTACAAGTTATTGCTGGATCTGATAAAGGCAAAAAAGGCGCAGTCATTGAAATCAATCCGACAGCTTTAAAAATTAAAGTTGAAGGTGTTAAAGTTCAAACTCACTACGACAAAAAAGATGGTCTTCTTAAAAAAGAAGGCTTCATTGATTACTCAAACGTAAAATTAGTTGAAGCTTCTGCCAAAGCTACTAAAGAGAAAAAAACAGCTAAGAAATCAGCTGCTAAATCTAAATAGTCCAAAGTATTAATAGATTCTGTAGGTCTGGGAACTTCCTTCCCAGACAATATCCCAATTTTTCGGCCAATGCCCAATCTTCCTACGACAAACAAAGTTTATAACCACATAATAAAGTTATGAAACGGTTATTTTACCTCGCTATCACTTTCTCTTTTGTCTCCTCAGTTACGGCGCAAGACGTAACAACGACTAGTCAGACTGTGACCACTGCAACTATAAATGAAAACCTTAGCGTAAGTACCACCGCTAAAAATGTTTTTTATGTCTGTAAACGTGAACGTGAAGTTCGTTGGTTAAGAATATTTATGACTGATTCCAATAGTAAATGTAAAACAATATATTCTAAAGAAGGCTACGTTCAAGTTGTTAGCTCGGCGACTTACTTTTCGTCTTGTGAAAGTGTTTTGTTGAATGTGAAAAAGAACATTGAAGATGGTGGCTTTAAATGTCAGCAAGAGCAACTTGGCGCTATGATAGAAATCGAATAAATGAAAACAATATTATGAAAACAGTGTTGGTCCAGTTAAATTCAAGCGAATCAGTTGATCAAAATATTCATCAAATTAAAACAATCATTAATCAATTCTTAGATCAGCAGTTAACAACACCACCTATTTTGTTTGTTTTGCCAGAGAACAGTTTATTTATGAGAGCGTCAGAAAAAACTGAAGTTAAAGCTCTGGCAATTGATTCAACTGAAATTCAGACTGTTCAAAAGTTTTGCGACGAAAAAAAAATATATGTCCATTTAACCACGGCTCTAAAGGATCAAAATAAAATATGGAATGCTTCAGTATTATTTAAGCCAGAAACTAGCCCGCAGATTGTTTACAAAAAAATTCATCTTTTTGATATTCAGCTGGTTGATGAAAAACCAATGCGTGAAAGTGATGTATTTTCTCATGGGGAAGCAGTGACTTATTTTGATTTAGAAGGCGTACGTTTTGGATCATCAATTTGCTATGATATCCGTTTTGCTGAGCTTTTCGGTCAGCATGCTAAAAACAAAGTCGATGTGATTTTAGTTCCCGCTGCATTCTTAGTAAAAACAGGGCAAGCGCATTGGGAAATTTTATTAAGAGCCCGGGCGATTGAAAGTCAGGCCTATGTTTTAGCCCCAGGGCAGGTTGGTGAGCATCATAACGCTGATCGCACCCATGTTAGAAAAACCTATGGCCATTCTATGGCCGTAGATCCATGGGGATCTGTTGTTGAACTTAATAAAGACCAAGTGGGCTGTTTTCAAGTCGATATTGATCTGGAAAAAATCAAACTTGTCCGTCAGCAAATTCCAATGTCAAATCACCGTCGTTTGGACGTGAAATAATCAATTTTTGGCCTTTATTTTATCTTAAATTAGGTCTAAAACTAAAGTTATGAAACTATTAGTTTGTATTTTATTCTCGAGCATTTTTGTATTGATTTCAGCAAACCCGTGCTTTGCCGAAGGCCAACTCGAACTTTCTGAAAAAGTCCGCGAAAAAAAATACAATGGTTCTTTTGATGAAGATGAGTTGAAAGTTCAAAAAAACTTTATTCATCCTCGTCAAAAAAATAAAACTGAAGAAGCGGACGAAGGTTTTTAGTCAGTAAACAGAAAATAAAAAAGATAACAGGAGATCTCAATGTCATTTGATCATTTGCCTGAAGGTGTAACCAGAGAAACGATGGATGTCGATGTTTTGATCGTTGGCGGCGGTGCTGCCGGCCTTTCTTGTGCTTATAAAATTGCGACTGATATCGAAAAGCATAACCAAGCTGTTAATGAGGGAAAAATTCAAGCAGAGCTTATCCCAGACCAGATGATTGTTGTTTTGGAAAAAGGCTCTGAAATAGGAGCCCATAGTTTTTCAGGAGCCGTATTAAATCCTAAAGCTTTAAAAGAACTTATTCCTAATTATTTGGAATTAAACTGTCCTTTAGATTCAGAAGTTAAAAAAGACGCTGTCTACTATCTTAGCGAGAAGTCAGCTTTTAAGTTACCGATTACACCACCACCGTTTCATAATATGGGTAATTATATTATTTCACTTTCAAAATTTAATCGTTGGCTGGCTTCTCAGTGTGAAACCAAAGGCATAAACATTTTTCCTGGGTTTGCAGCCGTTGAAGCACTTTACGAAGGTGATAAAATTGTTGGCGTAAGAACTGGCGATAAGGGTCGTGATAAAGATGGAAATCCTAAAGCTAATTTTGAGCCTGGATTAATTCTTAAGGCAAAAACAACAGTTTTTGCTGAAGGCACGCGTGGAAGTTTATTTAAACAAGTTTCAAAAAAATTAAATTTACGTGATGCAAAAAATCATGAGGCTTTTGAAGAAGGTGTAAAAGAAATTATTCAAATGCCAGCAGGCACTGTTGAAGCGGGCCAAGTTATTCACACGGCTGGTTACCCATTGAATAAGTCAATTGGTGGGACATTTATTTACACCATCCCAGGCGACAAAATTATTTTAGGTCTTGTGGCGTATTTAGATTCAAATGATCCGATGCTTGACCCGCATCGTGAATTACAAAAATTAAAAACTCATCCGTTTATTGCGAACATGATCCAAGGTGGAAAAGTCATCGCCTACGGTGGTAAAACTTTACCAGCAGGCGGTTGGTATTCAATGCCGAAGCTTTATGGTGATGGTTGGATGGTTTGCGGAGATTCAGCCAGTATGGTTGATGTGCAAAAACTTAAAGGAATTCATTTAGCCATGAAATCGGGGATGAGTGCAGCTGAAACAGCTTTTCACGCAATTAAGTCTCAAGATTTTTCGAGCACTGCTTTTAAATCCTATGAAGAAAAAATTCATAACTCATTTGTAAAATCTGAACTTTACAAAGTTAGAAATTTTCATCAAACGCTATCAAAAGGTTTATTAGCTTCTTTACCATTAATTGCTTTACAAGAAATAACTGGTGGACGTGGTCTATTTGACAACATGAAGTCTCACTACGATGCTCATACGACAAAATCTGTTAAAGAGGTTTGGGGCACTGAAGACGGGTTTACAAGAGCTGAAAATAAGCTACCGAAACCAGATGGTAGCCTCATGTTTGATAAATTAGGTAGCGTTTATTTAACGGGTACAAGCCACAATGAGGATTCTCCAAATCATTTAAAGCTATTAAATGGGGATGTCTGCCGAGAACAGTGCCAGCCTAAGTTTAATTCGCCTTGCGTTCAGTTTTGCCCTGCTAGCGTCTATGAAATGCTGCCTTCAAAGATAGATAGCACCAAGTATGATTTACAAATTAATTATACGAACTGTATTCACTGTAAAACCTGTGATATAAAGTGCCCACACGAAAACATAGATTGGACTGTTCCCGAAGGTGGCGGCGGACCGAAATATACAGAAACCTAAGTTTGACTGATCAAACTTAGTCTAAAAAATAATAATGGTTTGAACAGCAATGGAAGTTCAAATCATTCAAGATAAAAGGAGATCTTTATGGCAAGATTTTTTGCGTCATGTCCGATTGGGTTCCCCGATTTAGTAGAAGCTGAATTAAAACAATTAGGTTTAAAAACTTTTGAAAAAACAATAGGCGGAGTCGTTTTTGATTC
>JAYTPA010000089.1:0-7576 GCA_043747495.1 Bdellovibrio sp.
GCGGCCGAATAAACGGTCTTGAAATTGGGGATCGTGATGCCATGTTCACAACAAATAGAAATTCTTATTTGCTGGGTCTTGATATCAACGGCAGCAATACGACACTGAACTTACCTTTTAAAGACCCTGAAAAATCAAGACAAAGCCGCGTCGATTCTAAACTGATCTACATTGCATCAAGTTTGAATATCAATCCTCATATTAAAGCTGAAATCGCATATGATTATAATAAAGGCTATACGGCCGAAGAAAATGAAGAAAAAGGCCTCACAGGCTTAAATTTTCCCGAACTTAGTTTAGAGCGAATAACAGCTTCTTTATATTATTTAAAAAATGAAGAGCATTCTTCCTTTTTATTTTCGCCTGTGATGTATAAACGAAGTTTAATACAAGATTCAAGCTCTTGGATATACGGCGTTGATTTAAGCCAATATAATATAAATAACCTAAACATTGATAAATTAGGTATGCAACAGACATCAAATAAAAAATTAACAGATGTCCAAGCCTATGATTTAAGTATCGGCGCATCCTATAGTCGAAGTATTTTCTTAGAAAATTGGTTCTACGGCGGTGCTTTTGGAATGGGTTATGACTTTATTTATCTTAAAAATAAATATTTAGATTCAAAAGAAATGACAGATACCCAAGGTAACTTTAATACACTTATTAACTTGTCTTTTGGATATACTTTAACTTCTTTAACAATGGGGCCTATGTCACCAGTAAGTCTTGGTCTATAAATATAGATCAATTAGAAATAAGAAATAACCAAGGTAAGTCAGGTTTTTATATGACTTATGTTTTTTAGTTTAAATATATCTAAATTATAACTTATCAGCTTTCACACATTGGCCGATCCACTGACCGTCTTTGTAATGAGCATAAGCATAGAACCATTGAATGATTGCATCTGCTGCGAGAACTTCTGTTTCGTCGGGCATAGTTTCAACCACAGCACCATTTATTGAAAAACACCAGCCGTAAGCTTTCATTTCAGTGTCTGATACAACTTTGATGTCTTGTTTTAAATTATATATTTCAACAATTCCTGAATCACTTCCAACATAAGGAACACTGTGCTGATCAAAAATAGCTATTGTTGATTCGCCGACAGTGCTTGGTAGCATTAAGCCAATATTTTGCTTAAATAATTGTTCACCCTTTTCACCAACAACTTCAACAGTGATGGCCTGGGCTGATAAAGAAAATAAAGTGAATGCTAAAAGAATAAAGTGAGTATTTTTCATAGGCTGAAAACTTAAGCTCAAGAGCAGTTCTAGTCAAGTTGAAGCGTAAAAAACTACGCTGCCTTTTCTCGGGCTACGTGAAGATCATATTCGGCCTGTATTCTTACCCACATTTCAGCAGTTGTTCCTAAAACTTTTTCCAGAACTAAAGCAAACTCAGGAGAAATGCCTCTTTTTCCATTAATGATTTCATTAATTTTTCTTGGAGAACATCCACACTTCGCACTGAGTTGGGTTTGATTTAGATTCAATTCTTTCATGTAAACTTCATTAAGAACAATACCCGGATGCATAGGTTTTGGATTTTTAATCATAATTGACCTCTAATGATAATTTTCAATTTTAACATCAATAAACTCGCCCGATTTGAATTTAAAAGTGATACACCATGGAAGCTTAATTGTAACACTCCACTCATCTTTTCTGTTTCCCTGCAGTTTATGAAGTCTAACATTTGGTGGTTGTCCTTTAATTTTTAAATCATTCAAATCTGACGTAGCATGCATAATCGTGAGAAGAGCTTTTGCCCTTATCCATAGCTCTTGAGGTAAAGATTTAGAGGTATCAGTCTCCCAGATCTCTTTTGCAATTTTATTATCAAAGTTACGAATCATGCCATGCCTTAACTATTACACTATACCACATAGTGTAATAGTGTCAATGTTCAATTTAATGCTCTTTAAGATTTTTTGCATATGATAAGCCGAGCTCAGATCAAATTAATTAAGTGATCAGTACTTTAGTGGCACGAGATCCGGAATAAATGGAAGACTAAGACTAAAACGAAATCCAAATCACAAAATAAGGATCAATACGGTCTTCAACGTAAGCTGGCGACAAAGTCTGCCCGCTTTGTTCATCGTAAGTAAATGATTTTTTACTAAATTGCGGGGCAATTGAAATGTTGTCTAAAGCGAATCTGTAGCCAACATCGATTTGATAACCATTACCTTTATACCCACCAGTCATCGTTGGATTTATAAAATAAGTCCCTAATATAAAAAAACCAGCTGCTTTGTTTTTCATGTACCCAATCGTTGGGCCGATGCCTGTACGATTCGACGTTGATGTGCCGTTGTCGTATTTTTCAGACCCGTACATACCGCCTAAAGTGAAACCGTTGGCGTAAAGCTTTCCCGCCCCTAAATCAATCATCGTTCGAGATGTGTTTGTCGTAGAGCCCTCAATGCCAGAGCTATCGCTCATGTACATTGTCCCGATACGAACATAACCTGCAGCTTGGGTTACTTGGGTTGTGAATAAAACTGTGAAAAGCAAAGTGTAAGATATTTTTTTAAGCATGCGATATCATAGGATTAAAGAAAATAACTTGTCATTAAATTAATTTAAACGTGGATATATGATGAGCTATTTAAGCAAAGTCTCTAAGTAATCTTCGATCGATAACTTTTCTTCACATGTTTTTTCATAAAGCTCTAAAAAAGAATATCGACCAGATGGAGCTAATACTTTCTGTTGCCAAAATTGTCCGAATTCATGGGGCTTATCAGCAGCACTTTGATTATTATTGTGCCGGCTAAATACCTGTTTCATTTTATCACACATCACATCACCCAATATATAATTGTGCAGATAAATTGGCACAAGTGTATGATGAACTAACTTAGCCCATGGTATTTCGTTAACTGCTGATCTTTCACCCAAAAGATCAGCACTCATTTGAACTCTGAGTTGGTTGATATCACTTAACGATCGAATGTCATGAGTATAAAGCTGTTGATCAAATAATGTTTCAACAACAGATCTAAAATTCCTTAAATTCGCTATTTTTTCTAAATCTTTGAATTGAACAAAAGCTTTTTCAGCTTCGCTGGCAGAAAATATTTCTGTTAAAAATTCCATTGAATAAACCTGATCACCAAAAAAGTTTGCAAAACCTTCAGCAACTATCCCTGAAACTCCGAGGTTTAATGCTTTTTCGTTTGGATCCAATCCTAAAAAATGAACTCCGTGTGCTGTTTCATGCATCAATACCCAAAAATCAGAAAATCGATTTGAAACATTAGCTAACACACGTGCATCTTTTCCTATTTCGATAGGAAAGTTATAACCCCATTCAGATTTATTTTTTCTTGGGAATATATCAAACGTTAAATTTAAGTTTTGAATATCAAAGCCAAACTTAGAAAATGTTTTCCCCGTAGGCTTTAAAAATCAGTCAAATCAACTTCTGATTGATTGTATGAACAAACCTTACTTTTTAAATAGCTGTAATCCCAAGCTTCCAGTTGATCGACATTCAAATACTGGTTAGCTAAATCCTGAGTTTTCTTTTTAAATAATGATTTTTTGTTTTTACATAATTCAGCCCAGTTGCTAAAAATTCCTGTATTCAACTCATAGCCATCTAATTTAAATTCAACAAAACTACCAAAATTACAGGCTGTAGCTAATTCTTTACGTAAATTAATCAGCTGTATAAAACCATGATCAACAACTTTTTTATTTAATAGAATTTGGGCTTCGTAAGCTTTTTGTCTTAGTTTTCTGTCCTCTGACTGATTAAATATTTTATTGATTTCAGTGGTGTTCAGTTCTTGACCGTCGATCGATACCCGATCTTTATTTATTAAATCCATGATTGAATTTTTTAAAACTTGGACTTGCTCTAAAATTTTGCTCGCTTTTTCAGAAATATGATATTCTTTAACTTCATTAAAAAGAATTTCAGCTTTACGTTTTTCAATGGGATCTGTTGCACTTGATTGTGCATCACAGATGACTTTGTATATACTTTTATCTTTTCTGAAATTATTTATTTTTTGTTGAGACTTATTAACCCCGTAATCAAATCCTGTTGTATATTGCGCCCAAAGCAGTTTTGAATAATCAGTTGTTAGTGATTCTAACTTTTCAGCAACCTGATCGATAGAATTCATAAAATATCCCCCAGCTGAAATTGATCTCGTGAATCACAGCACTAAAACAGTATTTTGTATAGAATAATTTGTGCTTTTCTGTGCTTGCCAAAATTTTATTTCGGCACTGGGTGCCCATCCACTCGAATTTGGAATAAAAAGTATGATGGCACACAAGCCCCTTCTGTAGGGCTTACTTTCATGCAGACATAATCGTTTCGACAAGAATTATTTTCATCACAACGACCGCGTGATCTAAGTTCTTTATGATCTTCTAAACATTGATCAAAAGTTTTAACTTTTCCTGATAAACAATCAGAAAACCCATTGCCTGCGATGGGTCCACAAATTTCACGGTTTTTATCTTTTATGTTATCGCAGCTAGATGTGCACATACCTGATGGAAAACCGCCACCAGGGGGCTGACAAGAATATTTTGGATCACTGTTGTTACATCCCATAATTTCTGTTGGCAATGGCGGTTTATCAAGTGAATGATGATTTTGAATCAGAAAATTCTTTATACATGCATCACCAGAAAGTCTTGTTTTAAAAACACATTTACCTAAATCTTTTTCGCCAATTGCACCTTCTTCATTTGCGCAGACTAAGTCATCTTCACAAACCCAATGTGCAAATCCTTTAGATCCCGGTAGACCGCAAAAATCACCGTATTTAGCAAATGTAGCCATCGGTGCAATTGAAAAAGGACGATCTTCAGGTGGAACTTCATTTTTACGAATAGCTTCTAAGTACTTCACGCGTCTGATCATTTCAGATTGAAAATGTCCAGAACCAGCTGAAAAAATTGAATTCAACGGATGCGTTTGCGCCCGGTCTTCACCAAGAAAGTGAAAGCCTGCAATCGTTCGGTTTTGGTGACAGCCAACACAAGATAAGTCATTTAATCGTCGTAGAACAGCATTCGGCGTGCGCACATGATTATTTCCGGAATAACTTAAATCTTGAAAATCAGACTCTTTATAAACTTTATCAAATGGCCTGTTATCGTAACGAGCTATTCCGTGGGGTGAAAACGAACTTATTCTTAAAGCTAAAAACTGCTCTGGAATTTTAAGAGTTCCATTCTCAATTTTTTTGAAATTGGTAGGATTTTTTAGAAACATCAATAAGCTATTTTTTAGATTTGCATTTTTATTAAGAATATCAGGATCAATAGTGTTTTCCAAACCACCCCGCACCAGTCGCTGATTTTGAAAATGAAAAACTCGTAATACATATTCACCAGTGCCGCCCAGTAAATTGCGAACTCCTGATGATGACCTGATCACTTGGTAATTTGTTTCTAATGCTTTTACATTTTTTAAGTTCACATTTTTTGGCTGTAGTGGACCATCTTTTACGATCCAATCTGCCAGTTTAACGAAATCTAAATTCTCACGACTTGGTGCCGTCCATTCGCTGATGTAAGTTGTGCAGTTCTTATTATCATTCGGTAAATAAAAAACTAAGTTAATCGTCAACGGAAGTCGTGATTTAATTTTTTCCTTTTTATAAGTTAACCTGTATAATAATCTTAACTCACCACATGTTGTTGGTGAAAAGGCAATTCTGTCCATTCTATTAACGACGCCGACTAATTCATAAGATGAATCTACTGAATATAACCATTTAGGATCAAAATTTTTTCGCTTATTAATCACCGAACTTCCGACAAGCCCCCAGTCACTGACCCGGTATTTATTTTCCTCTTCAATGCTAGCTGCAATATCTTGTTTAGAAAGCTGCACAAAATCTGCGTACAAACTTGAATTCTGGGAAAATACCAAAGTATTCCATGTAATCTTTGCTTGATTTAAAATAGATTCTAAACGAAAACCACGTGATTCAAGTTCAATCATCAGTTGATTTTCTGTTAAGGCCGGAAAAACTTCTCCCGATTTTATCTTTGTGCTTAATCGATTGTCAGCTGCGGGGCCTCTGTCTACGAATAACTTATCCATATAAGGTTCCGTAGCAGTTACCAGTTGTTCGTAAGTCAGCCTGTCGTCATCTTGACTGTATTCAGTTTTTTCAGTATCTGGCCTGAGCGAAACAAAATACATTAAACCGCAGATCAGTAAGACGAACAAAATTTTCATACTATCAGGGTATATAAGTATTCATTTAATAATAAGCCCAGCCGGATGCCTTCTGGACTTATGTATGATGCACGGGCTGTGTTTCCTACTTACTTTCTGTCTTCAACTTGGCGGCAAGTGCCTAAAACCCAAGTTTTTTTCAACTGTGACTTTTCTAAACAAGACAAGTATCCAACATTGTTTTCAATACCAAAAATCATAGTCACTGAATTTTCATCATGGCAATGAACTGTGAAATCAATACCTGATTGATTGATCGTGCATTTATTAAAAACATCAAATTTGCGGTAACAGACGGTTTCTTGGTTCTTGTAGTTGCCTGAAATTACATTCACTCCGGTCGTTGCGTAGACTGATCCATCTGGCGATAGAACTGTTTTATCAATAGTATTCATGGCTTTAACGTGTGGCCATGTGCTTAAATTCCATGAACTGATTGTTGTTGTATCGTTTTTAACTTCAGTTACTGGGTCACATTTAATATCTATTGCAAAACTTGTTTGAGTAAATCCGATTAAGATTAATGATAAGAAAAATTTCATTTTGTCTCCTTTGAAAATTGATAGACTCAATCCCAACACTAAAACAATATGTTGTATAGAATATTTTTCAATTTATTAACGAAATGAGAGCTATATCTTTACTTTCATAGCTATAAAATGCTACACCTCCCCCCATGATCAGTACAAGTAATGTCAGTCTTCGATTCGGTGGAAAAAAACTATTTGATGAAGTGAACGTTAAATTCACCCCAGGCAACTGTTATGGCCTTATTGGTGCCAACGGAGCCGGCAAAACCACGTTTCTTAAAGTCTTATCTAAAGAAATTGAACCCAACACCGGCGAAGTCATCATGCCGCCCAAAGCCCGTTTATCAGTCCTGAAGCAAGATCATTTCGTCTATGACGAAAATACTGTTTTAGATACTGTGCTTATGGGAAACGCTCGCCTTTATAAAATCATGAAAGAAAAAGAAGCTTTGTATAACAAACCTGATTTTTCTGATGCTGATGGCGAACGGGCTTCTGAATTAGAAAATGAATTCGGTGAATTAAACGGCTGGGAAGCTGAATCTGAAGCTGGCGTCATGCTAGCGGGTCTTGGCTTTACAGAAACTGATCATCACAAATTAATGAAAGAATTAAACGGCGGAGAAAAAGTAAAAGTTTTATTAGCACAAGCGCTATTAGGTAACCCCGATATTTTGCTTTTAGATGAGCCCACAAATCACTTAGATATTTATGCAATCCAATGGTTAGAAGATTTTTTATTAAATTTTGCAAACACTGTGATTGTGATTTCCCATGATCGACATTTTTTAAATAAAGTCTGTACACACATGGCC
>JAYTPA010000090.1:0-29765 GCA_043747495.1 Bdellovibrio sp.
TTTCTAAAAATCGCTTTTACTTTTGAATTAGTGCTGATGCTAAGCTTTGCGCTAGTTTATTTAGCACTGATGAAGTCGATGTTTTAAGGCCTATTGCTGCTGGTAGGTCAAGTAATCGGGTGCAACATCAAGCACACCATTGCGTGCAATAGATCTCTTGTATTGATCAAGTTCAAAGTACAAATCCGATGGGCCTAATGAAAGTCGGAAAGGTTCATTTCGGTTTGAGATTGAGATTTTTTCAACCTCAAAAATGCCTTCATCCAGATCTAGGTATCCCTTCACGGTAACTTCTTCCCATTCTAATTTCTTGGCAATCAATAAAACCGCATCGCTCATACGAAGAAAATATTCATTTTGATCGGTTTCAATCTTGTATTTGCACTGATGTAAATTTGTTTGCTTATGAATAGGAATCAGAATTCCAGTCAGTTCAATCTTTGGAGGACGTGAGCCTGATTTATGATTTAGCGTTCGCTCAAAAATATCTTCAAACATCTCCTTCTGTTGATTGAACCCGTAATTTAAATTTGTTGCGTCAGCTCGTAAAGTCACTGGCGAAATTGGTTTAATGGAATGTTCGATATACATAACGTCCTCCTCTCGGTTTTTCGTCTTTATGAAGACGAAGTTAAATTGTTTTTGTCGTCATCTAAGTCAAAACTGCAACTGGGATAACAGCCTGATCATTTATACTATTAATTAACTTTTTAAAAAGCTTCTGCTGTTTCCAAGTATTCTCTTTCCCTTTTAGGAAGCCTGTTGCTCCTTAAATACTGGTTTTCGTCGATAACTTACTTTTCGCTCGCTCAGTCTATGTATCTGACGCATGACTGTTTTCCGTACTTTTCGCAGAATCGACAAAACATGCTTCCCCTCTTTTTTCACAACAATGGGCTCACTAAGACCGAAAACACTCATCGAAACAGAAAATAAATGCTTGTCTTTAGCTTCGGGCTCAATATTGATCTGAACGTAAGTATCCCAACCATACGTAGATTTGATTTCCTTAACAGCATGGTCGGCATATTGCTTGAGTGCCTCAGGCTGTGAAAGATCCTTCGCATGAAACTCGTACATTAATTCTTCACTATGTAATTCCATAATATCTCCTCCGTTATTAAGCTCTTTCGAAACGATTCAATTTCCATGAATCGAGCTGATGTTTGATTTTATTTTCTAGTGCTTGAATCACTGTAATTGGATTTTTTCCAGTGACTTCAGCAACAAATGTTCCAACCTGAGATGCAATTCTGCACGATGCCTTAATAAATCCCTGACTCTTTTGAAGAGCCAATTTTATGCCCGAATCGCTTGGCGAACTATAGTAAAGTTTGTCAACTACTTGGGAAATTAAAATTTTTATTTCATATTCTGGATCGAATCCCAAAAATTCACACTCCACATTATCTGTAATCATTTTCCCCTCCTTAAATTAGGTTTAAATAATTAATCGATGTAAAGATAAGTCTTGAAAACAAATCTTTACACAATTTCTCATAAATCATATTTTAGATATTTTGCAATTTTTTATCGAATGAAATTCGGCGGAACTCCGGAAGGATTTCTCATGCTATACCTCCTTTAATACGTCCCATGCGCTCACGAAGCGGTTAAAGAATTAGAGCCATCGAGGCGCTCTGGTGTCTATAATATAATTATTTTCATTGTTGAAAAAAAGTCAAGTTGTGCAGAATCGCGTTTTTTTAAAATCTAGACCTTATTTATAATTGCAAATCTAAGGCCTATTTACTTCCACTTCACCAATAAGCCGGTCATTTGATTTATCAACAATTCGATAAGTACCGTCTAAATTACCGTTGATTACAAAAGTTGACAAGGTGTGCATCACCTTTTGAATACAAAGATTGTTTTGCTTTGAAACAATATGGCTTAGGTATATCGTTAATTTTGAATTATCAATCTCACTCAGAAAAGATTCTGGCCTGTAGCATCCATTAGGATAGTCGATTTCAGCAGTGATTTGTAATAGATCACTTCGGATTTGTTCTACGTCAACTATCGATTTAACAGGATAATATGACAAATTTTCTGACGCCAGAACTGTAACTGAATAAATCATGAAAAATAGTGCTAAGAACCGTTTTGCTAAATACATATGACCTCCTTGTTTATTGATAAAATGTTTTCCGTTTCATTTTTTCTAAAATATTTAAAATGTTCATCGAAGTGATTTTCTTTTGAAAACGAGAAGACGGCTGTTTTACTTTAAACAGCCGCATTTGCTTGTCTTCTTAGACAAGACTTGGACGCGAAAGGTGCGGTGGACTTTAAGAGATTTTAACGTCTTTCAGTTCTTTAGCTCCCTCCTTTTTAGAACCTAAAAGTTTACTAAAAAATCCAGCCTCACCAGTTTGAATTTGAACTGTGCGGCCCTTAGCTGTCTCGGCCTTGGGAAGAGCGATGTTTAAAACTCCGTTATCATAGTGCGCTTCAATTTTTTCTGCGTTGATTGAATTTGGAAGCTCAAATGTTCTTTCAAATTTTCCATAAATGCGCTCGTGACGAATTGCCGCTTCTGCATTTGATTCTTTGATCTCGCGTTGGCGTTCGCCGGAAATCAACAGGGTATTTCCCTGGACTTCAATTTTAATGTCTTCTTTTTTAACGCCTGGCATATCAAAGCTCACCAAATAGTGCTCTTTGGTTTCATTGATGTCACAGGTTGGAAGAAATCCAACTGTGTTAGCGTACGTTGGTCGCATTAAGCTGTCGACGATGTGATCGAAATCTTCAAATACATCACCGACCATAAGCGATGGTGATAAACTTCTGTGTGGCAACGACCACTGTGTTGATAATGGGTTTGTTGAACTTAAGAATCTCATTGAGTACCTCCTATGGTTGTAATGTTTGTTATTAGTTTTAATTTTTCTGATTTTATAATGTAATTTTTTTTTAAGTCGTCAAGTGGGTTGAATTGTTTTTTTAAAAAACTAAGTCTATTTAAATATTTATACTCCAACTTGACAAAAATTGGCCGCAACACACTTTTATCATTAGATAATTTTGAATTTACTTAGTATTAGAAGCTGTCTGAAAGGGGCTTTAATTTTTGAACGGAGGTGATATTAAATATGTCTGCGAATCAAAAAAATACGACAACTTATTATACCGTTAAAAAAAATCAGACTGTAGCCGATCAGTCAATAAACTGGGGCTCTCAACTTAACTCAGAAAATTCGGAAAAATTTAATGTCGAGTTATTGCGTACAATGGAAGTGCAGCTTAAGGAAATATGGTCACACTATATTAGTTATTTAGATAAAAATGGTTTTGATGAAACTGCACAAGCATTAAAGAGCAAATACTTTCGCATTTATCAAAATTATCAAAAAAACAAAAACTGGCGTAGTATCGTTATAAAAAACTAAAGGGGGTATACTATGAACAGCGTTTATAAAATGAACGAAAATCAAAAAGAATTCGATTTTACGGCGATCAGAATATTTTTTTCTGTCATCGCTATACTTTTATCTGTAACCATGTCCAATGCTCGTGCTGTTACGGATAATTCAACACCTTTCCAGCCGTCAATTCTAGATAAAATTATTATTGATTTTAAAACTCAACAGACCGATTCCATTTGGCAACCTGAGAAAAATAAGCCCTACAAAAAATCCAACGATAACTACCGTCTAAACCCTATACCTAACCTGATCTCATCCCCCCCGATAGGGTCAGGAATACTTTTTTTGAATTCTAAGCTGCAGTATTCGGCTTTGATAAAACCGGCTTTATAAATATTACGGTTTATGTTCACACAAATCTTCTGGCTTTGCGAATAATTCACTGTCTCATCAGCAATCGATTTCTGAGATAACAAATACACATCGACAACAGAATAAAATACACCAATACCAAAATATTTATTTTTAAAATTAAGGGCTGAGCCTAAAAATAACCCCGTACCTGATAAATTTTGCTGATTATAATTTTCAGCATCTTCAGCTTGGCTTAAATAAACTAATTCTGTATTAAGACCGATATCTAGATATTTAAAGTCTTTAAAATATTCAAAACCCAGTACTAAGCCGTTAAGTTTTCTTTTTTCCACAAATTCTTCGTTACCTAAACTGGCATAGCTACCTGCAATACTGAACTTTTTATTTCCAGAAGATTTTGCTTCTGTAACATGAACAAAAAATATTGTAATCAACGCTAGAAGTAGTCTCATCATTTCACACAAGCCGTGTCGAATTCAGCTTTTTTGTACCAACATAAACTTTTAACATCTTTTTCAGTCAGTACTCGTAAGTGAGTTAGTATTTGAAAAAGTTGGCCATCCAAAAATCTGTTCGAGGCACCGGGACCGGCAAGGCGTAAATTTGTATTCCAGTTATTGCGAGCTGTTCGTGCTAGTGTTCCTGTATCTGTTCCCACAAGTTGACCGTTAACATACATTGTGGCCCGCGGGCTTGATGAAAGATCTTCGACGACAACTGTGATCATAGTAGGCCGGCTTGTTTCTGTAAATGGCATTGATATATTCAGGACACCAGGGCTTTCGCCGGCTTGTGTGTCGCCCATGTGAAATGAAATTACGTTGAAAGTCGTATTTGCTGTTTGTGCTGCTGGGCACGGGCCAGGTTGAGTAAGATCGCACACGTTTCCTATGCTTAAACTCATTTCTTGATCCTGTGATCCAATACTATTTCCAAAACCATTGCCAGTCGATAATCCTTGCCAGAAAATATGCCTGACTTGATTTGTCGTATTGGGCCTAACCCAAGCAGTGACCGAAAAAAAATTATCTGCTGCTAAGTTTACATTTGTTTGATAAAAATCTGAGGTTCCATTAAATGTGCCTGTGAAATCAATACCGGCTTTTAAATCGTCGATAAGATCTGGACCAAATAAATAGGTTGGCGGAATAGTTGCTTCAGAAGGAGAGAATCCCGTCTTATTACATGAGCTTAAAATGAGTATAAGGAAAAACAAATATCTCATTTATATATCTTACCATAGTCTAAATACAAAATAAAGTAACGGGCGCGACTAACTGCCCGTTACCTTTGATTTATTTTTTTCTTTACCGTTTACTTGACAGTTATCTGGGTTTTTTACGTTAAACTATTATCTTTTCAATTGAATCACTTCACTTAGTAATTCATCTGATGTTGTGATTGTCTTTGCATTCGCTTGGAAACCACGTTGATTTGTAATCATGTTCACAAATTCTGAAGCTAAATCCACTGTTGATCTTTCTAAAGATTTAGCCATAACTGAACCACGACCTGATAATCTTGGTGCACCCACTGATGGATCACCAGAATCACGTGATTGTTTAAATAAATTTCCACCGACTTTATGTAAAGCCTCAGAATTTTCAAACTTTGCTAAAATAATTTGTGCTAAATCCATGACTTGGCCATTTGAATACGATGCTGTTAATACACCTTCATCATTAAATGATAAACCAGTGACTGTACCTGCTGCATAACCATCTTGTGACCAAGAAATAACATCTGAATCTTTACCGAATTGTTTAGATCCGTCGATTCCTTTGCCGCCACTTGCTAAATCATCACCGAAGTTAAATTTGATCTGTTGATCTTGCTTAGCTCCGCCCTTGAAATTGAAAGCCGATTCAGTGACTTCTTGTGATTGTAATTTTCCGTCTTCAGTAAATTTTAATTGACCAGCAACAACCTGAGATAATTCTTGACCATCTGGTGTTCCTTCGACTTCTTTACCATCGACTAAGCCACGGTATGTCCATGTTCTGTCTTCACCTTTAGTAAAAAAAACATTTAATAAATGTTTATTACCTTGAGAATCAAACATTTCAACAGCTGTTGAATAGTGTGATGTTTTATATGGATCTTTTGGATCGAATTTTTTTGAATTAGCTTCGTTTCTTGAATCTAAATTTAGATCCAATTTAATTTCTTTAGTTCCAGAAGCATTTACTAAAGCTCTTGGAAATTGAATATCATTAATTTTATTTTCGATTTTTCCTTTTTCATCAGCTTGATAACCTTGCACACGTTGACCAGCATTGTTTACTAGTAAACCATCTTTATCAAATCTAAAAGAACCATCACGTGTGTACGCTGTTCCTTCTGTGCCTTTAACTTGGAAAAATCCATCACCGTTAATCGCGATATCTGTCGCACGATCGGTGTTATCTAAATTACCTTGTGACATAATCGAATTAACCGCGTTGATACGAACACCGCGACCGATTTGATTACCACCATCGATACCTTTTAAACTTCGCGACATAACGTCACCAAATTCGGCTCTTGATGCTTTAAAACCTGTTGTGTTTGCATTTGCGATATTGTCAGCAACGACGCCTAATGCTTCGCCTTGTGCTTGAAGACCGGTAATACCAGTCCACATTGAAGATAGAACTCCCATGATAACCTCCTGTTATAAAACTTGTTAGTCGAACAAGTTTGTTTGTTTAACGAAGGGCCCCCTCTACGAGGACCAGCCCTTAAAATCTAAATTACAATTGTACTGTCGATGTTGGTAAAAACATTTTCTTTCAAATTGTTTTTATCCATCACTGTCACAACAGTATTATTCTTCACGCTGATGATTGCTGCCGAGTCATCCATCAAAACTAAAGTATCTTTCGATCCCTTGGCTGCGGCCCGTTTAACAGCATCTTCTAACTGAGCCAATCGATCCGGATTAAAACTAATCCCTCTTGATTGCATGCGCTCAATGGCGTGATTCGAAAACTTTAAAAAATTCTTATCAAGTGCTTTCGTTTCCGGTGCAACTACCTTTGTCTCAGTATTTGCAGTACTCGATATTAAGTTTTCAAAGGTTTCAGCAAAAGAACCACCAGCTTCATCTGACTGTAAAGGCTTCTTCACATCAGTTGGTGCTTTTGGAATCAGATTATCAATTCGCGATAAATTATTCGCCAACTTCATCTTATCCATGACTACGACCCCTTCTGGATTTTATCTTTCAACTCGTTTGACATTCCGACTTGATTGAATAAATCCCCAGCATCTTGAGACATTGCTCTAAGCTGCTCTGGAGTTTTCGTTTCTTCCTTAATAACAGTTTGCTTCATGGGCTCGCTCTTTTTCAAGTCAAGTTGAGTAACATCATTTACTTTCTGGTCGTTACTCATAAGACTTGGGTCCGAAAACTGACGAATGTCCTTAAGACGTACGCTGTGTTTACCGACTTGCAGGACTGGGCCTTCTGGTGAAAAACTCATTCCGCTAACAACGCCCGTGAAATCTGTTTTCACGTTTAGTTTTTGTCCGCCAGCGCCAAGTGCTTCAACTTGAAAGCGATATTCTCCGGCGACTGCTTTTTGTCCACGATCATTTTCACCATTCCATGAAATTTTATTTTCTCCAGTTTTTAACTGTGAAAATTTAAATTCACGAACTGGTTCATTTTTCGCATTCACAACTTTTACATTCACAGTTTTTGCATCCTGTGGAAGTGTGAATTTAAAATCGTGATCAGTATCGATTTCTGAACGGGTCACTTTTGCACTATCACCAGCGATCTGTTTGCCGATGAGGTTTAAAGCTTGAAACTGCTCAATCGGTTTACTGCCACCTTTAATTTCTGTCAGTGTCGTATTCATATTAGACATTTGCTCTAGGGTTGAAAATTGTGCCAACTGCGCTGCCATTTCATGATTCTTTAATGGATTTGATGGATCTTGATTTTTCATCTGTGCCATCATTAATTTAAAGAATGCATCTTTATCCATTTTATTTGTACCAACACCACGAACTTTTTTCGAATTGTCGACATAATTTGGATCAGCAACTTTATTTAGAACACTTCCAATATCTTCTTCGCCCAGCATAGTTTTTTGCTCTGCTGTCAAATTACGATCGGCAACTTGTGATTTCATATCAGGTTCAATTTGACTTTGATCCTTCCACGTTTTCACACCTTGCTTAACGGTCATTGTTGACATTGTTGACTCCTTTGTTCTGTGTTCATCAGTTATGCTACCATGTTAATACTTCGCCCTTTATTTGCAACACTGTAAGCTGATGCATTAAATTGCGGTTTGAGCTGCGTCTTAACAACCGTATTATTTAATTCTCGTGAACCATTATAGGCTTGGCGCTGTTGCTGTCCCATATGTGATTCCGATTGATTAAATAAATTCTGAAAACCTTGGCCTTGTTGATTCGAAAATGATTGATTCTGATTCGAATTCATTTGCGTATTATTTTCAGTTCCTGTTGCCACAACACTATTAATCTTAACATGATCTAGTTTCATTTGCTGTGAAGCTAGACTGGACTTTAGATCAGAAAGGCTTTCTTCAATTAATTTCTTAACTGATTTGTCCTGAGTGTTCATTTCAATGTTAATTTTACCTTCTAGTAAAATTACTTTAAGATGAACTTCACCCATACCCTCTGGTGACATTTTCACAGTCATTTCTCCGCCGCCTTTAGTCACTAAGTACTTAGCTTGATTCATCACTTCATCCACACTGTTTTGTGTGTCTGACTTTGTTGAATCTAAACTTGGCGCTGCTGCAGCATTAGTTGATCTCATGGCATTCGAAAATGACTGTCCTTGTCCAACATGTAGCGCTGAAACTTGGCTGGCTAAATCAGCAGGTGCTTCTGGTGATTTCATAGACTCGTTTGATGTCTGCGAATCAGAACTACTTTGCTCGCCAGCTGACTGATCAAAAGATTGTTCAGCAGATTGTTGATCGACCACTGTCACTGTTGTCGCCATCGCTGCCTCCGGCTTCAAACTTTGAATCGGCTGATCTTTGCTTAAGGCTTCAAAGACTTTCGATTCAAACTCAGGTTTTACTGCAACGTCTTCAACCTGTTCTTCAATCACGACTGGAGGTGCTTCCACCATCATGGCTGATTGCATTTCTAATTCAGGTTGTAGTTGCTGCTCAGGCTGAATAATTTGTTCAGGCATAGCAGCTGTAATTTCAGTACTAACAACATCAGTGGCATCATCCATGATTTCTGGTGTTGCGGGCATTGAAACTTCAGTGGCAAATTCAACTTGTGCAGTGTCCTCAGCCGGCTGCTGATTCAACATCGTTAGGCTTTGTATCGTATTTTGATTTTCAGTCTTGGTCAGATCTTGTTCTAGATCTGAAGTTTTAATTTCATTCTCGGGTGAGACCATAAAATTTAAAACTACTGGTGCATCTAATACGGCTTGCTCGGCCTTTTCTTTTTTCTTGGGTTCTTTTTCTGACTCTTCGTCAGTCTTAACCATCTTCTTTTTAATTCCCCCAGATGATTTAGTTAGAACCTCTTTTTTACTTTCTCTTTTATCCTGAAGATCTATTTTGCTTTTAAGTTCCTTTTCAAAATGATCGTCAAGTTTTTGAGAAGTCTTTGGTGTAATTGCAATATCTGCAATCGGACCCGTTTGCGGGGGGCTGACACCAATTAATTTTTCGAGCACTGTCCTCCTTGGTTATTGTTTACTTTCATTAGACTCGCCGCTTTGATTCGCAGAAGGAGTCTCTAAATTTTGTGAATCTGATTCATTATTCTGGCTGGTTGTACTTGCAGGCAGTCTATAGCCCGTGTACTTTTCTGCTAATACTTGCGCTTTGTCTGTTTTCACTAAGTTTAATATATCCGCTGCATTTTTCTTTTTCATGCGGCTTAAAATTTCTATGACTAAATCTTCATCCATATTTTCAAATATTTTTGCCGCTTGCTGTGGCTTCATATTTGAATAAACTTGTACAAGAGTATCAACTTTGGCGCTATCAGCTTTAATTCGGTCTTGTAACAACGCTGAAATTTTTTGACGACTGCTTTCTAGATCTTTTAATTTCTGTTCTAATTCGACTTTTTGCTTATCGATTTCAGCTGATTTTTTATTTAATTCTTCTTCTCGAACATCTAAAGATTTTTTTCTTTCATTGAGCTGAAATAAATAATCATTTTCATCCATAGTCGCTGTAACAGGCTTGATTGTTTCACTGACTGCAGCCACAGTAGCAACTGATGGCAATTCAGTTTTGACACCTTCAGCAGCGTACGCCGTTCCTAAACTAATTTCTACTTTATCAAGAGCCGCTTCAAGTTGATCATAATTTTCAATAGCTAAAAATAAACCACAACCGCAAAAAAGAAATACAATAAATTGAATCATTGGAAAACTTCTTTTAGCCTTGCTCGCTTTCGGATGATTTAATTTATTTTTAAAAGTCGATGAGCGCGGCAAAGGCTTTTGCGACGAAGTATTCGAATTTTTCTTAGCCTGTTTAAAATACTGATCGTAACCTTTATTCATTTTTTGTCGTCCTAACAAATCGAATTGATGAAATTTCATCCAATTCTTTTCTTTCTTTTCTATCTACTTCTTGTAAATATTCAGCTTTTTTATTCGCTCTCAGCTTCTCTACTATCTTAACCTCAATTAGGCATTCTTTCAAAATTTCACGTCTTGACTCGACCACTTTTTCAATTTTTATTAGACGTTCGTTTTGTTGGGCTATTCTTAAGTCTTGCCCAGATAGGAACTGATTTATGCTTTCTACATCAGCGTGCCAATTAGACTGGGATTGAATAATTTGTCCCCGTCGTTTTAAAGCGTCTTCTTTTTGGGTTTTTAAATGAACTAAAACTTTTTGCTCTTCAACTAAAAAATCTTGCGCTTCTAGGTAATCTTTTTTAGCTAGATCCATTTTTATTTTTCTTTGAGTTAGTACTTTTTCAAGTGAAAACTTGAATCCCATGGCTAACTACCCACGGTAATTTGCTGCATAAGTCGCAAACATTGATTCATATTGGTCTGATCACTTGTACTTTGTTTCAAAAAATCATTGATTTGATCAATATGTTTAATAGCTTTATCAATTTTAGGATTAGCCCCTGATTTGTAAGCTCCGATATTAATCAGATCTTCAGCTTCTTTATAAACAGCTAACATTTCACGAATTTTAAGAGCCATTTTCATATGATCTGTTGTCGTTACAGCTTTCATAACACGGCTTGCACTTTGCAAAACATCAATCGCCGGATAATGACCCCGCTGGGCTAAATCACGAGACAACACAATGTGCCCGTCGACAATTGAGCGCACGCTATCCCCGATCGGATCATTCATGTCATCGCCTTCAACAAGTGTTGTGTAGAATCCAGTGATTGATCCACCGGAATCAAAATTTCCAGCACGTTCTAGAAGTTTTGGCAAAGTTGAAAATACACTGGGCGTATATCCCCGCGAAGTTGGAGGCTCACCGATAGATAATCCGATTTCTCGTAAAGCCATAGCAAATCGGGTTACTGAATCCATGACTAACAATACATTTTTTTTATTTTTAGCAAAATATTCTGCAATGGCCGTGGCCACATAAGCTCCACGCATTCTTAAAAGCGGGCTTTGATCACTGGTCACACAAACAACAACAGTTTTTTTCATACCTTCAGGGCCTAATTCATTTTCAATGAATTCTCGAACTTCACGTCCACGCTCACCGATAAGTGCAATGACATTCACATCGGCTTCAGTTTGCTGTGCCATCATTCCCATTAAAACTGATTTTCCGACACCTGATCCTGCCATAATTGCAATCCGTTGACCACGCCCAGTTGTTAGTGTGGCATTGATAGCCCTGACACCAACATCTAATGATTGTCTGATGGGAACACGGTGCAAGGGATTCACTACTTCTGCATAAAGTGGAACTTCTTTAAAAGTTTCTGGTGCTTCCTGATCATCAATCGGTAATCCAAGCCCATCAACGACACGACCTAATAAGCTATCACTGACTTTTACAGTTGCAATAGATTTTGAAAGAGTGATTCGACATCCCAATGAAACGCCTCGCATTTCATGAAGTGCCATCATGAGAACTTGTTGGTCTTTAAAACCTACAACTTCAGCTAAAAGAGGTTTTGCTGAATAAACTGTTTCAATAGCACAAATACTTCCCACAGAGGCACCAGGCAAATAACCTTTAATCAATAAACCTGTGACTTCAGTGACTTTGCCACTGTCTTTTGTTAAGTGAGAGCTTTGAATGGCTTCAGAGTATTTATTTAAGCTCAGTTCCATCAGCAGATCCTTTAGACAATTGTTGATTTAGCTTTTGGTAACACAGCACTTAAAGACGACCAAACTTGACTTAGACGTTGTTCAATTTGTGCGTCAATAGCTCCGTAATTTGTTTCGACAATGCAACCGCCTGGTTTCACATTGACAGAACCTACGAACTTAATTTTATTAAAAAATTCATATTGATCTGGATGGTCTGTTTTATATTTTTCTAAAAATTCAATTGTTTCTTGCGCAACGACAACTGTGACGATTTCTTCTGTTTGCGCTGTAAGGACTGATTTTTTAATGATTTCAATAATCATTTCTGGATTTTTTTCAATTTCAGAATAAATAACTTTTTCCGCAATCTGGTATATAAGTTTTAAAAAATGAGATTCATTTTGCAACACCAATTCAGGCTTCAAATTATGAATTTGGCCGGCTACTTGGCTTAAATCTTCAAGACCACGATTGATTTCATTAGTTCGTTTTTCAAATGCAGCTTGGTAGCCTTCATCTTTTCCTAGTGTGTAACCTTCATCAAAAGCTTGCTTCTGAATTTTTGCGACAAGTTCTAGGGCTTTACTTTCGATCAAACGCTCTTCAGCCTGCTTTTCGATTTCTTCAACACCAGTGACTTCTCGTAAAACATCACTCAGAACAAAATCTGCACCTTGTTTTTTTCGATTCAAATAATCTAAAGCGGCTTCAGGTGTATGCGCTACAAACTGTTTTGGCAAATAATCCAAAACAGTCGTCTGTTTTTCAGACGATGGATCATTTATTTTGATCAAATTAGACCATCGCATCTTCAGATCCGCCTCTCGCTATAATCACTTTACCTTCAGCTTCAAGTCTGCGGGCTACATTCACTATTTCTTGCTGCGCACCTTCAACGTCTGATAACCTTGCTGGTCCCATATTTGATAGATCTTCACGTAACATTTCGGCAGCACGAGCTGAAATATTTTTAAATATTTTAGCTTTAATGTCGTCATTCGCAGTTTTAAGTGCCAATAATAATTTATCATTAGCCACTTCTTTAAGAAGTAATTGAATACCACGATCATCAATTTTAGCGATATCTTCAAAGACAAACATTAATTTACGAATTTCTTCAGCAAGTAACGGATCTTTTTCTTCTAATTTTGACATGATTGATTGTTCAGAATTTTTATCCATCACATTTAGCATTTCAGCCACTGGGTGAACACCGCCCAGTGAAGATTGTTCAACTGTTGCAGAACTAGCTAGCTGATTTTTAAGAACACGATCAATTTCACTAATTAATTCTGGATCAACGTTATCCAAATGCGCCATTCTAAGAACAACTTCAGCTTGCAGGCCTTCCGGAAGACGTCTTAAAACGTCGCCTTTTTTCTCAGGCTCTAAATGGGCTAAAATAACAGCTACAGTTTGTGGATGTTCATTCACTAAAAATGTTGAAAGTGACTTTGCATCGACCATTTCTAATGATTCTAAAGTGCGACCACCTGATGACCCAATATTTAAACCACCTAAAATACCTCGGGCTCGTTCTTCACCTAAAGCTTCAACAATAGCATCTTTACTTGATGTTTTTTCAGAAAAAATGAAATCATCAGATTCACTAACTGTTTCATAAAATTCTTCTAAAACACGTTTCGTAATACTCACTGGTACAATTTTGAATTTACTCATTAAATGGATTAATCTTCTGATATCAGCATCGTCCATTTTTTTGAAAAGAATACTAATGGCTTCTTTTCCTAAATAATTAACAAGAATAGCTGCTTTATCAATTCCACGTAATCCGTCGTAATCTAAATTTTCATATCTAGTTGGCTTCATAGATTACTCCTTTCGAGAGACCCAAATATTAATTGCACTCGATGCTTTTTCTTCATCTTTGTTTAATAAATTCATAATACGATCTTTGAGAAGTTCACTTTCAGCTTTTTCTGGATCAATCGAATCTTGCAACATTGGAACCACGTTATTTAAACCAGGTAATGTATTATCAACAGCTTGTAATTCTTCAAGTTCTTCAATCGTTTTTGGCAACATATCCTCAACTGAATCTGTGAATGAATCAGTCACCCATTGCATAAATGGACGAATAACTAAGAAGAAGAAAAGCATTAAGGCAAAGCCTAATAATCCCCACTTAAATAAGGATTGAACTAATTTTTTCTTTTCTAAATTTGTAAGTAAAGTTTCACTATCGTTAAAATCTTCTGGTTTAAACTGAATAGATTCAATTTTAACACTGTCTCCACGTGCAGCAATAAAACCGATTGCACTTTTAACAAGCGATTCATATTGCACAATTTCTTCCGGAGAGCGAGGAATCCACTTAGCAACATCTTTACCATCTGAACCTTTTACCGTAGTCATTTGTCCATCAACTAAAACAGCTACACTAATTTTTTCTATTCCGCCCGCTGCTTCACGAATGTTACGAACTGTTTTTGGAACTTCATAGTTAATTGTTTTGGTTTCTTTTTTGACATCTTGTCTGAAGCCAACTTGACCTTGATTATCTTCAGAACCTGGAATATTTGAACGAGATCCTGGAACTCCTGAAGGATTCGTTCTAGAACCGTCTAAAGATTCTTCGTTTGTTGTAATACTGCGGGTCGCTGATTTATCTGCATCAACACTTTCTTCAACTGATGTGATGACTTTATGATTTATTGTCGCATCAACACGGGTTACTATTCGACCTGCACCAACAACTTTAGTTAGAATTGAGTCAATTCTTTCTTCAAGTCCTTTTTCAACTTGAGACTTAAGCTCCATAATTTCACTGGATGCGCCTAATGCCCCATCAGATTTTTTTGAAAGCATTTTTCCATGCTCATCAAGAACCGTGACTTTATCTGGATCTAAACCTTCTACTGCATTAGCAATTAAAAAACGAATACCGCGAACTTGATCAGACGATAATTGTTTACCTGAATGCAAAGCGACCACCACTGATGCTGTTGGAGGAGTTGATTCTTCCATGATGGTTTTTTTCTGAGGTAAGGCTAAAATAACTTTTGATTGCTTGACTGCTGTCAAAGTATTTATGGCTCTCATTAGTTCGCCTTGCAAAGCCCGCTGATAATTGATTTTTTGAGAATATGAATTTACACCGAAGCTTTCTTTTTCAAAAAGCTCTAATCCAATTGAACCCATATTGTTGTTACCAACTTCGGCCATCAATTGCATTTGTGTTGCATGCAAATATTCTTTAGGGACTGTGATCGTTTTGCTCTCGTCTTTTAATTCATAAGGAATATTTTTTGCATTTAGTTTACCAATGATCACTGGGATTTGTTCAGCTGGAATATTTGTTAAAAGAACTGAATAATCTTTCCCTGAAGCCATGAAAGAAACAAGACCCAACGCCATCACAACAATAAGGCTAGATGAGACAAAAGCGACTCTTTTGGTCGGGCCCAATGATTTATAGAATTCATTAAACTGTACAACAAGACCACCAAATAGTTTTCCCACATTACACCTGCATTCTCATGATTTCTTGGTAAGCATCGATTATTTTATTTCTCACTTGAACCATTGTTCTTAAAGCAATATCTGCTTTTTCAGAAGCGATCATCACACCAGCAACATCATCAGTTCGACCAGTCGCTAATTCTTGGATTTTAACATCAGAAGTTTTTTGTAATTCATTGACCTGACCGATGGCCTCAGTCAGTGTATCAGCAAATGTTTTTCCGGTTTCTTGTGATTTTTGCGAATTTGCAATCGAAAGATCAGCAACTTGAGTTGATCTAGATCCACCAGTTTCAATAAACTTATTTGCATTTGATATCGTTAAACCATCCATGGTCGAACTCCTCGTTTTAGTGATCAGTGCAAAGGCCACTAACTACTTATATTATCTACCAATTTCCAGTGCACTTAAAGCCATATCTTTAGTTGCTTGCACAGCCTGTACGTTAGCCTCGTACGACCGTGTCGCTTGAATCATATTTGTCATTTCTTCCATTAAATTGATATTCGGGTAGGCCACATATCCGTCATCGTTCGCATCTGGATGACTGGGCTCAAATTTCATCAACGGTCCCCGTTTATCGTGGATGACATCAACAACTTGGACCCGATTAAAATCTTTCTGTGGATCATTAACGCCAACGACATCACCAAATGTTTTACCATCTGGAATCGCTTCAAAAACAACATCTTTACGGCGGTATGGACCACCTTCTGGTGTTTTCAATGTATTAATATTCGCAATATTTGAAGAAATCGTATTCATGCGCGCGCGCTGCGCGGCCATCCCACTACTACCTATTCTAAAGCCAGATAAAAAATCGGACATAATTAACGACCCTCACTGATAGCATATTTCATTGCAGCCATTTTTTTATTAATCAATTGTAAAGCGGCTTTATAAAGAATCGAGTTCTCAGACAACGCAGCCATTTCTTTTTCCATATCCACTGTATTGCCATCATTATTTACAGCAACATCAGGGTTATCGTAAACTTGTGGATTTGTTGGCAAAGCTTCACCAGCAATGAAGTGATTTTCGTTCGTCGCCGTCATACTTTGATTGCCATCAATATCAAGGGCTCTTGCCATAGCTTCTTCAAAATCGACTTTTTGTGCGTGATAACCCGGAGTCTCTGCATTAGCAATATTTCCCGTCGTGACTGTGTGACGGATTTGCCTCATACGCAAAGACGTTGCTAATGCATCAGTTGTTTTATCAAACAAACTACTCATAAGAAGCCCTCCTGGCGGTATTGATTCAATTTATTTCTTAACGTCCGAATAGAAATTCCTAAAACATCGGCTGCTTTTGTCCGGTTTTGCTGGACAAAAAATAATGTTTGCAAAATATACTCACGCTCTACATTTTCAAGTTTAAGTCCTAAAGGAAATTCTAGATCTTTAGAGTAATCATCTAAACAAATGTGTTGAGGTTCGATAATTGATTTCTCTGATTTTAAAGCTGCATTTTCAAGTACTGATTCGAATTCAGGTAACTGACCAGGCCAGTTATATGAAACAATTTTTTCTTTAGCTTTTTCCGATAGAATGTATTTATTTTTTCCATTCATTAGTGCCAAAACTTGTAATTGAAAATAAGCTAATAGAACTAAATCATCTTTACGATCGCTTAATTCAGGTAAACTGAAAAAATTAACATTGTTTTCAAATTCGGCACCATTAAATTGATTTTTAGAGATAATATATATGGTGTTTGCTTCAGCCTTTGTTATATCAGTCCATTCAACGACAGCTGATGTTTTTAGCCAGTCTGTACTTTTTATTAAAAACTGTGCAAAGCTGTTTCGACCAGTTCCTTTTTGTCCAAAAATGTAGACAGGAAAGCCGCGTTGAAGTTGACTGATTTTTTCTTTCAACTTCAGTATTGATTCTGATTGGCTCTGTACGCTGTCAAATTCGATAAAATTCATTGAGAAACCTCCGATTCAGATTTAGACACAGCCGGAATTCGCTTAAGATACTTTTTGTTTTGAATATTCCATTCAGTATCTTTAATTTTTTCCTGAGCTAATTTAGCCCAAAATGGATTTTTGGCTCCATCAATTTGGTTCCATATGTCTTGTGCCTTTTTGAATTCACCTTGAGTATAGTGCAAATGACCAAGCTGATATATTTCAGCAGAAATATCTTTTTTATCAGCGTATTCATTCATTAAATTCGTTAAATTTTTTATTGAACGCTCGTTATTTTTTTGTTCTAAATTAATCTCAGCTAGCTTTTTTAAAACTGTGAATCGATTGTCAGAATTTAGGTTTGTAGCTAATAATGACTCTAGTTTTTCATTGGCTAAGTCGAATTTTTTACTTTTTTGGTACAGATCAGTTAATTTTAAAGCGCTTGGTATTAACAGCTGACTTTTATTTGACCAAATTTTAACTAGTTCAGCTAAATATTTTATTGCTGATTCGTAGTCTTCTTTTTGTTCGTAAACTAAAGCGGCGTAATGAACACGCTGAATTTGTTCTTTATCGGACAAAGTCGTTGGGTTTTTTATCGCTTTTAATTTATCATTAGCACTTTGATATTGTTCAGTCTCGTAAAGACATATTGCTTGACGCAAATAAACTTGATCTGGCGAAGGAAGGTCTTCAGTCATTTTAATTAGACTATTTTGAACTTTTTCATTTTCAATTTGTTTTAATTGATTTTCAATTTTTTGAAATTTTTTCAGCGCAGTGTAGTAAGACCCAATATTTTGATGTGCATCCGCTAAGTAAAATTGTGAATCAATTCGAGGATTGTTTTTCAACCAAGTGTCTTCATACTTTTGATATGTTTTAAGAACTTTTTTATGATTATTTGCTAAATAATCATACTTTAACTGACTGTTTATATTAATCACTATTCTATTTTTGACATGATGGGAATCTGGCTTATTTGGTTCTTTTTGATAAAACTGAGTTAATATGTCTATGGCTTTTTCAAATTCCTTGCGACGTGAAAAACCATCTGCAATCATTGATGTTTTAAACTGATCTATATTTTCGAGATCACTTTCTTTGACTAAATTATTCATTTTTTCTAGCGTTTGATCGACTTCAAGTTGTTTCATTGATTTCATCCGAGTGCTCAGAAGATGAAGTTTTGCTACAACTGTTTTCAGATTGTCACCGTATCTGAAGTGTGTTTCTAAAAATGCACCTACAGAACGCGACTGATCAGCACCTAAAATTTCTAGAACTTCACCTACACGTGTTAATGCATAAGGCGCAAATTCATGTGATGGAAAATTTTGCACAAAATCTAAAGCTGTTTTATGTGCAGATTCTGGCTTCTTAAATCTGAATTCTGTTTCCATTTTATTGAACATGGCTGAAGGAAATAATTGAGTATACTGAGAATATTTCTGTGAGGCTTCTGTATATGATTTAATCGCTAATGCATAATTTAAATTATGAAAATAGAAGTCCCCACGACGAAAAGCTGCTTCGGCTTTTGTGAGGTCATCTTTAGCCTTTTCTTCAACTTGATTTAGTAGATTGAGTCCGTCTTCTAGTTTATTCGTCATCAACATCGAATACGCTAAACCCAGTTTGGCATATTCATGAGAAGTTTTTTTATCGAATTTTTCATTCGTTATATGAGATGTTAATTTTCTGATTGCAGTTAAATAATCTTTTTTATCTATGTTCATCATTCCTAGTTGAAGTGATGTCCTTTCCGTTAATGCTGAGTTGGGAAATTTTATTATAGCTTGCTCGTAAAAAAATTGGGCTGAATCGAAATGAACTGAATCTTTGGTTTTTTGCCATAATTCAAACATTGCATCGCCGTTCATAAAATAAACTAATTCTAAGTACTTAGAATTTGGAAATTTCTTTTCAAACCATTCAGTTGTTTTCTTTAAAACGAGTGGTCTTTTTTTATTAAACAGCGTTTGTAAAAGCCTGACCTGTTTGTTTTCTTCTGTTTGATTAGGTTGAAATGTATATTCGGGAGGATTTTTTTTCATCGTTGACCAAAATGTGTATTCTGGATTTAACATTGGAAAATTAGGATAATAACTTTCTAATCCTTTAATGACAGCTGATTGTTGTACATTAAGATCACTGATATTAAATCGCTTAAACTTTTCATCAGCTCCGTCAAAAAGTCCCAATCTTAAATCCACGTTTTGATCAATAAATGTGGTTATATTGTCGTCGGATTTAACTTTAAGAAAACTTATATCTGCTGGGGTACGTGTTTTATTGTTTTTTTGTACAATTTGATTTTGGTTTTTTTTATTAACGATTTTTTTAGTGAACTGAGCCGTTTCCTTTGTCGTAGTATTAGGTTCATCACTTTTATAAAAATCGACGATTAATTTTGAAGGTTGGTCTGTTAAATAATCAAAAGTTTCAATTGAGTCATTAACGAGTACAAATTCGATTGTCGTAGAGTTTTCAAGATCGTTTGGAACAGCGTTTACTGCAGTTATAAACTGATTAGGAACTGATTTTAGATCTTTAATAGCTTCCGAGTCTAGACCTTTGACCTGTAATTGGATTTTTGTTTTCCCGTTAGCTGAGATTTTTTTCAAATCATAGTCCCAGTTTTTTTGACCAGAGATTTCAAAATTAACTGTTTCGCCTTGCTGTTTAAGCTGAGCTTTGAGATTTGCCGACCAAGACTTTGGGACAGCAATTCCTGTTATAAAAATCATGACAAGAGCTAAATTAAAAGTATTTTTTTTCATCACAATAAGTAATGAGCATTTGCAATGCCAAGAAAAAGTTGTTTCCATATCTAATAAATTGAAGACTAGGAAATTTAGTCCTTTTATTTTGGCGAATGCTGACAAAATGTTGACGTTGATTTATCTAAATAAGGCTTTATATCCTAGACTAGACGATAACACAATATGACTTTATAATTTCGTGAATGAAGTTAAAAAAAATATTCATTTCACTAATTACATTAATCATCGTACCTGGATGTATATCGAGCTTTTTTAAAGAACCAGCACCAACTTTTTCAGATAACATTATTTACGCTGATCCAAAGCCAAATTTTATTCGCTTAAATAGTTATATTTATCCGGCTTGGAAAAATACAAAAAATGGATCAGTGATCTCATTAGTCTCTGATTGCACAGAAAATCTTTACGATTTAAAATCAATTCATAATCTTATTAACGATTCACTTGATCATTTTAAAGTAATCACTGAAAAAATGACACAGCTTGAAACAGGCCACCCGTCTTACTATCGTAGACTGCAAGGACAAATTGACTCAAAACCAGTTGAAGTTCAGGTTTATTCATTTCAGCATAAAAAATGTAATTATTTAACATCCTTGTCTGGTGATCCTAAAAAAGTTTCAGCAGACCTTGAAATTTTTCAAATTTTTAACAAACAACTTAGTTTTAAAAAATGAATGATACAATACTGGGCCAAAAAATTAAGGATCAACTTGAGTTCTTGGGCGGAGTTTCAATTCTGTCAAAAAATTGCTTCAGTGAAATACGAACTAAACCTTTTCATTTGAATTTATTAATCGATCAAATTTATTTTATCGGAGTTAAGTCTTTTCCACTAATTTTAATTACTGCGCTTTCAACAGGCATGGTTATGTCACTTCAGTACGGTTTAGGCTTAGAGAAATTTGGTGGCAAACCTTATGTCCCGCGCTTAGTCGCATCAACTATTTTGCGCGAAATGGGACCGGTTTTTACAAGCTTAATGCTAGCTGCCCGTGTCGGCGCAGGCATGGCCAGTGAAATCGGCTCTATGGTTGTGACTCAGCAAATAGATGCAATGAAAGCTTTAGGTACATCGCCGATAAAAAGAATTGTCATTCCTAGAGTTCTAGCTTGTCTTATTGTACTACCGCTCTTAGTCGCTGTAGCTAACCTTGTTGGTAATGCGGGCGGTTTAATCGTAGGTTCGACTGAACTTAATATTGATCCACAATTTTACTACCGTCGGGTTATTGAAACTTCGAATTTAAAAGATTATGTTGCAGGCTTTGGTAAGACATTCTTCTTTGCATTATTTATTAGTTTACCGTCATGTTATTACGGCCTAACTGTCAAAAATGGAACTAAAGAAGTTGGTATTGCCACTACAAAAGCTGTTGTCACAGCATCACTGTTAATTCTTGTGGGTGATTTCTTTCTAGCAAAAATATTTTGGATAATTGAAAAATGGCTTTAATAGAAGTTAAAAACTTTAGAAAATCATTCGCCCATAAAACTGTACACGAGAACGTCAGTTTCTATGTTAAAGAGGGTGAATGCCTTGGGCTGGTTGGCGGATCTGGTGTGGGTAAATCTGTTATATTAAGAAGTTTAATTGGACTTGAAAAAGCCGATGCAGGACAAATCATTATCGACAATCAAGATATTACTTATTTTGATGAAGATCAGTTGATTGAAGTCAGAAAAAAAGTTGGATACGCTTTTCAAGGCGGTGCTTTATTTGATTCAATGACTGTCTTCGAAAATTTAGCTTATCCCCTTTTAGCGCATACTTCACTTTCAGATCAAGAAATAGCTGATCAAGTTAAATTACAACTTGCTGAATTCGGTCTTGATGATACACAGAATTTATATCCAGGTGAACTTTCAGGTGGTATGCAAAAAAGAATTGGCTTAGCTAGAGCCATGATCTTAAAACCCCGAATTATATTATATGACGAGCCCACAGCAGGTTTAGATCCTTACAACACTAAAAAAATTCAAGAACTGATTCTTAGATTAAAATCTAAAGGTGTTACATCCATATTAGTCACCCACGATATGCCAACAGCGATTGCAGTATGTGATAAGTTTGCATTCTTAAAAAACAAAGTGATTCTAGAACAAGGGACTATCGATCAGTTACAACAGAATAAAAATAGTCTTATTCATCAGTTTATCGAAGGAAATATTTTATGATAAAAATTAAAGTAGGAATATTCGTTGCTATAGGCCTAACAACACTGATTGTTTCCGTTTTTATGCTAGGGTCAAATAAATCTTATTTTCAAAAATCAATTTTAATTACAACATACTTTGATTCAGTTCAAGGTCTTAATAACGGGGCCATTGTATCCATCTCTGGCGTTAAAATTGGTAATGTCGAAAGCCTAGAATTTGACGATGAAAAAAACTTAGTCAAAGTCACTTTTTTAATTGATGAAAGCTTTGCTCCGAAAATTAAATCTGATTCTGTCGTTGAAATTAGAACCCAAGGGGCATTAGGCGATAAATTTTTATTTATTACCCCGGGTATTGCTAAAGATTTCGTAAAAAAAGATTCAGTACTGAAGTCTGAATATGGATCTGATATTATATCTGTATTCAGTAAACGTGGCAGCGAAAGTGAAAAGATTTTTGATACGATTAATAATATCAATAAAATTGTCGAAGGCTTAGCCACACAAAATAAATTACCTAGTGTTGTCAGTAAATTAGATAGTGCCGCGGGGAATTTTAATGAAGCTTCACAAAAAATTAATGCTGCATTAAAAAGTGGTAAATTAGAAAGTTCAGTCAATAAGTTGGATCGCATTTTAGAAAAAATTGATAATGGCCAAGGCACACTAGGTGCTTTAATTAATGATAAATCTGTTCACGAAAGATTACGAACAATTCTTGGTGCAGGGCAAAAACAACAGCAAGTGAAATCAATTTTGAAATCGAGTACTGAAGAATAAACCAGCAGAATAGTTATTTTTTAAAGAATTTACGAAGTTGTTCTTTGAATTGTTCATCATGGGTATATGGAACACTTTTACGATCTAATGTCAGTCTGATTTCTTTAATCATATTTTGAGAAAATTTTTGATTGATTGAATTTTTAATAGCTTCAGACATGAAATTCATTTGCGTTAGCCATGTTGAATTTTTCACCCACAAAGTTAAGACACCTTGATGGTATGAAATCGGTTCGCAAGATTCAGCAGTTGTCTGACCCACAATATCAGACCAATTCATCCAAAGCTTCCATCTTAGAAACTGATCGGCCACGGGCCCTTTTTGATCAACAAAAAGAGTGCTCAGAACTTCGGCTCCTGACTTAAATTTAGCTTTAAAATCCTGATTAGACATCGGCTTGTTTTCTATCCTAGTTAAATAAAGCAGTCACTCTTATTGTGATGCTTTTTCTGCATCTGGTGTTGCTGTTGACGGAAGATCAAAGCCATAGATTTGGTTTTGCTCATTTTCAATTTTACGCACATCCGCAGTGGTTATACATTTTTTAAACCAACTTGCTGACTTGCTGCCTTTGTTTTTGTATTTCACGACGTCAGCGCTTTGATTCGGATCTAAACGAACTAGCCCGCGACTATCACTGCAAACTTCCTTACCAGTTGTGCTTAAAACACAATTTTTCCAAGTGGCCGATACAACAATACGGCCATCTTTCGTCATGTTCGGAAATCCTGCAGGCTGAAATGATTTTTTATCATTACCCAAATAAAAGTTAAGTCCTAATTCAGGATCTCTGACGTAAAGTCCGTTCGTTGGTGAGTTTGTTTTATTGTCACTTACTAAGATAGGTCCCGCCCACATCACTGGTGGCAATTGACCATTGCTTTCTAAACCTAAAGCCGCTTTCTGGCTGACTTGACCTAAATCATCAACTTTTTCACAGCGACCACTATCTAATATTTTATATATTCTCATTGTTGGCTGACTATCTTTTGGATTTGTAGGCATTGCACTTAAAAACTGACCTGAAGGTGAAATCATCGGTTGAAAGAAAATTTTTCCCTCGGATTTTTCTAAATTTTCACACAGCACAAAACGCTTGTTGTTTTTAATTTTATAGGCTCCGCCCTCTTTAACCATATCTGTCTCAGACATTTGTAAAATACCCTTACCCATGTCTGATCCACGATTAAAACCAGCATTTGCATTATTATTTGGCCAAGCGATCGATCTAATCTTAAAAGAACTATCAGTTCCGTTGGGTAATTCTGTAGAAGCCGCGTACCAACCTGATTCACCGGCTTTAAAATAGGGGTTTGAGTTTTTTTCATTAGATCTGATGTCACTTATTTTATGGTGTTCACCATTAACGTTAACTACAAAACGAAATGTTGATAATAAAGCGAAAGCCTCATTGGCTAAAGGCGTTTTATAAGCATAGGCTTCTAATTGATTCTTTGAAGATGATTTTCTTATTTCAAGTAAAGTGACTGAACCTAAATGCGTTGAATCACTTCTTAAAATATAACGTCCATCAGGACTGACCCGCTGATACTGACCAGTGCTTTCATTATTTTCAGATCCATTCTTGGTCATAGCAGCATAAGGAATATATTCATAAGCTGGGACACATTGATTCGCGTTAGCTAATTTTGAAATCACCATTAAAAGCAAAATGACAGAATTTATCTTAAACATTATTTCAGCTCCGTTGCATACTGATTAATAAGATTTTGAAAATCTTCAGGCGTGTTAATTCCAACAATTCGTTTAGAATGAATTTGGCCATTATTGTAAACTAGAAAAGTGGGGTAATGTAATGTGGCGTCCCGCAAGTAAAGATCGACAGATGCTAATTTGCGTCCTGAAAAATTTTGTTTTTTAGATTTTAAGGCCTCACTTGCTTCATCAAATGAAACGTCATGAGCTAATAAAGATGTGAATTCAAATTTATTTTTTTTCGCTATTTGAAAATAATCTTCCGAGTGGTTCACAGAATAAACCATACGAGGAGACCATATGTAGAGAATACCCTTTTTTTTCTGTCCTATTAATTTAACAAGATCACTGTCTGTAAAGGGTTTTGCTTTTTTATCAATTTTTTCGTCATACATTTTAAATTCACTGACATTTTCTTCGGTGATCTTACAGTCTTTGTTTTTAAATTTAAAAAAGTTTTTAACTGTGTTTTCAAAAGTGACTAGATCAATACCGTCTTTATTCATTTCAATAACAACCCAGTGACCTATTTTTTTTGATTCTATTTTATAAGTCTTATTGGTATAGCTACTAGAATCGGCTTGCTTCCATTTGGCATCGGCTGCGAAATCAAATTTAGCCAATAACTTTTCAATTTGCGGACCACATTTGATGGGTTCTGGCCAGTTAAGTGCAAAACCACTTTGGCTGAAAAACTGAATAGCCAAGACTATAAAAAACGCATACGGCACAGCACCTGACATATTAACCCCGCTTTATCTTTCTATGTTAATGGCTGGGTTTGTCTTATAGAAGTCCAGTTATTACCTATTAAAAAATAGCCATATCTCACTTGATTTTTACACACATAAAGTCTATTCAAAGCCCATGATGACAAAAACAATCACTGTAGTTGGTGCTGGGTTAGCAGGCAGCGAGTGCGCCCTGCAATTAGCCGATAAGGGCTATCAAGTTCATTTAATAGAAATGCGTTCTATTCAGTTAACTCCCGCACATAAAACTGAAAAGTTTGCAGAATTAGTTTGTTCAAATTCTTTTGGTAGCATGGCCGAAGTTTCTGGCCCTGGACAATTAAAATGGGAAGCAGAAAAAAGAAATTCCTATATTTTAGATTTAGCTAAAAAAGCCGCTGTTCCCGCAGGGCAAGCTTTGGGGATTGATCGTGAATTGTTTTCGCAATATGTGACTGATAAGGTTAAATCTCATCCTAACATCGTTATTAAAAATGAAGTTGTTAAATCACTTGATGATATTCCACGACCCGCCGTGATTGCCACAGGGCCTTTAACAGATGAACCTTTAGCCCAAAGCTTACAAAAACATTTCGGTGATGAATTTCTTTATTTTTTTGATGCGATTGCGCCCATCATCGATGCGGATTCAATCAATACTGAACTTGCCTGGAAAGCCGATCGTTATGGTAAAGGCACAGATGATTACTACAACTGCCCTATGAACAAAGAACAGTACACAGCCTTTGTGACTGAAATTCAAAATGCACGAAAAATTGAACCCAAACATTTTGAAACTACAGATTTTTTTGAAGGCTGCATGCCGATCGAAACAATGGTTGATCGTGGCCCACAAACTTTGCGATTCGGTCCCATGAAACCTGTAGGTCTTGATGATCCGCGTACAGGGCGCTATCCGTATGCCGTTGTACAATTACGACAAGATAATAAAGAAGCCACTGCCTTCAATATGGTCGGCTTTCAAACCCGTATGGCCTATGGCGAACAGACTCGTATTTTTAAAATGATTCCTGGTTTAGAAAATGCTGAATTTTTAAAATTAGGCAGCATTCATCGCAATATGTTTATCAATAGCCCTAAAAGACTTAATAAAGATCTTTCAAGTAAAAATGACCCATGGTTATTCTTTGCCGGACAAATAACTGGTGTTGAAGGTTATTTTGAATCAGCTTGTATTGGATTATTAGTCGCTGATTTTATTGATCAAAAATTAATGGATAAAACATTTAGTCCACCACCGCGCGCTAGTGCCATGGGTTCTTTGTTAGAAGCGATCACTGACCCTTACAAAGCAGGCCAGTTTCAACCGACCAATATTAATTTTGGATTGCTACCACCGTTAACTGAAAATGATCTCACTGAAGAGCAACAAAAAACAATTCGCAATGATAAAAAACTAAAAAAAACCCTACAAATAGAAAAAGCCCAAAAAGCATTTGCTTTGTGGGCTTTGCGAAACTAAATCAGTTTTTTAATTTCAAAATCCTTGATTAAAGAACTTTAAAAGCCGAATCGAATTCGTTTGATAGTTCATTTAATTCTTTGACTGTATTTGGACCTGTTGCTGGATCCATTTGATCGATACCATCAAATTTTCCTCTGAAGTTAAGTAATCGTTTTGTCACATCTGTGACTTTAGCACCGATTAAGTCGACAACGCCTTGCACACGCAATATACGTTCTGGTGTGAAACGTGATGATTTAACTTTTGATGCTTTCATAGGAAAAAGTGTATTTTTAGGACAGTTTTCTGCTTTTTTATCCCAACGGCAAATCATTGTTCCTAAGATATAATCATTTTCTTCTTTTAACTGATTATCAGTCATATTTCCGTAAAACTGATTCATGTGATCAGTTTTAGTTCGGTCATTAATTAGATTATCAACAAACTGAATATAATCTTTATTAAATTCATGAGCGTTTCTTATAAAAATCGCATTGTTTGTATCCATGTAATACGAACGTGTATCTGCATTCGCAGAACCGATGATCACATCATCACCCAAAACTGATAATTTTGTATGAAGTGAAATACCTTTTCCTAATGGTTTGTATTCATAGTAATCAAGTTCTGGAAACCAACGCTTAAATGCTGAATTGCCAGTTTGTGAACGATTTGAATTATGTTTTGATTCAGCAGCTAACAATCCATTGTAATGCTTAACCAGTTCTTTTAATTGGTATCTTGCAAAAACATTAATGACATTTAAATCTGTAGTTGCAAACGAATTCGTTAACAATGTGATTTTCACACGTGAACAATCACCATAATCACCATTAAGCATTTTAGCGATTTTGTGAATTAAGCCAGATGGCATAAATAAATAAGCCGAATGTAAAATAACTCGTTTTACTTGTCCTGTTTGCTGACTGACTTTGCACGTGTTTTCTAAGCCGCGGTACCACAGTTGATGAATATTTTTATTAAATTTATATTCTGCACCAATGCTAGAACCTACGATACGTTGCGGATTAGCTGATTTTAAATTGAATGATGTATTTTCAACATAATACATTTCTGCTGAGTCTAAATCTTTTTGTGTCAGTTGATTTATTCTAGCTGTGTAATCAGAATTTCTCCAGTTGTCTTTCGCTTTGTTTTTTCCAAGACCAACATAGTTTTTGTTATAATTGCTTGCACGATCAACCATATCTTTTTTAAGGTTGGCCATTCGCGTTTTTAGATCAATGTATTGAGATTGCTTTGGTGTCGTTTCTTTTAAACATTGTCCAAGTTTATCTGGTTGTAATTTTCCTGCCATCACTGAGCCCATGCAAATCGCTGCTGACTGACCAAGTGCTTCAGTGTTTGAAATCGCATCGTTTGGCATGATTTTTTGAACTTTACTAAGTGGCGCAACCATTGCGGAAAAATTAAATGTTTTATCGAAGCTTCTTTCAACTTCAGAAGATCCACCAGGAAAAGTAACAGCTCTAAAATCCGTATCCATGAAAATGTATTTACCATCATTACCAAGGCGCTGTTTCATGTGGTACGAGTCTTCAATGTTACGACCACCTAATTGAAATTCACGACCATCAACAGCTAATAATTTATGATGAGTGTAATCAGTGATATGATCCCATTCTTCACCATGAGTTGTTTTTTCACCCGGGATCACAGCATCATTGTTAATTGGTAAGCGACCTGTGATTTCATTAACAACTGGATTTAATTCGTCTGAATACATGCTCATTGCAATAAGTAATTTAATTTTAGCGCCAATTTCATTTTTAACTTTAGCATCGAAGTAAAGTTTCATGAAATCTGTTAATCTTTCAAATTGTTCTGGTGATGTATCGCCACCTTTGAAATCTGCAGGATTAACCTGAGCACCTAAGGCAAAAGATGTTTTGATGGCTGTGCCATTTTTACCATATAAGCCAGATAAAAATAACTGTGAAAAGAACGTCGTGTCTTGATTAGATAATTGAGCCATCATCGCTGATTTAGCTTTTGAACAACTATCCGAATTAGGTTTAGCCACTTTCGGGCAAGGTAAAGTCATGTATTTAGCATCAGCTAAAATTCTTTTTGTTGGAAAATTATAAAAACGAATATCCATGTTTTTTCCGCCTTCTGCGGCCATCAATTGGAATAAGTCTAATTTTCCATAATTAGTGATAAAGTCGACTAACATTTTAACTTTAACACCCTGCTGAGCCTTTTCAATAAGTGCATTCGCCAAAACTGATGAAGAATCATCAGCTGCAAATATAAAATATGTTAAACGAATTTCTTTTTGCGCTGATTTAATTATCGCTAATTTACTTTCAAAAGCAGCATCGTTATCAATAATGACTTCAGCTTCTTTAACATCTAATTTTTGAGTCGATGTCGCATATTTTTGAATTTCAGCAGTAGTTAGTGCTTTAGCCGGCGTTTTTTCACCAAATCGCTCAGCATAATTAAGTTTATTATCTTCAATAATCTGAGTGACATCAGCTACGCCTGCAACATCTCTGTTTTGGATTTTGGTGTTCGATACACACGAAACTACACCGATAGTGAGAATCAAAGACAAACCGGCCAAAGAATAAATCAGCTTCTTTTTCATAAAACTCCTTAAGTATCTAAATTTTTAGACAACTGTTTAATGATAGATGATTGTTTGAACTATTAAAGTCTAATTGATTTATCCCCGACGAACGTCTTATGA
>JAYTPA010000091.1:0-1205 GCA_043747495.1 Bdellovibrio sp.
CTGGACAAGTTGATACTTCCTTTTTAATGGGCTATAAAGCCTGGAAAAGGATCAAGAAAATGGCAAAATCAAAGTTCACAGCGGAACAAATTTCAAATATTCTAAAAGAGGCCGCGCCGCGCGGATCGACGCCAGCGGTGGCAAGAAAATATGGAATTTCCGATAAAACAATCATCAACTGGCGCCAAAGATTTAAGGGCGTGCCCAGCAAAGATATTCAGAATCTAAAAACACTCGAAGCTGAAAACAATCGCCTAAAGCGAATCGTCGCAAACATGGCGATGGACATTGAAGTCTTGAAAGAAGTAAACGCAAAAAAGTGGTAGGCCCAAAAGCCAAGCGACAACTTGTTGAGTTTGTAATTAAGAATAAAAATTATAAACCACATCGTGCGTATAAACTTTTTGGGCTGAATTCTTCGACTTATTATTACAAAAGTAACTCTATAAAAGACGATACCCTTTTAAAAGAAAAACTGATTGAAGTTTCCGGCCAACGCACGCGCTGGGGTTGTCCCAGAATTTATCAGATCGTACGCAGACAGGGGTTCAAAGACAACTACAAGCGTGTAGAAAGATTATATTCAGAGCTAGGTTTGTCTCTGAAGATGCGAAAGAAAAAGAAATTAAGAGGTCATTTAAGATTAGTTCTGCCGGCACCAGAAAAACCAAATGAAATTTGGTCAATGGATTTTGTGAGTGAAGTTTTAGCCGATCAAAGAAGATTTAGATGTTTCAATATCGTCGACGATTACACCAGAGAAAATATTGTAATTTATCCAGACAGATCAATCCCGTCGCAAAAGTTAATAAATATTTTTAACAAACTAAAAATAACGAGAGGGCTTCCGAAGATGATCGTTTGTGATAATGGCCCAGAATTTATTTCACAAACTTTAGACATGTGGGCATATCAAAATAAAGTTGAATTAAAATTTATTCAACCTGGAAAGCCAGTGCAGAATGCCTATATTGAATCTTTTAACGGAAAGTTCAGAGATGAATGTTTGAATCAGCATTGGTTTTTAAATCTTGAAGATGCTCGCAAAGAAATCGAAAAATGGAGAAAAGATTATAATCAAAACCGACCGCACAGCTCTTTAAAATATAAAACACCAAATGAGTTTGCAAAAGAATATGAAATGATGTTAACGAGTTAACTAAATACAGGAAGTTATAACTCCGCCAGTCAATGGGGGAAGGTCA
>JAYTPA010000092.1:0-33183 GCA_043747495.1 Bdellovibrio sp.
CTTCAAAAAATTAATCTCGCCGATCTTAGAAAAAATATCGGTTTAGTTTCACAAGATGTCTTTTTGTTTTCAGACTCACTAGCGGCCAACATTTCTGCTGGCCATACAACAAAAGCTGATGACCAAATATTATCGACAGCTAAAGCTGCGCACGCCTATACATTTATCCAAAAGATGGAACATCAATTTGATACAGCTGTTGGTGAGCGTGGTAATAATTTTTCCGGTGGTGAAAAACAAAGAATCGCAATTGCTAGAGCACTTTATAAAGATGCCCCTATTCTGATCTTAGATGAAGCCACCAGTGCTCTTGATTCAGTCAGTGAACAGCTTGTGCAATCTGGCCTTGAAGCACTTATGAAGGGTCGCACAACTGTTGTTATTGCTCACCGTCTATCAACGATTCAAAAAGCTGATCTAATCCTTGTTATGAAAAATGGGTCAGTCGTTGAGCAAGGTCAGCATACTGAATTGATACAGAAAAATAGCGAATACGCGAAATTATATCACACACAAAATTTAGGATAAATAACAGGCTAAATATTCAGCTAAATTAAATCTTAGGTCTGGTTTCCCATTGGTGAAATTATTTTCGGCCTGGACTAAAGTCTTTCAACGAGTGTCAAATTTTTACTCAAAAAAAAATTAAACCCTTAAGTCTGTCAACAAAGTTGACGATAAAGTTTTGTACATAAAACACAAATAGAGGTGTCGCATGATTAATTGGAATGATTTTGAACACATTCACGTTATTAAAAAACTTAAACACGTATTACAAGCTTGGTGGAATGTAGACATCATTTTTACTGATGAACGAGGCCAATTAAAAGGCCTTGATGAAAAGGTCTTATTCGCTAATCCCGCTGTGAATTATCTTTTAAATAAAGAACTCACGCAGAATAACTTGGGTGATTTAGTTTCAAAAACTATTCATGACTTACGCCAATCAAACAATCCGTATACATTTAAAAAATGGGATGCGGCAGGTTTTGATGTTTGTATTTTCCCAATCATTATTGAAAATGATTTCGTCGGCACTGTTATCGCCATGGGATTTTTCAAAGAAGAAAACACAGCACATCGTATTGCTGAAATCAGAGAGCGCTTAGCGGCTTACGGCTGCACTGCTGAACTGATTGAAAAATCACTAGGTAAGTTCAAATACCTAGATGAAGCTAACAGACAGCACTTTACTGAATTAGTTGAACTGGTTGCACAAGAAGTTGTGACTTTGCATGTGGAAATCGCCAGTCGTGAAACAAAAATTAATGAATTAAACAAAGAATTAGGTAATCGTTTTAAATACGACAATATGATTGGTAAATCTAAACCCATGCAGTCGTTGTACGCCCTGCTTGATAAAATTAAATTTGCTGATTCAACTGTGATGGTTCAAGGGGAAAATGGAACAGGTAAAGAATTGATCGCTAAATCAATCCATTATAATTCTCATAGAAAAGATAAAAACTTCGTTATTCAGAACTGTTCGGCTTTCAATGATAACTTACTTGAATCAGAATTATTCGGTCACGTTAAAGGGTCTTTCACAGGCGCTTTAAAAGATAAAAAAGGTTTATTTGAAATTGCTGATAAAGGAACTTTCTTTCTTGATGAGATCGGTGATACTTCTCCACAGATGCAGGTTAAGTTACTTCGTGTACTACAAGAAGGAACTTTTACTCCGGTAGGTTCAACAGAAATGCGTAAAGTGGATGTACGTATCGTTGCCGCTACAAATAGAAATTTACGTGAAATGGTTGAACAAGGTACATTTCGTGAAGACTTATATTACCGCTTAAATGTGATTAATATTCGTGTACCGCCTTTACGTGAAAGAAAAGAAGATATTCCTGTATTGGTTGATTTCTTTTTAACTAAAATTGCTGAACAGTCATCTAAGCCTAAAAAACAATTAATGGGACGAGCTATCGAAAAACTTTATGATTATGCTTGGCCAGGTAATGTTCGTGAATTACAAAACGAAATCGAACGCCTTTGTGTATTAGCTGGTGATGAAAATAAAGTGGGTCATGAGATCTTATCTCCTAAAATTTTAGAATTAGGTGAGAAAGCAAAAACTCAAGGTTCAAGATTGCATGGTAAACTTAAAGATGCTCTTGAAGACTTGGAACGCGAAATGATCAAAGAAGGCTTACGTCGCACAGGCTGGAATAAGTCGAAATTAGCTAAAGAATTAGGGATCAGTCGTGCCGGTTTAATCATGAAAGTTGAAAAATACGGACTTGATAAACGTAAACTAGCAAGAGCCTAGCTTATAGCTAGGTATTTAACTGGTACTGATAACTAATCGACAGTCTTGAAAAAATTTTAAAAACATTCAGTTTTAAGAAGCCTAAAATAAATAAGTTTTAGGTTTCTTTCGTTTAGAGTATAGACATATCTTTTTTATAATTCATTTTTATTCAATCGTTTCAGTAGCTTACATAGCTAATTCGGATAGCTATTTCCGCCCGTGTTTTGAACCTAAAAACGACATTCTACGGCACAAGTCTTGTATTAGTTCCACATAGGGACTGAATTGGAAAAGACAAAAGCTTTAAAAAGCTAAGTCATCGAACAAGTCATCGAAAAGTCATGGGGAATATATGAAAAGCGTCACTGAAAATGTAGTGTGGGAAAAAACTGAAGCATTAATTCAGGAGAAATACGGCAAACAAATTAAATTTAGGTCTCTAAATTTGTTGAATTCTAAGACTTCACCCTATTCTAAAGGCGATGATTTGATCATTCCGTTGAATACAAAATCAATTTATTTAGGTGAAGTGATCATTGATCGCGGATCGCTATTGTCCCCAGATCAAAAAAATGAAGTGACTGATTTGGTTCATTTTTTAGTCGAGCCTCACGTATACAATACTCATTTAAAATTCAAACAAATGACTACGCTTGCTCCTGAATCAGAATCTTTCATTGATTTATCGGTTCCATTTTTAAAGATTATTAACAGGAAAGAGCAAACTGAAAAACCTAAACTAGTTTCACATATTATTCATTTACGATCGGCTTCTGCTTTACATAGAAAAAATGTGGCTCTGAAAATTCATGAAATTGCAAAAAATAACTTGTTTGTTGAACTTACAGATATTTCATCACAATTAACAACTGCCGAAGATTTTAAGCCCTTCTCGGAAACTACCATTTATATTAGTGATCTAAAATCTTTAAATCAAAGAGAGCTTCAACTATTAACGGCTGGAGTAAAATCAAATACATCGAAAACACTTTTTATTGTAGGTTCTAATCTGCAAGAGTCAGAAATAGCAGAATTAGGCCTTGAAGAAGGTTTAAAAAATGACCTATTGGCAATTTTATTTGATATCGACCGCGTACCTTTAAAACAGCAAATGAACTCAGATGTTCTTGAATTATTGTTTTTCAATCTTGAATAACAAATCATTACATGACAACATTATGTCATGTCTGTTGCATTAGATAAACAAACTCATACTTTTTTGGCTCAATATTTTAATAATGAGCAAATAAAGATTCATCAACTTGCTGGCGATGCATCAGCCAGAAAGTACTACCGTATCATCCATGATCAAGACACTTATGTTTTGATGTCGTGGTTGCCTTTCGATGCGGAAAAATATCCATTTATCGACGTTTTGAAGCATTTTGAATTGGCTGGTATTCATGTTCCTAAAATCAAAAAGATTGGCGCAGAACAAGGCCTAATTCTTTTGGAAGATCTTGGAGATTTAACATTAGAAAGAAAATTTTGGGAATCTTCGCAACAAGAACTTTCTTGGCATTTTTATAAAAAATCTTTAGATGAAATTATTAAAATACATACCCAAGCCACACAGCTTAAAGAAAAAACAATAGCTAAAGAAATCATGTTTGATACAGCTAAGTTTATGTGGGAAATGAATTATGCAAAAGAACATCTTATTGAAGGTGTTTTAAAATTTGATTTAAAATCGCAGCCCAGAAAAGAACTTTCGATCCAGCTTGATAAAACCTTATTAGATATTTGTGAAAAGCTTCATGCTGAACCAAAAGTGATTTGCCACCGTGATTATCATTCAAGAAACTTAATGATTAAACTGGATAATATTTTTGTCATAGACTTCCAAGATGCTAGGCTTGGTCCGATCCAGTATGATTTAGTCAGCCTGATTAAAGATTCTTATGTCGATATTAACGATCAGTACGCTGAAAAAATGATTGATTATTATTTAGATCATACTGAGTTTTTAAGAATTCAGAAAAAATCAAAAGATCAGTTTTATTATATCTATGAAATTCAATCAATTCAGCGATGTTTAAAAGCCTGTGGCAGTTTTTCAAGTTTTATGAACACCAGACAAGATCGTAGATACTTAAAATACTTAGCTCCTACTTTGAAGCGCGTGATGCGTTCGTTGACTCATTTCCCGGAATATAAACCTCTTTTAAATGTTCTGATTGATTCGGGTGCATTTGAAAAAAATTATGAACAGCTCTAATGAATGCCAAGCATTTATTTTTGCAGCAGGTCTTGGCACACGTTTAAGACCAATTACTGAAAAGCATACTAAGCCCACCATTCCATTATTTGGTATACCACTTGGGTATTATATACTTCCCTATTTAGATCAACTGCTAGTCAAAAAATATATAGCTAATACTTTTCATTTACCCGAACAAATTCATCTGCTTTATAAAAACACGACAAAAGAATTTTTGTTTTCTGATGAAAAAAATTTTATTAAAGGTAGCGCTGGGGGATTAAAACTAGCTGAAAAAATGATTTCACCTGTTTTGCCAATCGTCGTCGCTAATTCTGATGAAATACTTTTTACTGAAGAAAATAATTTCTTAGTAAAAGCCTTAAAGCAACATGTTGAAAAAAAATCGTTAGCGACATTAATCGTGATTCAACATCCTGAGGCCGGCCATAAATTTGGTGGCATTTGGTGTGATCATCATCAAGTTAAACACATTGGTAAATTCTCAGATAAAACAGTAGGCTTACAGGCATGGCATTATATTGGTTTGCAAATTTTATCCCCGGAAGTGTTAAAACTGATTGAACCTGATAAAGAACTGAATATTTTTTATGATATTTTAATTCATCAATTGGATCACAAGGATATTTCAATTTATCCCATAAAAGCTGATTGGTATGAAACTGGCAATCACGCTGATTACCAAATTGCTAAATCAGAAATATTAAAAAATATGAACAAACCTATTTACAAAAATCATTTCGATTTATTGAAAACATACCCAAAATCAAACTTGAGTGATTTGGCCTAAAATGACCTGCTTCTTTGCTGAGGTTGCGCCTATGACATTCGCTGGGACTTTCCAAACACAACAAGCTGCAAGTAAAGCAAATGCAGCACCTTCGATGCTTTGTGTGGGCCAATCGTAATCATCAACTGTTGATATTTTAATGCTTTCAAGTTCTTGATCAATTCTTTTAATCAGATATTTATTTTTGGCTCCACCGCCACAAAAAATAATTTCTTTCGGTTGGGGATTACAAAATTGTAAATAAGCTTTAGCAATTGATTGAACAGTTAGCTCTGTCAAAGTGGCTAGTCTGTCTTCTAAGCTTAATTTTTGTAGCTGTGATCTGTACTGACCATAAAATCCATTTCCGAATTGTTCACGACCGCAGCTTTTAGGTGGCTGCTGCTTGAAGTATTTATGCCCAAGCATTTCAGCTAATAGTGAAACATTCACTTTACCGCGCGAAGCTAGTTCCCCGTCTTTATCGTAGCCTAAACTGCTGTTTGAAGAATTTCGCATTTCTTCATCCATTAACATATTTGCAGGTCCTGTATCGAAAGCTAACTTTAGTTTTTTATTTGTGATTAAACTTAAATTACTAATTCCGCCTAAATTATGTAGACTAATAGTTTTTTTATTCTGTCCAAAGATAACCTGATGAAAAAATGGAGCAAGGGGTGCGCCTTCGCCTCCTGCAGAAATATCTGCAGATCTAAAGTTTGAGACAACCATTTTTTTGGCTTTCTGTGCTAGATAACTAGGTTCACCAATTTGTAACGTGGCCGTCTTGCCTTGATGAAATACGGTTTGGCCATGTAAGCCAATCAAATCAATTTTTTTAAGCTGAGTAGGTAATTCAGAAAAACAATCTGCATAAAACCGACCCAATTCATGATTTAGTAGCGCAAGTTCTGAAACGTTCATTTCGTTCTGTGCCGCACGTAATAACTTTTTTTTCAAAATAAACGGAAAAGGAAATGAATGCTGATTTATATACTTACAGTGTAAATTTTTTTTATTGATTTTAACTTTAACAAAGTCAACCCCATCTAAACTGGTGCCGCTCATGATTCCTAAAACTTTTAAATCTGCCATAAAATAATTATGACAGGATTAAAAAGCTATTCAAATAAATTTTAGACTTATGGACTAAAAGTATGTCACGGAGTAATAAGTGTGTCTTGATCGCCTATTCTTTTATATCGACGATTCATCATTAAGAAAATATCATCATTAGCCACACCAATCAGTTCGCCATTGAATTCTTTAGCTAGCCCTTCAGATGATGGTTTTCGATTTTTTTCATCATCGTTAAGGCCATTTAATTTATCTTTATATAGCTTTCCTGAATCGGCACCTGTCGAGATATCAACTATTTTTGTACCGCCGCCGCTGCCAGCTCCAGAACCGTAGGCTGAGTTCAGGCCTTTTAATTGCCCCTTGGCATCTAGATCTGTTTTGGCCAAAATTCCGTTTTTAGCGTTAACTTGGTCTAATATTGATTGTGCCTGTGCTGCGGTAAAACCTTTAGCCATTAAAGAATTTTTATCCGCAAAATCTGATAATTTAAAAACTTTTCCGTCTTTAGTTTTAACTGATCCATCAGGTAATATTTCACCGTATTTATTAAGTTCTGGACTAATAAAAGAAGAAACTCCGCCTGATTTTGTTTTTCCATTCAAACCATTTAATTCACTACCAGCACCTTGGCAGTCAGCGACGTTAATTGAAGTACAACCTTCTGGTCTGGTGTATTTTGTTGTAGTTGCAGGGGGAGTACATGTTTTTTGAGTTGATGATAATTGATTATACGCTGTACAAGCTTGATAAGCTGATGCCTCATGTTCGTCTGCTTGTTTATTTGATTGTCCGTTTAACAACATGAATGCTGCCGCTGCTGCACCAAAAGCAGGTGCTGCAGAACAACAGCCTGAAGGACAAGAGCTTTCGCATGCTGCTTCTTTAATAAAATTAGTAACGGCTAATCCTTGTAGGGCTGCTGCAGCTGCCGTGTAAAGCATATTGCCATCTTCATTTTTTTTCTGGATTTCATCTAAACCGCCAGTTGCAGTTGTATCACTCATGTTACCGTATAAATCCTGATCTGATTCAGAAGCTTTACTACTTGCTGTTTGAGCCATTGCCCGATTATAAATATCCATTTTATAATTGTAATCATTTTGCAAAGCCGCGTTTCTTTGCTGACATGTTGAATAGGCCGAATTATAAAAACCATTTTGAGTAGTCTGGCTCCCGCAATCAGCTAAAACTGGAGCTGTTGGCGCCTTAATTCCAGTGCTATTACTATCGTTCAGTGTTGCTGCAGCTGTAGCTCCTTGAATAACCTGATTCTGTACAGATCTTTTTTGATTGTTTCTGTTAACACAAGCCTGATCTACAACTTGTTTGGTTTCATTTTTTTGTGTAAGTGGATTAAAAACTGTCTGTGTCACCGTTCCGCAAACTTCATACTGAATACTTGAATCACTCATAACATTTTGAGTAGTATTATTTAAGTAATTAGTTTGTGCAAAACTAGACAGTGAATGAAAAAAAATAAAAGCACCAATTATAAATTGTTTGCTTAAGTCTTTACTTTTCATATTTCCCCCAAAAAAATTACGGAGCTGCAATTAAGCTGCTTCGTGTTTCAGTATACCGAGCTTTAATTTTATCAAAATTTGATTTACCTGATGCCGTTGAGATTTCTGCACGCACTTGGTCTGATGCTAATTTTCTTTTGATGGCTTGCAGTTGAACTTCTTGTTGTTGTTTTGATAAAGATTTTGCCGCAGGTTTAGCACCGTTAGTCCCAAATAAATTTCCAAATCCCTTAGCTAATGATGAAATACCCATGGCAAATTTTGATTTTTCTTCGCCACCTACACCGCTACCATCACCTGAACTAGTAGGTGCTCCTGCACCACCGCCAGATCCACCGCCACCACCACCAGCAGCTGCTGTACCGAAAGGCGAAGTTGCTGTTAAACCATCATCTGGTTTTTTCGCGATATCACTTGGTAGATCATCAAATTTAATATCTGAACCAGATATTTTTGGTCCACCGACTGATGCAAAACCAGAAACATTACTGCCGTTTTTTTGCAAGCCTGCAAATCCCGAAACATCTGATCCGCTACCAAGCGCACCTAAACATCCCGCCCCACTTGGATTAGCAGCACATCGACAAGTTATACTTGATGCATTCGCTGCCTGCGCACAAAATTGTGCGGTCGTTGCGATAGGTTTTCCACTTTCGCCACTGCCACCAGATGATAATTGTTCTTCACACTTTTTCGAATCCATCGCCGCAGACAATAAAGCAGCTGCTTGTGCACCCATTGTCATGATATCGATTTCATTCTTTTTACATTGTTCTATTTTTGGATCGACGGCTGGTGTTTCTTCTGTGATCAGTTGGCCCATTTGATTTTGGCCAACTAGTAATTTATTTACGAAATCATTTAACATTACTGCTCTGCCTTCTTGACCAGCTTCTTGAAGAGCATAGATTTCTTGTCTAATTCCACTTATACATTGTGTAATCGGGGCTTCATTTAATTCAGCCACAATTTTTATTTCTTTTTTTGCATCACCGCAACTGAAATCACATTTAAATTTGTATCCGCTACAAACTGCTTGTGCTGCTAACATTCCACCGTTAGCAAGTGTACTAACGTTACCCATAACTCCACAAGACTCTGATGCAGCAGTAGCTTTGGAAAGAATAGCTGTTCCTGCAGTTAACAATTGTTGAACTTGTAATGCTTTTGGACTTCTTAAAGTTTCGCAAAAATTATCTGCTGAAACTGCATCGGACCCACAAGATTGTTTAGATACTAAATATTTTTTTGAAGATTCTCTTACGCTAGCAATTTGGCTTTGACAAATACCGCCAGCAGATTCCATCTGTGCTAAAGCTGATTCTAGTTTTGACTGTGTTTCTTGTGCAACTTTATCCGCAGCGGCTTTATCTGTTTCAGCTTTTGCATCTGGGGTTTTTGCTGTTGAAGGATCTGTGGTCGCTTTAGCTTCCGCTTGAACTGGTGATTCTTTTTCTGCCACCTGCATTTTTTCGTTTGTTAGTTTAGAGTCTACAGTTTTGTCTATGTCAGCAACTTTTGGTGCTTCTTTTGGAGGTACAACTTCTGCAGATGTCGGCTGTTTAGCTTCGACAGCAGTTTTAATTTCTGATTTTGTACCGCGGCCCAAGTTGGCGCCGATTTCACCATTTTGCGCTTGGATACCACCACCCTCGCGAACAGCAGGAGTTGCCGGTTGTCCCGAACTCGCTGCTGGAACACGAGAAGCGCTAGTATCTTTAGCCACTGCAACTTGTCCACTACCTGCAGTAGAGTCAGATTTTGGTGTCTTGCCGGCCACTGCGTTTTTTACTGCACCGTAAATTTCTTTACCTTTTTTCTTAGCGGCATCTAATACATCTTTACCAGCTGGAGTTGCTGCAAGCACTGGAGCCATCTGTTTAGCAGCATCAACTAAACCGCCGGCACCACTATCCCCACCGCCACCTGATTTACCAGATGAACTTTTACTACCACTTGCACCAGCGACAGCTTGTGCAGCTTTGGCTTGAGCAGCTTCAGCTATAACGTTACATTTTTTGCTGACGACTTCGTTGAATTTTGCTTTCGACATGGGGACAGAAAATTTTTCACTTCCGTAAATGTAAGCGGATGTACCTGCACTTGATGATTGAAGTTTTTGGATGTATTTACCAACGACAAGTTCGTCCATAATCGCATTGCGATCTGCTGTCGAAAGTTTTTGATAACAAGCACTGAAACCTGCATCACAGCCGGTTTGGCATTGATCTTCAAAAAATTTAAGTTTGGTTTCTTGATCAGAATTTGCAGAAGCTTCAGCGATAAATATGAAAAAGTTGGAGACGAAATATAGGATTATTAATAGAAAATGATTTGATGTCACAAGTCCCCCTATGCCTGTACCTTATCGGTCTTTAGTCTAGAAACTTAAATAACGGTCGATGTGTATCAAAATGAGCCATCGACTTAAATTTTTAATAATTTTATATTTTTTGATAAAACATCGAATATAGAATTACTTACGATTTGAGGAAAATTTTGAGGTATTTTTTTACTAACTTGTTGGATAACTGTATCAACAAGATCAATCAATTCTTGCATAACTTGTTCTATTTCTTGGTCAGAAAAGTGACATATTTTTGCTGTTTGCTGCCAATGCCTTCTCTGAATTTCTAAAATTTTATAGCGTCGCTTATCGCCTATACACATAGACATTTTTAAATCTTGAAATTGGATTTTTTGATTTTTAACTAAGGGTGCCGCTGAAATAATATCATAAAGCGGCGTCAACATATAGCCCTCTGGGGAATGAAACAAACTAAAATTTTTACCATGCCCATCTATTGCCGCTAAGGCCCAGTATAAAATTTGAGCCTTCATAAAATTTTTACGATCTTGTTCACGATTTTTTGACGTTTCCAAAATTGTCATTATAGTTTTAAGACCTGGACCGCCATCAATTTCATACTTATGGTCAGAGGAAATCGATAATGCCTGGCAAAAATCTTCTTGAGGTAATCGAATTAAAAAATCATCTCTCCACAAACGATCAAATCTTTCGATAACTAAAATTTTATACGAATCTATTTCAAGCATATCTGTTTTCGCGACCGGCAATCCAAAGGCTTGAACTATTTGTGCGCAAAGCCATTCATTTTCGACTGAATTCATCAAAGACACTGGTCCCTTTTCTGAATTCATAGCAGGCTTAAAAATATGCGTAGTCGGTGTAGAATTTTTCGGTCTTAACCATTGATTTTCATATCTCAAGAAAGCAGTCTTTTCCTGCATACCAGCTAATGATAGTCGAAAGTCTTTTGTTGATATTAAACCTAATGGATAAAATTCTAGATTTTTGATTGTCTTTAAAATTTCAGCATCAGATACCAATTCACCTTCCGGCTGCTGTAAAGTCGGCAAAGCTTCATCTTCAGAAGCAAACTGCAGGGCGCCAACACAATCCTTACCAATACGAACTAAAAGATCAAAAACTTCAGAACTATTTGCACGGGTCAGTTGCGCAATTTTTTTTCTAACGCTGACATTATCTGGTAATAAATTATCGAAATAATTAAAAACGACTGAGCCAGTGTAGGGCTCTTCCCGCAGATTAAAAGGTAAAGAAAATGAAAAAACTTTCGGGTTTAACAACCAGCTTTCTGAATAAGTAAAAACCAATTGATTTTTTTTATTTTGAATCAATTCGCCAATATGAATGTGGTTCATAAAGACATTTAATTTTTGCTGCATTAGAACAACCCATTGTACGGATCATCGCTATGCACACGTTGTGAAATTTTAATTTCATAATCAAAGACTGCTAAAATTGCGAATAGTGTTTTCAAAGTGGGTATTTTGTCTTTTTTTTCTAGATCAGAAATCGTTCCTTGTCGTACACCGATTTTTTTTGCCAATTCGGTTTGTGTCCATCCTTTTTGTTTTCTTAAACGTTCTACTGCGGGACCCACTTCTTGAATGCTTCGTAAAAATAAGGGTATTGACTGGGGTTTTTTCTTCATAGGTTTTTTCTTCATACACGCTCCAACGTATACAGTATAACTTATACGCCATAGCGTGTAAATACGTATTTATACGCTATGGCGTCTTTAGTCGGTATTTCGTCTGGAGAAATACAGCAGTCGATCAAATCATTGAAACTTCAAAAAATTTTCATCAACAGGATTTAGGATTGGTGAACTACCTGAACCAAGCCCGCCTAAATCTTTATGCTGTGTTTTTTTACGGACTAAGTCTGATGAAATCAATTTAACAGAATACCCCGTACGACCACCAGTGACACAGTTACCTGGAGCAGCTGGTAAATTTTGATCTTCTTCAGGAAAGGAAGCATAAATTTGTTCGTTGCCGTTGCCCGTGCGTTTGTCATTGCAACTTCCGAATTGCATCGTATACGGTTTATCGTCTTGCGAAGGTTCTGGAAACTTGCTGTATGTTCGGGGATCATTGTATGTCCAACCAGACAACAATGCAGCGGGGTTTCGGGGGATGAAAGTGAAGAACATGGATTCTGCAGAACTAATTTTATCGACTGGAATATCACTGACATTACCTGTGGCAAATAATTCAGTAACAACTTGTAACTGGCGACTCACATTAAATTGACGAGCTAATTTACTAATTCCTGCATTTACTGTCGAACCAAAATCATGAGGAAATGCAATATCACCAATATTTGTATTAGTTGCGTTTGCCATCGCAACTAATCCAGGGCCGGGTTTGTCATCAGATTCATTAACTAACTTTCCAACGCCATAGGTTTGATAAAAATTTGGTTCAATCGAATAATAGGCAATATCAAATTGATTTGGCGCTACGACTGTTAATTCAATATCACGCATATAAGAATTTTTTCTGTTGCTATCATCAGTTTGATTAAATGCGAGAGGGTCATAATTTAATGTATCAGTTGGTACTGTTGTTAAATGATTCCACTCTGACATTTTTGGCCAGTTATCTGCTTTTTTATGATCGCGACCTGCATTTGGCTCTGGATCCTTATTATCACGTGATGCAACACTTTGAACCCCAACTTTCGGGATAGATTTAGTTTCCAACATTCCTTGATAAATACCTAGATATTTGTGATCTGATAAACCTTTTGTATCACCCACATAAAGTGAAAAATTAGGTGTGATTTTTATGGATCCTTTTACTGTAGCTAAAGTCGTTTCATCCACACCACTGCTTGCAAATGTTTTTGCTGGTAATGTTTTATCTACTAAATTTGAATCAAAGCTGCCAGTGCTAGATTCAGAGCTACTCGACCAAGTATTATAGTATGTTGGGCCAATAGTCCCGCCAAACGGTTTAGCAAACGAAATCGCATTCAGTTTTATTTTTGATAATGGTAAAAATGGAATCCTAGGTTCACTTGTTGCTTTCACACCATAATAAACATTGTACCAAGGATTTTTTTCGTAACCGAGTGTGTTTATCTTGTCAGAATTGTCTTGGAATAACGCCTGAATACTCGGTGCTAACTGTTTATACTTATCGTTGAGCTGATTCATTAAATCTGAACCATTTGCTAAACTGACGTCACCTAAATTTTTTAATTCAATACTTGGATTACAGCTATCACCGCTGGCTAAACATTTGCATTGAAATAAAAACATATTTAAAAACTGAAATTTAATTTCAGCTATTAACTTCTCATTAGTTTTAGATTTTTTAGCTCCATTGAATGTTGTAATGGAGCTTTGGGTTAAAGATGATTTATTAGCTTCTGTTAAATTATTTTCTAATGTATTTTTAACACCTGTAATTATTTTCTTACCTTCAATATCTAATATTTCATTTTCTTCTAGAATTAAATTTTTATGAAGTAAGTCGACAATTTTTTTTCTGTTTGTAGTATCGAATCTATAATTTCCGTAATACAAGCCCAACATAGCTAGTGTTGTAGGAGCTAAATTTTCGCACTTGTATCTAATATTATTTTCTGTAGCTGTGATTGCTTTATTTATTGCGCCACCAATATTGGCGTTTCCCCAAGAAAAATTACCAACTTTAGGTAAAGCACCTATAGTCGTTTGTGCGTTACCTAAGTTCCCACAGTCAATTTTACAAAAAGTCTCATCACCTTTACTAGGTGCAGGCCAGTCTGCGAAACCAATGTGACCCATACACATAAACGGTACATCTGCGAAACCAAGACCAGCCGCTTTACCGATCGTACATTTTTGATTTTCCGCATTAACATCGAAGTTAATTGGTACAGTGTTTTTTTGGCCATCTTTGATCCAGCTTACCGGAAATCCAGGTAGCTCATTTGTACTACCTGTTTCTTTGCTCGTACCTTTTACTCCAATAATCCCAAAAGTCCCCAAAACACGATATCTCCAAGTAAACAACTTCCACGACTGGCGGATTTGATAATTCACGTGGGCCATGACATTTAAAATTTCGGCTTGTTTCATGGCTCCGTAATACGCGGCAAGATCTGTGGATTGTTGTAAATTAATTTTGTGGTGAACAAGTAATCCCACATTGATCAGCATCGCAAAAAAAACAAAGACCACTTGAAATATAAGGGCTACAAAAACAGCAACCTGCCCTTTTTGATTTCGACGTGATAATATAAATCGAGGTTTTTTTTCTGATTTCATCCCAGCCATTATGTTAACACGCGCCCCTGTGAAATCACCAGACCAACGACCCGTTTTGACCCATTTAGATGTGCTAAACGGGTCATTTTTTGACCCAATTAGCATTGGGCTTAGTTTATAACTTAAATTGAGCTAAAAACCCTTCAACTGCATAATAAGGCCAGTTTTTAACCTTCAAGTACTTATCTTCGGATAGCTTAACTTTATCATCGTGAAAATATTCATTTGAAAATTTAATAGCTAAGTCGATCTTTTTTTCTTTTCCGAACACTTCTAATGATTTCAAACGATTGCCTTTGGCAGCTTTAACTTCGATGGGTAGTATTTTTTTATTGTGTGTCCAAATAAAATCGATTTCGGCCTTATCTTTGTCTTTGTCCTTTAGCCAAAAATAATTTTCGGGTTGAATATTTTGATCGACTGAATAGGCTAAATGCTGCGATATAAATTGTTCAGCCAAAAAACCTTCTGATTCAAATGATTCGCTAAAAAGTTCATTAAAATCATCCCAAGAAATTTTGTGTATAGAATTTAAAAGCCCTATATCTAAAAAGTAATACTTTAAAACTGAATGATCAATGGTCGATGCAATTGGTAATTGTGTCGCATTAACGTGATAACAAGGTATTAAAACATGAGCCAATCTAAGCATTTCTACATATTTTTTAATTTCTACTGATTTCATTTCACGTTCTATGTGTTGATAAATTATTTTTTGACCTAAATGGAATGGTATTTTTTGAAAAATTTGTGTCAGCTTTTCTAATTTGCCCTTTTTTTCGTATTTCGGAAAATCTAATGTGTACGATGTTAAAATATCTTGTTGAACTTTTCTGACATCCATAAACGAGTTTGTATTCACATAAGTGTGAACAGCTTCTGGCATTCCACCAACATAAAAATAATTTTTAACTTCATGCTGTAATAGTTCGTGAGCAAATTCAGGCACATTATTATTTAAAATATTTTCAGCTAATTGGTCTTTACCTAGGCCTTGCAAATATTCTGTAAACGTCATCGGTGATAAAAATAAATATTCGACCCGGCCAACAGGAAACGATATTTTTTGTTCACTAAGGCTTAATTCTAAAAGAGAACCTGCACAGACTATAGCAATTTCATTTTTTTCTTCATAAAAATATCTTAACTTAGATATAGCTTCTGGTTGATTCTGAATTTCATCTATAAAGATAATCGTTTTTTGATCAATTTTTTGGTTCGAAATTATTTCGATTTCGTTAACCCAGTTTTTAATACTAAACATCTCTGTTTCAATAGTTTTAAATTTTACTTTTTCTAAGTTAATTTCTATAAGTTTATATTTTTCATTTTTTGCAAACTGTCTAATTAGATAGGATTTACCAACCTGGCGCGCCCCACGCACAATAAGTGGCTTTCTGTCTTTGGATATAATCCATTTTTTTAGTTTAGCTTCGGCATTTCGTTTCATATCTAATATATGCACTATAAGTATACATTTGTCAATAACACCCCTGTTTTAATCTATTTTTTGTATCAAAACACCCCTGTTTTAGTCAAAAATGCTCATATAAGACCTAAGTCCTATTTATTATCAAGCGGTCCCCTAAACCCTATTCATCGTCTAAAATAAAGATCATTTCGAAGGACAAATCTATGATTAAAAAATATTTACTCGTCACTGCCATTTTAGCATTATCAACTGCGGCTTCTGCCGAAGTTTTATTTGAAGGTTATTTTAAAGTTTCACAGTTTAAAAAACACATTGGTTTTTATATTTTAAAACAAGAAATCGATGCTAGAAATAAGCAATTTAAAACAACCAGCTTCATGCGACTTGGTAAAAATGGTTTCGATTTAACAGAATCGCTGCAAGCCACATCTACAACTGATTTTTTACCGCTGAGTTATACTTACTTAGCCACTGATGGTAAAAAAAGCACATCGATTGATGCCACATTTAAAAATTTAAAAATGACAGGTTATTTAACTGAAAATGGAGAAAAGAAAAAATTAAGCGGCAGCATTCCTAAAGGAAGTTTTTTATCCAGTTCGCTTTATTACATGATGTTAAACAGTAAAGATGGTTTAAAAACAGGAACCACATTTGAATTTACAGCCATTGCTGAAGAACGCGCTGACGCCCTGAAAGGCACAGCCACTGTTGATAAAAAAATGGTGTCAGAAGGCGCTTTACAATTGCTACGTATTAAAAATAATTTTGCTGGATCTGAATATGAAAATTTAATTACTCCGCGCGGAGAAAATTATTCAGCCAATACCCCAGCCACGGGTATTGAAACTATCTTAGTGAAAAATTCTGAAGAAGCTGTACAGGGTATCAAAGTCTCTGCCAGCACTTTAGAAAAAATATTTGGTCAAGTTCCAGCAGGTAAAACAAATATCTTACAGCAGAAATAGTAGAAGGATCATAACATGAAATTAAATGAACTTATCGGACAACATATGCTTATTGGTGTCTCAGGATTAACACTGACAACTGATGAAAAAAAATTTATCGTTGAAAATAATATCTCTGGTGTTGTGTTGTTTTCCAGAAACTTATCCACACCTGAACAAATTCGGGATCTGTGTGCTGAAATTCAATCTTTACGTCATAAGATGGCTTCACGTGCACCACTATTTATTGGCATCGATATGGAAGGCGGACGTGTTCATCGATTGAAGTCTCCGTTTACGCAGTGGCCACCCCTAAAAACAATCGGTGATCTTGATGCACCCACAGTGGCATTTCATTTTGCGCATCAAATGGGAATGGAATTAATGTCTGTCGGGATTAATCTTGATTTTGCGCCATGTATCGATGTGTATACGAATCCAAAGAATACCGTAATCGGTGATCGTGCTGTCAGTACGGATCCCCATCAAGTTGAAAAAATGGCTTCTGCTTTAGTGCGTGGTTATATTAAATCAGGTATTTTATCTTGTGCGAAACATTTTCCCGGCCACGGCCACACGATTATTGATTCCCATGAAGAATTACCTATTGAAGATGCCGATATGAAAAGACTTAACGAAGTCGAACTTGTCCCGTTTAGAAAAGCTTTACGTAGTCGTGTTGATATGGTGATGACAGCCCACATTTTATTTAAATCCGTTGATAAAGACTGGCCTGTCACATTATCAGAAATTTTTCTTAAAAAAATGCTACGCGATGATTTAAAATACAGAGGCCTAGTCATAACTGATGATTTAGATATGAAAGCCATGGCTAAACATTACGATAAAGGTTTTATTCCCGTGCGTTCGCTACAAGCTGGAGCCGATTTATTATTATACTGTAACGAGCCAGAATCACCACCTGTAGCGATTGAAACAATCATCAATGCAGTCGCACAAGGTCAGCACACTGAAGCTGAATTAAATTATACGTTAGGTCGCATTTTAGATGTGAAAAAAATAAAAATGATTTCTCCTGACCCACGCCCAATCAGCGACGCCATGGAAATCATCGGTCATAAAGATCATCAATATATTGCTGATTGTTTACGTAAAGGCATTATGCCTGAAGGTTTAGTTGATCAGGCGTAGTCGGTAAAATAACAAAAGGAATCTTTATGTTTAATGTTTTTTTAGCTTTATTCGTGTCTTTACTAGCTTTTTCATGCTCAACATCGGATAAGCAAAGACGAATAGCTTTTACTGATTCTAGCTCAAGCCGTGCCCCAAGTGGTGGCCAAATCATTGAACCTGAAAATTTATTAGAATCTATGTTAGGTCGAAAGCCTATTCAAAATTTAGCTAGTCTTTATGCAGATAAAAACATAAGCGATGAAAAAATAAAATCGTTAAGATTCTATGCTATCCACCCCATGCTTGGAAGTAGCTATACACCCGTAAAAATTGTCAGTGACGAAGGTAATGGATATTTTATTTTAGAAAGTTTAGTTGATCTTAAGTTAAGAGTACCAGTGAAACATAGGAATGGATTTGATTTAGGCATTATGGAGTTTCAAAAAAAATTCAAAGAACATTATAATAATATCGTTTTTTTAGTTCCCAATGGATCATTCAATAGACCTGATTTTGTTGTTGGCCAAAAAGTTTGTCCTAAGAAAGTTTTCAAATGTGGTATAATTGTTCGAATTTATTCGTCAGGCGAACTGCATGTTAGTTTAGAAAAGATAGAAATCGGTCCGAATGCGACTGAAGACGAAATAATTGCTGCGAAAAATGCTCAATTAGTTGATGACTTCATGACGATGAATGTAGAGAAAGCTTACATAGCTCCGATTGAGATTTTTAAGTAAATAAGACTGGAAAACTGTTTTGTTAAAAAGTTTTCCAGTGATTTTAGATAAAATATTTATTACTGAATTTCTCTTCCGTAATTATCAACCACGTTCATCGGTGTACAATCCGCAACACTAGAAGAGGCAGAGTTTTTCTTTGAATCAACTATTTTCCATAAATTATTTTGAGCATCAACTATGTTTTGACCTTGAGCAAGAATTTCAAAATTTTTAAGGTCATAAATAGATGTGCTTTTACTTTGATGATAGTAAAAATTACATTTAGTCTTAACAACAACCATTATTTCACTACATCCTCCGTATGGCAGATTCGGATATTTTGGTGACTGATGATTATAATCTTCGTTAGCATTTGACGATGTCACGATAGCTGATACTTCTACAATTTTTTGGTCAGTATTTTTTAGATTATTATCAATAATTGGTCTGTAGACTTTTGGTATCAAAGATCTTAGAGACTGCATTTCAGATCTTGCTGAATTTAATTTTTCAAGAACTCTAGCTTTGTCATTGGCATTCATAGCATGGCTAGTTAATGCTGTTAATGTTAAAGCAGTGGCTATAAGTTTCTTCATAAGATTCTCCTTAGTTAATTTGTTATTTTCATAACATTTGTTTAAGAGCAATTTATACAAATAAACCAACTTTGAGGATGGACAGTTCAGTACAATGATATGTAAAAAACTTTGACACCATGTTATCATAAATCGGCCTTGATAACACATTAGAGTTAAAAACAAAGACATTGAATTATTTGGGTTTCAGTCTTGCATATTAATATCGTATGAAAAAATATATCAAATTTTTGTTAGTCACCTTTGTAACTCAAACTATGTGTGTCAGTATGATACAGGCCAAAAGCTATGATATTAATGATTTTGAACACAAGCTAATCAACGACAAAGGAGATATGCTTTTCAATCGCCAATTAAGTCCTATTTTTGAAAAAATCGAACAAGCGACACAAGAGTTTTATGACGGCCCCTACGGCACTGAATTATGTAAAGCAACAGCTTCAACAAATTATGGTGATGTTGAATATTCGACAGGTGTTTCACCTAAAACAGCTGAAATCATTTCTAATAAATGCGAAAAACAAAAAGCTCTTTTACCTAAAAGCTTTCGTAAAAAATACTACGTTGTCAAAGATACTGAAAAAAAGTTACCAATTGATAGTTGGACAAATCGAAGCAATGATACTTTTTTAGTCATAGATAATGAAACAACCTATGTTAAATTAAAAGAACTAGTAGCCCATGAATTAGCGTTTACACTGGATTCAAAATTTAAGTTATCTTTGGGACGATATAATAATCTTAATCCTTTAAAAGATAATATAACTGACAAGAAGTTAAAGCACATGGATCTTATGTTCAAAGCATCACAAAATGATTACATCGCTTATTTATTTGGTTTAATGAGAGCCTACCAAGTTGAAGATTTGATTTTAGCAAAACCTGCTAGAATAATAATAAAAACTCATGAAGAGTGTGCAAAAAAAGTAGTTAATTATTTTAATAAATATCAAAACGTATTTCATAACGAATACTTCAGTGATGTTGAACATCCTTTGGCTGCAACTATGGCTGGTGATGATTTTGTAGGTCAAATTATTTTTGATAAAAATTCTTTAGCGGATTTACAGCAAGATCTTAATGTTATTACAGATCCTAATCCTTATTTTGAAAATAGTGAAAATGAACAAGTTAGTTTTTGTCAGTACATGACCGAACCGTTGATTACCGCAGGGTCAATATATAATATCAAAGCAATAGGCCCCCGCCCAAGAGTTGGCGGAGGCAGTGACGATGGTGGATCTTCTGATAGTGAACATAGTCAAGATAAAGTGATTAATGATTTTTAATCATTTGTAGTAAGGACTATCAAAAGTCGGAAAATAATCGGCTTGGTTTTTATTTATTGCATTCAAGAATAATAATTTTTTCATATTCGCAATCTTATCATCTAAGTTATTCAAGCTAATTAACATGACTGGTTCACGATCACTAATTATTTGATTAAACGATGAATTACATGATTTCGTTGTATTAGCGTAAGCAGTTGATTCGTAAGTCGCGCCGAAACCAATTAAACCCAGCAAACTAAGACCTGCTGATGCAGACATCTTATCATCAATATAGTTATTTTGAACGCAGTGGGTGACTGTTTGAAGACCTAAAAAACTGAGTTTACTATTTGCGAGACTTAATTTTTCTAAATAAGCTAGGCCTGTGTAATTCATCTTTATGGCCAAAGATAACATCTTCAGCTGAACTAATTTTAGCAAAACTATCCCATCAATATTTGTGTTTAAATAATTTCGCAAATCAGATTTCAGTTTCAGCAAATCCTTTTCCTTTTTAGAAGAAAAATTATTTTTTTCATTACCATTCTGTAAAAACATTTCTGTCGTCTGAGAACTGTAACTACCACCACCACTCAGTAACAATCCAAAAATACTGAAGCCAGAACTTGTTCTTGATGTCACTTTTTCTAGATTAATCTCTGTTAATTTAGAATCAGTAGCCACAATCACTTGATTCACCTGCAGCACAGTTTCTAAATACTGTTGCAACTGCACTGTTGCTTGAAAAGCCTGTTGGTTTTCATTATTATTTTCAAGTTGATTAATCAGTTCAATTTGCTTGTTGATTTGTCTTGTTACTTTTTGAAGCGAAGCCGCATGTGTAGCTTGTGCCAAGAACATTGTAATAAATGTTGTTAAAGTAAATACGATTACTGTTTCTATTAATTCTATAAATGTTGATTTTTTCATATATTTGTTTCCTTTAATTAAGTAATTGTTTGTTTGAAAGATTAATTAGAAATATCCACTTTTTTATTACTGCACAACTCTAATACTGGCGCCATATAAAATCTGTGATCAGATGGCTTGTATGAATTTAATGCACAATCAATTTCATTCCTCTGAAATTTTTCACAAATTCCTCGAAATTGTTTAGTTGAATTCAGTCCTCTTTTATAACCGCGATCATCCGTATAAAATATTTTATCTTCCAATAAATTTACACAACTGACTAAATCATATTCATTAGATTTAATCTTCACTACTGGTTTTGAGTCCTTATCGAAAGTTTCTTCTGTCCAATTTAGATCTTTATTGCCGATAGCAAAAATTTTAATTTCACGATTGAATAAATAGTTTTGATCTGAATTTGCTATGTCAGAATCTCTAACAGTAAATCGAATATTTTGATCGTACTGAACTAAATCAATTTTGATCGTCATGATTGCTAATAAATCGCTTTTGATTTTTAAGATATCTTCATTCAAAAGTGGCCCATCTTTTTTAAGACGCATATGTAACGACTTAATATAAATTAATGATGCCCGCTTGGTTTGGTTCAAAATATCTAAGTACAGCCCTCCACGATGATTCAACACTGCTAATGCAATCGCTTCTTTTTGATCTTGATTAAGTTGTGAATACATTAAATCAGATTCACTGCCCTCAAACACATCCTTAATTTCAATTTTTTCAGTGATCTTAGCTTTCGGATGAATCCCTGTTCTGATTCTGACTGTATCTAATAGTTTTTTTGATTCATTCAAGGCTTGACCGTACTGACCCGAATCAAAGACTGCTTGTACACGCACGATTTCCTGAGTCATCATATCGAATGTGGCCTTAAGCTCTGTATCAGGGGCTGTTACCTGTTGAACTTCGTTCAAAGTTTTCATAAATTTTTTGATGACAGGCTTTTGAGCCTTACTAGGTTGTTGTTCTCTGGGGCTTCTTTCCTCTGCTAGTGCACCGTTAAATTCAGTGCTGATATTATTCAAGTTGAATGACATTGCTGCTGATACTGTTAGTGTTGTTGCTAAAAATAGCGCTGTCGTTGTCATGATCGTTTTCATTTGTGGACCTTTCGTTATCCACCCCGGTTATTGTTATTTCCCATTTGTTCCCTTAAAATTAATTTAAATCAGATGTTTCATTTTGATAACGGACAAGTACGGACAAACATATGTCTAAAAGTTTAACACTAACTGACCCCAGATTTGCCTTTATCAACAATGCCAAGTGGCCGCCTGGTTGCAGTGCTATAAGGTATGCATCCACGTCAAGAAGCCCATATAGAAGCCTTAAAAATGATTCGCCAAGATCAGTTTCTAAATGCTTTGGTCATTCTTAAAGAATCCCAGAAAAACTATGGTTTCAACACACTGAATCTAGTAGAAGTCGCTTCTTGTTATTATATGCTGAACGATTATGACAACTATAAAAAGACATCTTTAGTTCTTGAGAAAGAGTTCAAAAAAGCAGAATCCCAATTAAGTCCGCGACAACATATTCTAACCTGTTTAGGTTACGGCAAATTACTTGAAGAATGTGGTCAATTTACTGAAGCACTTGAATTTTACAATCGGCCGTCTAAAAAAATAAATAGTGATCAAATCGATGCTGCTGATCTAGTGCATTTAAAAAAACTAAATGTTCAAAAATTACGTTTAAAGCATCAGTGGAATTTATCAAAGGATTTACAAAAAGATTATTTTGAAGTTGATTCCTATAAATCTGATAATATTAATTATACTATCGAGCGTGAGCACGCCTTGATACTGTCTGAATGCCAAATCTATGGTTTAAACCAGGCATTTACACGGTATAAATCATCGATTAAGAATTTAAAACTTAAAAAGTCTGATTACAGATTGTTTACTTTTGATTTAATTTTTGAATTTCTTTTAAAAAATGAGCCCACTTCTTGCTTTTCTAGCTATTTAGACGCTATTGACTATTTTGATTGTGATCCCTTCGAAAAAACAATTTGGGATATTGCATCAAAAGCTGAAGTGGATATGTCAGCAACTGAAGGTTTAAGTCTACCGTCATCTATAAGAATTCTTAGCTTATTTTACAGTAATCATAAAGATAGGTCTGAGCTAGCCTATACAAAGTTAATGTTACTGGTTCAAAATCTAAACCCTAAAAATAAGAAAGTTGTTTTATCTAAGTTAAAACTTAACGAAAACTTAAAAGGTCAAATTATCTATTTTAATGAAAAGTCTTTAGAACTCAGATCTGATCTAGGATCATTAGATGTTAAAAATAGTTCCTTTACCCATTCACTAATCAATTTATTGAGCCACAAAAATGAAGTGTCAGTAGATGAAGCTATCGAACACTGTTTTCAAATCAACGTCGACGAATATTCGCTTGAACGACTTCGCACAGCGGTTAGACGTTCAAGTTTACAAATCACTAAATCACTAGGTCTACAAGAAGCTTTTATTTTAACAAAATCATCACTAAAGGTTTCAGATTTTATTAAAATAAAAACTGGGTGAAATATTTTAGCTTTAGAATTTAATTACTAAACTTAGTAGAAAAAATATGTCCAACTTCATTAATTTTTATAAAGTATGTTTCGATGTATTTTTCACCGTGTTCAGCATCATAGCCATAAATATCTAGTAAAATTCTCCTTTTTTAATTTATTCTATTATTTAGTTAGTCAGCTAAACTGGAAACTTTGCATGTTACGTCTGCCATTCCCATTGTTGTTGCCTTAGTGCATTGAAATATCAGCCCTGAACTGATTTTAACTAATGAAGTCATTTTCAAAAGTGAAAATCCTAAATAGTTTTTTTGACTTGATGCTGTATATATACTAACTCCTGATTCGTCTCCGTTTGTTTGCATGTCTACTAGTAGCTCCATATACATTTCTTCAGCCTCTGAACCAGTAATTTTTTGGCCAGCTTTAGCTGTAAAGCTTGTTAATGTAGTAGCTGCTAATAATAATAAAAATATTTTTTTCATAAAATTCTCCTGTTATTAGTTATTTTCATAACGTTTGTTAAGAAGAATTTATCTTGGTTGGTGAATTCTTAGAACGTACAAATCCGTACAAAACTCTGTAAATAACTTCGGCAGTGACTGCAAGCACATCACAGACTGTCTACGTAAAGGCATTAGGCGTTAAGGCTTAGTTACTAATGGTTCGGTATCTTTGTCGAAACCGTGGTACATGTATTATAAATCGCGTAAATTTATAATACATGTACTATGAAATGCCGTAGTTAACCGTAAACACATGAAACCACTGAGCTTTATTGTGATTAAGTAAATTTGATGTACATGTGGTCATTTTTACGGTAAATTAGACCACATGTACATCAAAAGAACTTTGCAAGCAACTTTAGTTAAAATTAAAAAAAGCGTACTCCTGCTAGGCCCACGTCAAACGGGAAAATCAACTTTAATTAAGAAACTCAGTCCTGAAATTATAATTAACTTAGCAGATGAAGCGTTATATTTAAGAATTTCATCTGACCCTGATTATTTCTTTTCAGTAATAAAAAATAAGAAAACAGTTTTTGTGGACGAAATTCAAAGAATTCCATCATTATTAAATTCTATTCAAAAATTAATCGATGATGAAAAAATAAAATTTTTTCTGTCTGGTTCCAGTGCCCGTAAACTAAAAAAAGGTGAAGCAAATTTATTACCAGGCCGAATACTAAAATATGAACTATCGGGTCTTTCGTTAAAAGAACTCGAATATCCAGAAAATTTAACCAAAGCACTGAGTTATGGATTCCTGCCGGAACCGTATTTGGAAGAGGACCTCAACATTTGCGAAAAATTACTGTCAACTTATGCGCAGGTCTATCTAAAAGAAGAAATTCAATCGGAAGCCCTTACAAGAAATCTTCCAGGATTTATTCGTTTTTTAAATACAATGGCACAAAATTCTGGACGAATTCTTGATTTTTCAAAAATTTCCACAAAATCCAAAGTATCTAGAACAAGTATTATAAGATTTATTGAAATCCTTGAAGACACTTTAATCGGAAACCGCGTTGAATCTTTTTTAGAAGCTGAAAACGCAGACATCATAAAGCATCCTAAATTTTATTTTTTTGATCCTGGTGTTTTAAATGGCTTGTTGAATAATTTTAATATTTCAGAAGATCGAATAGGTAATCTGTTTGAACATTTAGTTTACGCTCAATTAGTAAATTCAGCGAAAGCTTCAGACTTAAATTTAGAGATTTTTTACTTCAGAACACGTAATGATGTCGAAGTTGATTTTATAATTAAACTTAATGGCAACTACTACGCTGTCGAGGTAAAATCAGGTGAAGCGACTAAAGATGACATAAAAAGTTTAAAAAAGTTTGAAGCCTATTTTCCGATTGTTAAACAAAGTTATGTCGTATCACTAAAGGAAAAGCAAAAAAGGTCTTTAGATAATATCACTGTATGCAGTTTAAGTGATTTATTAAAAGACCTGGGATTGTAAAGAATATATGTGCTAAATTATTCTTTTGCACCGTTGGCGATCAGAAGTTTAATAACCTCTTTTCGTCGCATTTCAAACGCATATACTAAGGGCGTGTTTCCATATGTATCTTTCTTGTTAACATCAGCGCCACCTTTCAACAATATATTAGCAGCATCGACATTTGAGGCTAAATGTAGAGCCGTACGACCTTTCTCATCTACTTTGTTTGCATCAGCACCTAAGCTAATAAATGTTTGTACTGACTCTTTGTAACCACATTCAGCTGCGACATGAAGAGCTGTGCGTCCACTACTGCTTTGATAGTTTATATCAGAGCCACGAGATACAATTAAAGGCATGTTATCGACAATATAGTCATCGTTGGTCAGCATACACAGGTTATAAGAATGACCACCATCCAAACCTAAATAGAAAACTGCATATTTAGTATCAGAGCCACGATCTAGTAATATTTCGATGATCTCTTTACTACCGTTTATGCGTGTATAGTGATTAAGCGCCACGTAACCAGCTTTATCACTCATGTTAACATCTGCACCTTTGTCTAATAACAGTTTAATGATTTCAATATTATTTAATTTGTCTAACATAAAATCACCTTCCGCAGCCATTAAAAGTGGTGTTGTTTCATAGTTATTCCTAGCGTTAACGTCAGCACCGCAATTAATTAATTCTCTTACTTTTAATAAATCGCCAGGTTCAGGTGATGTTATCTCATGGCGTTTAATTGAAACATTGCCCCAAACTGCAAGATGAAGTGCAGTGTTACCATATATATCAACTACAGCATTAACATTTTTCTTATCGCATACTTTAGCAGTCGTCATTTCTGTGGCTTGTCTTTTTGATTCAAGTATTTCAGCATGTAGATTAAGAGCTGAAAACGTTAAAATTGTCATTATAAGTGATTGATAGTATTTTTTTGTTGTAATTGTCTTCATAAAATTCTCCTTAGTTAATTGTTATTTTCATAACGTTTGTTAAGAAGAATTTATATCGATTACAAATGAATAAGAACGGACACATCCGGACAAAATAGCGTCAATAACTTCGACAGACCACTAACTACTACCCCGCGCAAACCTTCTGGTAATAACTTAATAATGCTTTTTCGATCATCTCACGATCTTCTTCATCAACGATAAATATAGCTAGCGGTGAATCCGGGGCCATATTTCTTTTGCGGAAATAACTACCCATAGTGTGGGGCGAAATAAACATTTTTTGTGCTGCGACGTAAATAAGCTTCTGAATAGCTAATGGATAATTTGAATCGTAAACATCGATCTGGTAATTACCTAGTTCATCTTTTTTATAGCTTTTAGCAACAACCACATGCTGGGTTGTTTTGAACGCGCGCATGTTGATTAGTGTTAATTTTTTCTGATCGAGGTTTTGCGCTATTTGTCTAAATAGTTTTTCATTTTCAGCAGGCGATGGCGCTGCACTTAAAACGTACTTACTTAAATTAGCTGGATTGTTAAAACGTCTAACTTGATAAGTTTCAATATCATCAACAAAATTTCTATCTTTTATTGAACCCGTGCTCATTTTACTTTTCGCTTCTAATTTTTCCATCGCTTTAGATTCAGTCAATTCATAAACAGTTAATTTTTTAAGTTTATTTTCTATTTCTTTTGTGCCAATCATGGGTTGATTGATTTGATCAGGGGTTGATCCACGAATCATATTTAGGATGTCTTCACTTTTTCTAGTCGCTGTTGTTTCATCTAACAATGTGGTTCGGCTTAAATAAAAATGAAGTCTTTGCATGCGGGATAAGCTCCAGCAATTAGCAATCACACCGGTTGACCAGTTTTCTTTTTGGGTGTGTTTGTTGGCTGAAAATGCATCAGCTTTAATACTTTGGTAAATAGACTGTAAAGATAAATTCTGACATGATAAATTTTCAATTAAATCATCGTTCAGCACTTGAGCCAACAGACTTGGCGGTAATGCTAAAATGGCTAGTATTAGTATTTTATAATTCATATTTGCCCCCGCAAAAAATCTATGCGACCTGTATTTATCTTTCACTACTATCTATTATTTTGTTAGAAAAATAAACTGTTCGCGGTTTTGACAGGTATATATAGCCCCCTAATCATGTTCTAGACACCCCTGAAAAAAATGCCTGAGCCATGCCAAACAAAGGCCCGTAGCTGCTTTTAAACGTCTATAGCGTCACACAAACTGGCGTATAACTTGAATAGACTATCTATGGATTATTCTAATGAATTTTAAAGGGGTCAGTTATGTCACATACATATGATTATTATTTTGATGATTCGTTTGTTCGCCAAAACGAAAGCTCTTCTAAATATTTTGGCCTTTCTGTTTTTATTCATTCTTGTCTTTTTATTGGGGCATTATTTATAACTGTTCCTGCCTTACAAAAAATTAATGAACCAATCATTATTGAATTCGAAGCTTTAGAAAAACCAATTGTTATTCCACCACCAATGCCTGTTCGTCCTCTGCAAATTGCAGAATCTAAAGGTGATAAAGTTAAACCAACACGCGGGGCAAAAAAAGTTTCTGCACCAGCACCATCAGCACCCTTATTAGCTAAAGACGCAGAAGTTATTTCTGGTCCTTTGAAAAAATCAGTTGTTTCGAAATCCAAAATGGCCACATTAAAAACCACGACATCAGGCGGAGTCGCTGAAAAAGCCACTTATGCCCCGTCACAAGCGGGCGTTCCTGAAACATTAGAAGACATTCAAGCTCCTGTTCTAGATTTTGAAGGTGTTGAAGCCGCTCAAGTCGGAAACCTAGGTGAAGACGCATTCGAAGAAGAATTTAAAAATATCGATCAAGAAAGTGCTGCTGCTATTCGCGCTGAAAAATCGGTATTTGATAACGAAGCACAACTTATAGCTGATGAAAAAGAAGCAGCCTTACAAGCTTTAGAAAATGAAAATGCAGCGCAAGCTCGTGCTATGGAAGATTCTTTAGAAGCCACACGAACAAAAAATGCAGCAGCTATGGCGCAAATGAAAGCTGCAGAAAAAGCGGCGGCGGAAAAGGCAGCCCGTGAAGATGCTGCCATGAAAAATGCGAAAGCTGCAGCACTTGCTGCTCGTGGCACTGGTGCTGACGGTGTTGGTCGCGGCGATACGGGTTTAAATGAAAATGCAAAAGTTGCAGCGGGAAATCCAAATGCTGTTCGTTCAATTGATCAGTTAAAGCAAGTTCCAGGAAATCCAAAACCAAATTACGCTGTTGATGAACGCCTTCGTCGTGAACAAGGTAAAGTTGTTTTTCAAGCTTACGTTACGCCACATGGGCAGTTAACTAATTTTAGATTGGTTTCATCAACAGGCTATAAAAATTTAGATGGTAAAACTTTAAGTGCTTTAAAGAAATGGAAGTTTTATCCGGGTCAGCAAGGCTGGGTAGAAATCCCACAAGTGTGGACTTTAAAAGGTGAAACTGAACAAATGCCTGCTCTGTTGAGAAGGCAAGTCAGTCAAAGATAACTCAAATACTAATCGCCAAAAATAACTTTTTTAGATTTAGTCGAACCTTTAGTGCGTGTAGCTGCTTTTCTTTTTGTTCCAGAAGCCGCTTTTTTACGTGTACGGATAAATTCAGTTTTTTTCGTTTTTGAAGCCATGGTAATTCCTTTGTTAATCAATTAAGCAAAATGAGGACATAGATCTATCAAAATGGCATGACTAAGTCAATTGAGTGATCGTCATCTTTTTTGAACTCAGATGCTCTTGTATAGGCATAATGCAAACCAAATTGGGTGCCTCCGATACCTATACCTGCGGTAAAATAGTTCTGAGACTCTAAGTTGTTGTTTTGATAGCCAATTCGACCAAACAGCCATTCATTAATATAGCTTTCGATACCGAATTTATAGATCTGTCTTTCTTTAGCGCCAGCATTTTTTCCAGACTCTATTTCAAATCTTAAGTTCGTTAAATCCATATATTGCATTTCTAGACCTACAGCTATCGAAGGCCGGTCGTCAATGGTCTCTGGTAAATCTGAATCATTCAGTGGCTGGTTTTTTAAAACTAAACCTGTAGATAGCCAGGCCAGTGGTCTGTAACTAACACCAACATCAATAATGTTTTGTCGTTCTTTATTTGTTTTAGGTAATGCTTTTGTCGTTTGAAAACCCACTGCTACTCCTGCCGAAAAAACAGAGCTGATAGGATAAGCAAATCCTAAATGGAGAGATTCAGTTTCTAAATCGAAAGCCGTATTTCGGCTGTAACCAATCAATGCAGGAAATAAAGCTTCTTTTCCGTTATCTGAAAATGAAATTCTTTGGGCCTCGCTGCCGTAACTTAAAGCTGCTGATTTCTGTTGAAAGAAAAAAATTGAAGCTGGGTTATTAAAAGCACCATCTGTTTCGTTAATAGACCCAACACCTGCGCCACCCAAAGCTGTTGATACTGAACCTAAGTTTTCAAAAGCTGCAGAGTTCAAAACCGTTAAAAAAAAGAAACTAAATATAATACTGTGTTTTCTGAAAGAAAAAAAATTATTCATTTTTTAAGGCTAACTATGTTTTTAGAAAAAATCTATTTAAAAGATCTAGTAATTGCTTCCCGTTCGCTTACAAATACTGGCGTATTGCGCACAACGACCAAGCCCTCGGCGTTGATCAGGTGTTCCTGCTGTTGTGTAATTGACATTCAGATTAGCATGAGCGGTTAAATAACATTCTTTATCCGGATCAAAATTAATTCCCACATCGATTGAATTTGATGGATCACCTTCTAGAATTCCTGTTGTCGGTAAATAACAGTTTAAATCAATTGGTGCTAAACAAATCTGTAGATGGCTTCTCCCGGCAGAAGGTTCGCTGGTTGCCGGTATAAATAAACCAACATTCCAACTGCTTGCTGGATAATGACGACGAATAAGCTGGATGTCTTCTTGGCGCGCTGCTGTTAAGTCACTTGAAATAAATGGAGCACATGTCGGCTGTTTAAATCGTTTATTATTCCAGTGATTAGATTTTACGATTACAAAATTTTTACTACAATCCCAAGGTGATAATGTGTCTACATTTCCGTCGATTAAATTGATCTCTTTAACTTCAGTTAGGATATTTTTAATCCAACCCGCTTTGCCAGTCGTTGATTTTGATGCAAACTTTAAAGCATAGCCACGACCGTAAGCTAAATTAGCTGCTGCACCAGTAGGTCGCCTAACAATGCTAACTGTGTTGCTAACTGGTGCTGTTAATGAATCGGCATTGTTACCTGCAAATACAGCCGTTAAAATTAATTTATCGGACCCTGATGAATTAAATCTTTGGCGAACGCGATCTGCGTATTGTTCGCTAGCACCAAGATCACTTTCTTTGACAGCTGTATCGGGATTGCCCGGAAAAGTAGGATCTAAATTTTTGGTTAAGCCAAAAGTAGCTTCAATGGGTATTGCCGTTGTGTCCGATGATAAATTATAAACCCTAGGGCTTTCTGAAAGCACATTTCCTGATGCTAGATATTTAACGTCTTTTGTCAGTTGATGAGCCAAATAACTCGTATTTAATTTTTTATCAAAAAACTGCACATCCCTAGTCACATCAGGCACCAAGTCAGCAGGTGCTGGATTAATTAAATCAACGTAAACATTCAGATTTGATTTTTGCCGAACACTGAATTGTAAGTAGGTGTCTTTAGCTGATTCAGCTTGTTCTAAAACGCTCTTCACTTGTTGCGCAGTAATTGTCGTGGACGGGAAGCTGGGTTTAAAGTTTTGCCCGATGTAATCTAAGAAAGCTCTTCGTAGTTTTAATCCAGACTTTACAGCGCCACTGCCTGTTTTGTCTGCAAAGCCTTCCCCAGTACCGATTTTAAGACCAGGTATACCTACTTGATTAGTCGCTGTTGAGCTACCTTGATAAACGCATGAATTATAAGAAATTGTGTCAGCCACAATATCAAACGGAAACGGAGCTTGTAGTGTTTTCTGATCGGCTTGTTCAACGACTGAGTTTTGCGAACCTAAAATGCCATCACCTTGGGGTGTGCACCCTAAATAAAACATAAAACTTACGATCGCTATAAAGATATACATTACTCACCTAGTTGAAATTTTATGCTAACACTCAAGTATTGCCATTCTTAATGCTAACACACTTCGTTAGTGGACTCATTCGGACTCAACATCTTGTTTCATTATGATATATTTTTGATATGAAAACATTAACCTCTATGACTTTGGTCGCATATATTTTGAATATTTTTTTGGTTTTAAGTCTGCTTACTCCGCAGACAGGCTGGACTTATATCTTACCTTTAGACTTTGTTGTTAAAAAAACGGTTTCTCATTCGAACAAACAAATTGTGAGCATCGAACAAGAAGTCACTTTTAAATCAAGAACTGAGCCCACCGAAATTAAAATTGCTGAATCTTGGCTCATTGAAGGCGACAAAAATTTAAAAGTTTCTGCTAACGGATTAGGAATCTACAAAGAAAATATTCGTTTTAATTCATTGATTAATAATAAAACTAAAACTCAAATGATCGGTAAAACAAAAACATCACTTCAACGCGCTGATGATTTTTATTTGCATTTAGCTTTTGCCAGATCTTCAGAAAGATTTTTAGACGATTTAAAAAGCATGGGAATTCCTATGCAAACAAGATTATCAAGAGCCGATGGCTACATTGCTATCGCAATCGGTGAAGCTTCAAAAGATGAAAAAGTATTTCCGCAAGTATGGATCGATCAAGATCAGTTCTTAATCCGTAAAATTCGTATGCCATCAGGGACCGAAATCACTTTAAGTAATTATGTAAAAATTAATCCAGACACGGATCAAGAATTTTGGATTGCAAAAAAGCATGTTATAAAATGGGGCCAAGAAGAAGTCATTGTTGAAGTAAAAAATATTTCTACAAAAACAACAGCAACACTTCAGTCATTTTATCCAAAAAATTTAGATACTCCTAGTGAACTTACATTCACATCAAATCAATCTGGGCTAACACAAATTGTTGAGGATTTTTATTCGAGGTTTAGATGAGTTCATTTCGCACATTAAAGGTGGCCGTCGACGCCCCGATAATGAGCGCACTGACTTATCAACAACATACAGAATTTGAATGCCAACGCGGCGATGTTGTTAACGTTCCCTTAGGTAACAGACACGTCAAAGGTGTTGTGATTTCGGCTTTAGATCAAACTTTAGAAGAATTACAAACTGAACTTAATCACAATATCAAATTAAAATCTGTAATT
>JAYTPA010000093.1:0-11832 GCA_043747495.1 Bdellovibrio sp.
AAATTTATGTGTCGACGATTATTGTTGAAGGCAATAAAATGACTCATGCTAAACTGATTCAAACAGAACTTGAATTTAAGGTTGGCGATTTACTAACACCGACAAAGCTTGAAGAATCCATTGCGCGGTTACAGAGAACAGGTCATTTCTCAACAACTGAAATCTACACTTTAGAAGCAAATACCGATAAGTCTTTACGCACAGTTATTGTTCGGGTGACTGAAAGAAATCCGGGTGTATTTACAAGCGGTGTGGGTGTTACAAATGAAAATAATTATACGTTACATGGCTACACTGGTTTAGCTTATCGTAATATTGGTGGCTGGGGTCGTGGTGCTTCAGCGCGTATCGAAGGCCAATACAATCCTGAAATTATTAAATTTGTCGAATCTAAAATTACTTTAGGTTATTTAGAACCTTATCTTTTAGATTCGCGAGCCCGTTTTCGCTTAAATTACACGAGCTCAAGAAATGTTTCAGATTTAACAGTTCGAAAAGTCACAGTGACCAATCAAACTGTCTGGAGCATTGAACAAGATTTCACTTCACATATCACAGGTATTTATGAAATTTTAAATATTTCAAACTTTGTGGATCGTGGAATTAGCGTTGAAGATGAACAGCGTTTTAATTATGCACGCGAGGACTTAGTCATTGCATCGACTGGTCCCACTTTTGATATTGATTACCGGGATAATATTTTTAATCCTACAGATGGGCACTGGAGTCGTTTTACAGCTGAATATTCGACGCGATCCTTAGGTAATCATAATGTTGATAATTTTATTAGATTGACCGGACAAACCACTTTGTACACTCCGATCTCTGAACAATTTGGACTGATATGGGTGAATTCTTACCGCACAGGTTTTATTGATAATTTACAGAGATCTAATTTTGGTGTGCCCTTTGATAAACGTGGTTTTATTTTGGGAGGCCGATCGACATTGCGTGGTTTTGCCTCAGATGAATTTTTTCCATCGAGTATTAATAGCCCCATAGGTGCTAGTTTTAAATTGCGAACTTTTTCGACTTATAATTTAATTAAATCTGAATTCCGCTTCCCTTTATGGAAGTCTGAAAGTTTAAGCGGAGCTCTTTTTTACGATGGCGGTGAAGTTTTTATTGATCAAGTTAACTTAACTGATCGATACCGTGATTCAGCAGGAATTGGCCTGCGCTACAACACCCCAGTCGGTCCTATCAATTTAGAATATGCCCGAAAGCTAGACAAAAAAAGCTACGAGTCAGATGGAGCATTTCATTTGTCAGTTGGTGTCTTCTAAGGTAATTTTTTACAGTTTACATTGTGAATTATACACTTGTTATTTAAGGAGATACCTATGCGTCAACACACAGTTCGTGTTTATCCATCAAAAGAAAAAATTGACCGTAAAGACCAATTGGCTTGGAAAATGGCTGAAATCTGTACTGATAATTCCCCCATCAAAGACGACGTTATTGATATGATTATTAATCGTATTATTGATAATGCTTCTGTTGCGATTGCTGCTGCCAACAGAAACCCTGTGGCCTCGGCTCGTGCGATGGCGTTAGCTCATCCCCGCGCTGGAGGAGCAACAGTTTTTGGAATGCCTAACGATCAAAAATTTTCTTGTGAATGGGCTGCTTGGGCCAACGGAACTGCAGTTCGTGAATTAGATTATCATGACACATTTTTAGCAGCTGATTATTCTCATCCTGGTGATAACATTCCACCTATACTTGCGGTTGCGCAGCAAATGGGAAAAACCGGTAAAGAGTTATTACGTGGTCTTGTGGCCGGTTACGAGTTGCATGTTGATTTAGTGAAAGCTATTTGTCTTCACGAACATAAAAAAGATCATATCGCCCATTTAGCTCCAGCTTCAGCTGGTGGAATAGGTGCACTATTAGGTTTACCCACAGAAATCGTTTTTCAAGCGATTCAACAAGCTGTGCACGTATCGTTCACAACACGACAATCACGTAAAGGCGAAATCTCATCTTGGAAAGCTTATGCCCCGGCCCACGCTGGTAAATTAGCCATTGAAGCTGCTGATAGATGTATGCGCGGCGAAGGCGCTCCATCACCGATTTACGAAGGTGAGGATTCTGTGATTGCTTACATGCTTGATGGAAAAAATGGAAAATACACAGTGCCATTACCAGAAGTCGGCGAAGAAAAACGTGCGATTTTAGAAACTTACACCAAAGAGCATTCAGCTGAATATCAATCACAAGCATTAATTGATTTAGCTGCGCGAATGAAGACTAAAATCACAAATTTTGATGATATCAAAGAAGTTATCATCCACACATCTCACCATACACATTATGTGATTGGTACAGGCGCTAACGATCCCCAAAAAATGGATCCTAAAGCATCACGTGAAACATTAGATCATTCGATCATGTATATTTTTGCTGTGGCTTTACAAGATGGATCTTGGCATCATGTGGATTCTTATTCACCTGAACGCGCAAATCGCCCAGATACAATTCGTTTATGGAATAAAATTTCGACTATCGAAGATAAAAAATGGACAGAAATGTACCATGATTCTGATCCAAATAAAAAACGTTTCGGCGGTCGCGTAGAAATCGTTATGAACAATGGCGAAAAAATTATCGACGAATTAGGCGTAGCCAATGCTCATCCAGCAGGTGCTAAACCGTTTAAGCGTGCAGATTACATCCGCAAGTTTGATACATTAACTGCTGACATCATCAGTAAAGATGAAAGAAATCGTTTTATTTCATTATGCGAACGTTTACCTGAATTAACAGCATCTGAATTGCAACAGTTGAACGTGCAAATTCCGATTGATAAATTAGTGAACAACAAACGTGATCAAAAAGGAATTTTCTAGTATGTTATTTCCTTCAGTCACACCGACAGAAAAAAGAAAGAAATTCCGAGAAGCTTTAAAAACGGGAAAGCTTCTTCAGTTTCCTGGTTCTTTTTCACCGCTTGTCAGTATGATGATTGAAAAAAAAGGCTTTAGTGGCGTTTATATTTCAGGTTCTGTTTTATCAAATGATTTAGGTTACCCAGATATTGGTTTGACTACATTAACTGAAGTGGCCCAGCGTGGACGTCAAATCGCTCGAACAACTTCATTACCGACCATTATTGATGCGGATACAGGCTGGGGTGAACCTATGAATGTCACACGCACAGTTCAAGAATTTATTGAAATGGGATTGTCCGGATGCCATTTAGAAGATCAAGAAAACCCAAAGCGCTGTGGTCATTTAGACAACAAATCAGTTGTTGAACCCCAACAGATGATTAAAAAAATCAAAGCCGCTGTAGCCGGTAAAAAATTAGATTCTAACTTTTTACTCATCGCTAGAACCGACTCACGCGCTAGTGAAGGTTTAGATAAAGCGATCGAACGTGCTAAAGCTTATGTTGATGCTGGTGCTGAAATGATTTTTCCTGAAGCTTTGCAAGACGAAAAAGAATTTGAAACGTTTAGAAAAGCGATCAGCGTACCGCTACTAGCGAACATGACTGAATTCGGTAAAGGAAAGCTTTACACAGTGGATGAATTGACCAATTTGGGTTACAACTTAGTCATATATCCTGTAACTACTTTCAGGTTAGCCATGGGTGGAACAGAAAAAGGTTTAGATATAATTAGATCTACTGGATCGCAAGAAAAAGCTTTAGAATTAATGCAAACCCGTCAACAGCTTTATGATTTAACGGATTACGAACATTATAACCAATTCGATCAAAATATTTTTAACTTTAAAATTAAATAGGAGTCTATCATGGCTGAATATATCAACCCGGATTACGTTGCTGAACCAGAAAAAATGAATGTCAAAAAAGGTCTTGAAGGCGTTGTGATGGACACATCAAGCGTTTCAAAGGTGAATGCTGAAACAAATTCTTTAGTTTACCGTGGCTACCCTGTCCAGGATTTAGCAGAAAACTGTTCATTCGAAGAAGTCGCTTATTTAATGTATAATGGTGAACTTCCAAATAAAAATCAGTTAGCTGATTTTACTAAAACAGAACGTTCGTACCGTGAAGTTTCAAAAGAAAATTTAAATATTATTAAAGCCTTACCTAAAAAATGTCACCCGATGGATTCTATTCGTACGGGCGTAAGCTTTCTAGGTTGTGAAGACACACGTATTTGGGATGCAAGTCCTGCAACAAACATGGATAAAGCGATTCAATTGTTAGCTAAAATTCCAACATTAGTCGCTGCTGATTACAGATTTAAAAAAGGCTTAGATTTTATTCCACCAAATCCTCAGTTAAGTATTTCTGAAAACTTTTTTCATATGTGCTTCGGGAAAGTTCCTGATCAACGTATTGTGAAAGCTTTTGATGTGTCATTAGTCCTTTATGCTGAACACAGTTTTAATGCTTCAACATTCACATCACGTGTAATCTCATCAACACAATCTGATATTTATTCAGCGACTGTAGGTGGTATCGGTGCTTTGAAAGGTCCATTACATGGCGGCGCCAATGAAATGGTCATGCACATGATGATCGAAATCGCTGATGCAACTAAAGCTGAACAATGGATGATTGATGCTTTAGCACAAAAGAAAAAAGTTATGGGTTTCGGTCACCGTGTTTATAAATCAGGTGATTCACGAGTTCCGACAATGAAAAAGTACGCGCAAGTCATGGCTGATGTGACTGGTGAACAAAAATGGATGCAAATGTATGCTTCTCTTGAAAAAGTGATGGTTGAAAAGAAAAAGATTTATCCAAATCTAGATTTCCCTGCAGGTCCTGCTTACTACATGATGGGTTTTGAAATTGATTTTTTCACACCGATTTTTGTTATGGCTAGAACCACAGGTTGGTCAGCACACATTATGGAACAAACTGCGAATAACAGAATTATTCGTCCTTTATCAGAATACATCGGAAGCGCCCAAAGAAAAGTAACACCTATTTCTGAAAGAGCTTAAAAAAAGTCTATTAAATCATCCAACCACTTTAAATTTTTAAAGTGGTTGAGTCATAATATTAAACGTCATCAAATCTAAACCGTAATAATCATTAGATATTGTCATTTCTTCTGTTACTGGATTTAAACTAGTTGTTCCATACAAAATATAAACTGGAACACTTCTGCCGATTTCAACTTGTGTTGGTGACATAGCGGGTTCTGGTAAAAGCTCTGTCATTTCTTTTAACTGCACAGCTGTAATTGCTGGATCATTTAATAATTTTTCTGCTAATTCAAAGGGTTGCTTCAACCGAACACAGCCAGAGCTTAACAACCTAAAGTGCTCATTTAATTTAAATCTGGCATCTGTATCATGCATGTAAATTGAATACCCATTTGTCATTGGAAACTTAATAAATCCTAAAGCATTATGAGCCCCTGGGTTTTGAATGAAGTGATATGGATAATTTGTTTCGCTAATTTCATCCCAGTTAACAGAATAAGGATCCACATCTAGATAAGTTTTCTTATCAACTATTCGCATATTCATATCATTAACTTTATCTGGATTAGCTTTGAATAATTTTAATTTGTCCTTAATTAAAATACTTTGCGGTACAGTCCATGTCGGATTTAAAATAAAATGACTGAGACTATCAAATAAAATCGGTGTTGGACGCTCAACACTACCTGCAACGACATTAAAATCCAGCAGTTGTTCATCACCCATGAAGTACCTTAATTTCTGAGTCGCTAAATTCACATGAATATATTCATAGCCCATATCATCTGGTAACCAACGTGTGCGATCAATGTTAATAATTAACCGAGCTAGTAATGTATCAATATTAAAATTTAGAATTTTCCAACCCATTGGCCCGATTGTGCCATCAACACCAAGACTATGATTAGCTTGGAAAGCTAAAATAGCTTTTCTTAAATCTGATGAGTACTTAGGGTTAGCAATATCATTTTTATAACCTAAGACTTCTAATCGATATCGAACCATCATAATTGCCGCTGCATCTTTAGTGGCTGGTTTAATGACTGATATTGTCTCTGGACCCATCGGGAAATAATTTGATGCGTGTCCTGATTTAAATTTTTTATATTGATTCACTAATCCTAAATAGTATTTGTTCTTAGGGCGAAGTTCATTCAGTAATTCTTCTGCTGAAATTTCATTGTCTAAATAGCGTTCAATATCAAAAGTATTGTGACTTTGTAATCTTTTAGAGGCGACTTTATACTGAGTTATTAATTGAGCAGGTCTGACACGACCGCCATAGAAGTCAGATGCAATTTTTTGAACGGCTCTTTTGACATCTTTTTCCAATGCCTTATTATTTTTTTGAATCACTAATTCATTTAAATGAGCTACTTTGGCTTCGCTTAAATACCAGCTTTTTTCTAAACCTTCCCATTCAACTAAATTTAACAAATGAGTTAATTTATTTAGTAATGGATGATTCAATAATTCGCTATGCTGAGTGGCTGTAAAAAATTCGGTTGTCATTGCTTGTGGCGGAACAAACGCAACAGGCCCGCTAACCGTTGCACTAGCTAAAGTGCTAACGACCGTGCTAACTGCAGAACTAGCTGGCTTATTTGCGACTAAAAAAGAAGGTATTATTGGTTTGGGAGCAACTTGCGCTTTTGGAGAAGCGACAGTAACTAGTGCTGCTTTAGGTACTGCTACCGCATTAAAAGCAGTGAACACCAATAGACTCACAACTAAATAAGGATTTCTAACAACGTGCTTTAATTTCATAAAAACCTCTACATCGTTAGATACAGCAGTTTCTATTCCATTTTATAAGCAATATATTAGCTCTCAGTGTCTAAGAATAAGACATTGGCTTCAAAAACGTCTATAAACGACAAGACTTTAAAACTAAATTTTCAAGCCAAATATGTGACGATATTGGTGATGATTTTAAGGCCTTATCAGTCTCACAAAGCACAGTTAATGCGTCTTCAATTTTTTTCACAGGCCAGTGCGCTGCTTGATCACAATACCCTTCGATAAAATAAGCTGGAACTTGTGCCATATTTGCTAATTTAGCCCCGCCCACACCCTGATCTAAACCTGTTCTCACAGTTAATAGCACACGCATATGACGGGCTAAAAGCGAAACAATACCCACTTCATTTTGCCCTTGATCTAAAAGCTGCACCAACTGTTCAAGGGCTTTAACACGATCTTTTTGGCCAATGGCTTTCGTGAAATCAAAAACGCTTTCTTCGCGACTGTTTGAAACCACATCAATAATTGTTTGTAATTCAATTCGTTGTTCATCACCTAAATAGTTTTTTATTTTTAGAATTTGTGAATCTAATTCAGTTAAATTGTTCCCCACGAAGCGGTGCAATTTATGAATGGCTTCGTTAGATATTTTGAGCCCGGCATTTTGCACCAAGTACTGAATCCACTGAGGAACTTGATTATCAAAAGGTTTTTTGAATTCAATTGATGTGGCATTTTCAATCAAAGTTTTAATCGCTTTTTTTCTTTTATCAACTTTATCAGCGAATAGAACAAAAACAGTGGACTTGACTGGGTTTGAAAACAAATTTTCAATTTCTGCCCATTCTGAATCTTTAAATTGATCAACCCCTTTGACAATCACTAATCGATGACTTGAAAAAGCAGGTAATGTTTCAACAACGTCTTTAATATGGTGAATTTCAGTATCACCGGCGTAAAAAAGATTGTAATTAAAATCGAATGAATTTTCGTCTAAAACAGAATATTTAAAACGATCCACACATTGATTCACTAAATAGGGCTCGTCACCAAAAATGAAATACAAAGGATTTAGTTTTTTACTTTCCAAATCTTTATAAAATTTATTTTGATCAACAACTGCCATTTGTAACTCTTTGTTAAAAATTATCGACTAATCGGTCAAATGCTAATTGCATCATTTCCTTCGATAGAATTTCCAGAGTTTGCCTGCGAGCCGACAAATTGTAAAGATTGTTTGCTGTGCTTATGACAGGCAAAGTAATTTGTGGTGGAGTATAAACACGCGATTGCTTAAAATCAGAGCTCCATAAAATTTCAGAAGAGTTTTTTTTCTTTAAGGTCACAGTCACAGCGACAATAACCCGCGATTGGCTAGATAAAACTGTGCTGTTCGGTAAAAATGACTGCCCGTCATCTTTTGATTCATTCACCGACTCATCCGAAACAACTTCAATATCAGTGATCACACCAGTTAAAACTGCATCAGATTCTGATTCAGTTTCAGATAACTGCACCAAACCTGACTTAATGGCCTCTGTCTTTAGAGACTCTGTGAAATACACTTCAATGCCAGGTTCTGTGGATTTGTTGTTAAATACAGGCATATGAACACGCTTAACTTGATTCGGTAACGCATCAACTTGGCTGCTAAGTTTGTAAGCGCAGCTAAAGCCAGAAAAAATGACGATGACAGCAGCTGTCAGTTTAAGAAAAATTGCGACAAAAGTTCTATTCATTGGTGTAATAAGACCGCAAAGGAAAACAAGTTGTCAATGGATAGATCGACTTCGGTTAATACACCCAAATTAAGACCCATCTTGTTAGCCCCTGGCCCGGTACAACTGCATCCCGAAGTTCAAAATAAATTAGCAAGTCCTATGATTCATCATCGAACACCAGAATTTGATCTGATTTTAAAAAATGTTTTATCTCTTTTAAAAAATTTATTCTGCACCAAGGAAAATGTTTACATTTTATCATCGACTGGTTCTGGTGGCATGGAAGCGTTGTTAATTAATGTTTTAAAGCCACAGGCTAAAGTTTTAGCGATTGTCTCAGGAAAATTCGGTGAACGCTGGGCTGATATGGCTGAAGCTTACGGTGCAAAAGTCCATAGACTTAATATAACCTGGGGCGAAGCAGTTAGTCCAAACGTTATAGAAAAATATCTTCAAGAAAATCCAGACACAGACATCGTGATGACCCAGGCCTGTGAAACTAGCACGGCTACACTTCACCCTATTTTTGAAATTTCACAAATTGTTAAAAAAACAAAAGCTTTATTTTTAGTTGATGCAATTACTGCTTTGGGCGCTATGCCGATCATGATGGATGAATGGTCAATTGACGGTTTAGTGGCAGGGAGCCAAAAAGCGATTATGTTACCCACTGGCATTAGCCTAGTTAGTTTTTCTAAAAAAGCATGGGCTGTCGTCGAAAATAACCCCACACCCCGGTTTTATTTTGATTTAAGATTTGAACAAAAAGCTAACGCCAAAGGCGAAACTTATTTTTCTTCAAATGTTAATTTAATCAGAGCACTCGAATTTGTTCTGACAAATATTGAATCCACCGGTGGCTACGATCACTTATTTAAAACTATTCAAAGACGTATGCACTACACACATGCGATGGCTACAGAATTAGGTCTTGAATTGTATTCGAAAAATCCTAGCCCTACGGTCACAGCACTTAAGTTGCCGTCAACTATTGATAGCACAAAATTTCGCGAACAGTTTGAAAAAAAATATGCCGTCACTGTTATGGGTGGGCAAGATCAGCTTAAGGGAAAAGTTATTCGTATTGGTCACATGGGCTACATCACAGATGCTGATCTTCATGAAACAACACTGCGACTAGCCCAATGTTTAAATGATTTCGGAATAAATATCGATCTTCAAAAAATAACTTCAGCTTCAGAAAATTATTTACTGGAAAACAAACTATGAAAGTTGTTATTACCGAAAAATTTTCACAAACAGCTCAGATTAATCTGCAAAAAAATAATTCAATCAAATTGGTTAAATTACTTCAAATCACAGATCTAGATCAGCATATTGCAACAGCTGAAATTTTAATTATCCGCAGTAAAACTCAAATCACTGAAAATTTACTTTCAATAGCATCAAAACTAAAATTAATTATCACTTGCACCAGTGGTTTTGATCATATTGATTTAATCTCCACTCAGAAAAAAAACATCACAGTGATGTATACTCCGGATGCGAATAGCCAATCGGCTGCTGAATTAACCTGGGGATTAGTGTTGTCCGCAGCGAGAAATATCAATGAATCCCACAAACAAATTAAAGCCGGATTGTGGAACCAAAATTCCCGCGAAGGACTTATCGGAACTGAATTATCCGGTAAAACCTACGGCGTTGTGGGTCTTGGACGTATCGGTCAAAAAGTCGCCCAAATAGCAAAGGCTTTCGGCATGAACGTTGTGGTGTTTGATCCTTATCAAGATGATGATGTGTTTAATAAACTGAATTTAAAACGATCAAGTTATGAAGAAGTTTTAAAACAATCAGATGTGATGAGTTTTCATGTGCCAGCAACAGCTGAAACAAAAAATATGCTGAACCGTTCTCACTTTGAATATATCAACCGAAATTTAATTTTAGTGAATACTTCACGGGGTTCTGTTGTTCATGAAGACGATTTATGTTTAGCACTAGAAAATAAATGGCTAGCGGCTGCAGGGTTAGATGTTTTCAACAAAGAACCGTTATCACGCGAATCAAAGTTATTACAATATCCAAACGTGATATTAACCCAGCACATGGGCGCATTAACTGATGAGGCTTTTGAAAAAGCTTCGCAAGAAGCCAGTGAATTGTGTCTCAATTTTATAAATAATAATTTAACTAAAAATACTTTACCCCTTGTTAACGAGTGGGGAAGTTTATCATTCAAAGATTGATTGAAGGGACTTAATATGTCAGCTGTAGTTGTTGTCGGAGCGCAATGGGGTGATGAAGGTAAAGGAAAACTTGTCGATGTGTTTGCATCGTACGCTGACACTGTTGTTAGATTCCAAGGTGGATCGAACGCCGGGCACACATTAGTTGTAAACGGTCAGAAAACAGTTTTGCATTTGATTCCTTCAGGAATTTTACATCCGGATAAAACCTGTGTGATCGCTACAGGTGTGGTGATTGACATTATTGGCTTAGCTGAAGAAATCAGAAAATTAAAAGCTACGGGCCTAGATCTGACATCACAGCAGTTACTGATTTCTGACACAGCCACGGTATTACTACCGTATCATAAAGCTTTAGATCAAGCGCGCGAAAAGGCCTTATCTGATAGTAAAATTGGAACCACAGGTAAAGGGATCGGCCCTGCTTACGAAGATCGTGCTTCACGTAGGGCCTTAATCATGAGTGAACTTTTTGATTCAAAAAATTTATTAGAAAAAATTGAATTTGGTATAAAAGAAAAAAATGTTCTGCTTAAAAATTTATATGATGCTCCGGAATTAAATGCCAAAGACATCTACGATCAAATTCAACCAGCGATTGAAGTTTTACGACCGTATCGTTTAAATGATGTCAGTCTTTTTATCTCTCAGAAGATTAAGCAAAATAAAAAATTAGTTTTCGAAGGTGCCCAAGGCACATTGTTAGATATTCATCACGGGACTTACCCGTATGTAACAAGTTCATCAACGCTTGCAGGTTCGGGATCAATCAGCGCTGGTTTAGGCCCACATCATCTTTCTAAAATTGTGGGTGTTTTTAAAGCTTATTGCACACGCGTTGGCAGCGGTCCGTTCCCGTCAGAATTGAAAGACACTGTCGGTGCACAAATTCAGAAAGAAGGACACGAGTTCGGTTCTACTACGGGAAGACCACGAAGATGTGGTTGGTTAGATCTTGTGGCACTTAAATACGCGATTCGTTTAAACGGCATTAATAGCCTTGCTATGATGAAATTAGATATCCTGTCTTGTTTAGATCAAGTTGGTGTTTGCACGGCCTATAAACTGAATGGTGAAACAATCACAGAGTTTCCAACGTCGACTGAATTAGTTGCGCAACTAGAGCCCGTTATCGAATTTTTACCGGGGTGGAAAACAGACATCACTGGAATCAAAAATCTAAAAGATCTACCTCTGAAAGCGATGAATTATATCAATTATGTGCAACAACAATTAGGTTGTCCGAT
>JAYTPA010000094.1:0-14395 GCA_043747495.1 Bdellovibrio sp.
TACCGCGATCATTACCCCAGCTATCTTGTCTATTTAGATCAAGAACGTATTGAAAGACTAAATTTTGATATTCAAAAGTCATCTGGTAAAATTATAAAACTCCGTCGCATAGTCTTATCTCAACTGTCAAAGGTCGCTTAGTGATAACTTCAGATCAGTATCAAAATTTTATCAGTCGTGTTGTTGATGAACTTGAAGGTGATTGGTTAATTATTGGCGGGTCACTTCTGGCTATGATCAATTCAGAATACAGAGTAACTAGTGACATTGATATTTGTCCTATAGATGAAATGACTAATGAGAAAAGACTGCATTTAATGAATATAGCTGATCAGTTAAAACTACCGATTGAAGCTATAAACCCTGCAGCTGATTTTTTCGTAAGACAAATTCCTCATTGGAAATCATCAATTGTTTTGATGAAAAAAGGAAAAAAAGGGCAGTTGTATCGTCCAGATATTGAATTATATTTTAACTTAAAGCTTTCAAGAATGTCAGAATCTGATGTTGAAGATTGTATTCTTTTTTTAAATTGGCATTTGAAGCAGAATTTAATATTTAACAAAGAAAAACTGACCAGTTTAGTTTTCGAAAAACAAAAAAAAGCTTCTATTCCTCAAGTTGCAGTTTTGCTTAAAAAACTTTTAGAAACTTCAAACTAGACTATCATTTGACGATAGGCCCTTAGTCATATTATTCTGTTACAGGGAAGAACAACTTAAAAAGTGATTTATCACTTTCAGCAACAGGAGGATCAAGGATGATTCCTAAGCAATACGTTATACTTTATATTGTCTGTGTTTTAACTTTGTTTATTGTGAACGCAGTATTCGTTTAGTTTTTTAAGACGTAAATTTCAGAATAGTTACGGCCTTTTTCTTCAGTATCCATGCCGTATCCAACAACATAACGATCTTCAATTGTTTTACCTATGTAATCTGCACGAATCGGTAATTCGCGACGTGCGGGCTTATCTAGTAATGTGACGATTTTTAATGAAGCTGGTTTAGATGCTAACAAACGATCTTTAAGGAAACTTAATGTACGAGCGGTATCAATGACTTCTTCAACGATGATCACGTCTTTACCAGTGATGTTGACAGAGATATCTTTCGTCATGCGGATGGCTCCGCCTTTTTCTGTGGATTGAACGTAAACAAAATCAATTTGTTGATGTAATGAAATTTTACGCATTAAGTCCGCAGCAAAATGAATTGATCCACGTAGTGGGCAAATAAAGATGATTTCGCGACCTTCGTAATCGTTTTCAATTTGAGTTGCAACTTTTTGCACTAATTTATCGATTTCTTCTTTTTTTAAAAAAATAGTCATTTCATCGCGAATTTGTTTCATTAAAGTCCCCATTTATCAAATACTTATAAATCTATGTTAGTGATTCCAGTTGTCTGCGCCATTTTCAAGTATCGATGGGCTTCAACATTTTTAGAATCCAGTCGTAAGACATATTCCCATTGTTCCACGGCTTCGGCAACAAGATGTGAGTTATACAGAATTAGGCCTAACTTAAGGCGTGGTAAAATCAATTTAGGATCCATTTGGATCACAGTTTTTAGTTCTTTAATGGCCTTACTTGTTTGTCCTTGTTGAACATAACATTGGGCGATTAATAAAGAAATTTCGCCTTTTTTGGCCGAAAGCTGAAACGCTTTCATATATTGTTCTAAAGCCTGATCTTGGCGCTTCATTTGTAGATACATATCCGCAATTTCAATATGTTTGGTGGCAATACGCTCTTCAAGTTGTAAGCCAAACTGATTTTGTTTTTTCTCATCGACGATCGTTTGCGCCTGCTGAAAAACTTTCTTGGCCTCATCGTATTTACCTAAATCATTCAGAATAATAGATAATCCAACTGCTGCATCGCTATATTGTGGGTCAATTTCTAAAGCTTTTTTAAAAGTTTTAATGGCTTTATTGAACTGGCCCCGATTGTAGTAAATCGTCGCTAACATTTGATAAACTTCAGGATTATTTGAATTCAATAACGTCGGCTGATTTAATAACGGTTCAGCTTCTTGGTAATGGCCATCGATAAAAGCTTCACGGGCCTCATCGAGCAATTGTCCCAAGTACGAGCGCTGACTCATAGGCCCTCGCTTTTAATTTTTTGAGCTTCGTTAGAATTCGGATATTTTTTAATTAACAACTGAGAATGATATTTTTGTTTTTGACCATCATTTAATTTTTTCGCGCTTAAAAAAGCGCCGTAATGTGAACGAGGATCATAACCTAATCCTGGATATTTTTCCAATGACGATTCATAACGACGAAGGGCCGCTGTGTATTTTTCTTGTTTAAAATAAAAGTCAGCTATGTAAAGTTCTTTCTCAGCTAATTTATTCACAATTTCATCACGCTTAGTTTTAGCTTCAACAACATACTGTGATTGTGGATACAGCTTAACAAGTTGTTCAAAATGATAAATGGCATCTTTACCAGTTGTTAAATCCCGATCGTTAGTTTCTGGCAGCTGCATGTAAAAACTCATAGCCACTTTGTAAAGAACATAATCTGATCTAGGATGTTTCGGATGAAGATCTCTGAAATTTTGATAAGAGACTTCAGCTTCAGCATAGGATTCACGTTTGTAATAAACATCTGCGATGGCTAATTCTGATTCTGTTGCTAATTTATTGTAAGGAAATTTGTTTTTAACTTCGGCGTATTTGGTTAAGGCTATTTCATAACGCTCGTTTTCATCAAATTCACGGGCGTAATCAAAAAGACCTTCAGCCGTATTCAGATCACGATCTGCTGTGGCACAGGCAAAAAATAATTGCGAAATGATGAAAAGAAGAACAAATATTTTCATACTGTAAAACCTCATGCTCATATCAACCTAGCTTCAGTTTTATGTCAAAAAAAATGAGACTCTTTTGATGGCGCAAATGGTTAGTCTTTGGGCAAATAAAGTAGCTCAAGTTGATTTTTTTCAACCCAGCCAGAAACACCGCCGGAGTATTTAATTTGGTAGTAGTCTATGCTGTTAATTTTAGCTGTACGAAGCACTGTAACCAAGCTTCCGCCAGGTAAATCTGTCAGAACGGCCTGATTGGGGCCAGCTGCAGTCATCAGATTAACGGTTTCAGTTGCAATAAGTGCTTTTGGCGTCAGTTCGTCCCAAGCTTTTAAGCCTGCTAACAAACCCAGAATCACAAATAAAAACAAAAAAATGAACACATTCAAATTTAAAACAGGCAGCTGTGTATTTTCTAAATAGGCCCTTTTTTTATCAAAATAATAAAGAATTATTTTTCGTCCTGCTAATATCATAAACAGCAACGCTGTTATCCATAGGCCTTCGATAGGAATGTAACTTAAACCCAGATTTTGAACTTGGGCTGTCATGGAAATTTCATGGGGGATATTTTTAACTTGAAAATCTTTTTTGATCACTTCGGCTAAATTTTTGGCCTCTGATTTATAGGGATTAAAAGATATTGATTTTTGGTTATAAATAAAACTTTTTAAAGCATCTTTTTTGTATCTGAAACTAAGACTTAGATTATGGTAGATATCGGAAGCCTGTTCTTTTGTTAAACCAGGCTTAACTTCCGCTGCATTATTTTCAGCTAGCCCTATGTCGAGAATTTGCTGATAAACGGCAATAGCTTCATCGTATTTTTTTTCTTGCTGCAGTGTTAATGCTTTTTGAAATTCAATTTCGTAATTTGGTACAGGCTGCATAGAGCCAAAGTCTAACGAACAAGTGCTTTCCTTGTCATAGCTCGTCGCAACAAGGTATTCTATTTAAAGTTCTATTTAAATATGAAAAAAACTAAAAATTTCAATGAGGTTGAAAATGTTATCAGTTCTAAAAGATGCAATTTTAAAAGTTAAAACAACTGTTGGAAACAGCGATGAACTTTTAGTCGGTAAAAAAATTAATCAAGATCCTGTTATTGAAGGTCTAATCAACGATTTAGTCGATGAAGTCACAATACACAATAAATCATTACAACTGATTAAGAAATCAGATCCACAGTTAGCCCAGCATTTTAAAAACAAAATGGACAAAGTAGCAGCTCTTCGTGGCAGGCCTTTATACCATAACTACATAGGCACAGGCGCAGGCCAGGGTGTGTATGTCGAACTTGAAGATGGCAGTGTTAAAATGGATTTGATCAACGGCATTGGAATTCATATTATGGGGCACGCTAACCCACGTATTATGAAAGCCACTGTTCGCGGCGCGATCGCAGATATTATCATGCAGGGTAATTTACAGCCCAATAACGAATACCTAAAACTTTCGGAAAAACTGATTCAAATTGCAAGTCGCAAGAGCCGTCTACGCCATGTTTGGTTTTCAACTTGCGGAACAATGGCGAACGAAAATGCTTTAAAAATTTCGCGTCAAAAAAATTCACCGGCTAAAATGATTGTGGCCATGAAAAATGCTTTTGCTGGACGATCAACTTTAATGGCTGAAGTCACAGACAATGCAGCTTATAAACAAGGCTTGCCTGATTACAATGAAGTTTTAAGAATTCCAAATTATGATAAAAAAGATCCACAAAGTATTGAAAAAGCTTTACGAACTTTCAAAGAACACTATTCAAAACATGAAAAAAATATTTCAACATTTGTTTTTGAGCCCATGTTAGGTGAAGGTGGATTTGTTCCGGTTCCGCGTGAATTTTATGTGCCCATGCTTGAATTTTGCAGAGACCACAAAATTGCAGTTTGGGCTGACGAAGTTCAAACATTCGCTAGAACGGGTGAATTTTTTGCTTATGAAACAATGAATATTGGTGAATACATCGATATCGCGACTATTGCCAAAACTGTACAGTTGGGTGCGACTTTATATTCTGAAGAATACAATCCAAAACCAGGTTTGATTGCCGGAACTTTTTCAGGTGGCACAAGTTCAATGTCAGCAGGACTTGAAATTTTAGAAATGCTTGAAGAAGGCTACACAGGCCCTACAGGCCGCATTCAACAAATTCATGAATACTTTGTTGATGGAATAAATCAGTTAAACAACACAACTTGCAAAGGTCTATTACAGGACGCTGGCGGACTTGGTTTAATGATCGCATTCACACCTTTTGACGGCAAAAAAGAACAGATCGAAACTTTTATTAGAAAATTATTTAATAATGGTTTGATTGCTTTTAGTTGTGGCAAAGAACCTGTCAGAATCCGCTTTTTAGTTCCAGCAATAATTGAAAACAATGACATTGATGTGGCTTTAAGAATTATTGAAAAAACTGTTTTAGAGGGGTTATAATTTTTTGAACGCGAAAGATTTTGATTTTAATTCTGACTTTGTCAGTGCTTGTCGAAAAGTGATCTCGATTGACAGCACTCCTCAAAGCACAACTGTTGAGCTCACGAGTTACTTAGCCGAGCTTGCGCTATCCTATGGGCTGAATGTTGAAACTCAGAATGAAATTCAAAATGGCGTGCTTCAATCAAATATTATTATTCGTTTAGAAACTTACCAACCTGGCCAACAAGAATTTTTACTGCAAGCCCACTTAGATACAGTTGATCCAGGTAATTTTGCACTATGGAAAAAAAATAATTTTAATCCATTTGATGCAGTTATCGAAAATCAAAAAATATATGGAATCGGTGCCGCTGAAGTTAAATTAGATTTTTTATGTAAATTAAAGGCCTTAATTGATTTAAAAAATCAAAAAATGAATGTGTTAAAGCCAGTCCTGGTTGGAACATTCGGTGAAGAAACGGGAATGCAAGGGGCTTTAAAATTGATTCGCAAAAATAAAATCAATGCGAAATACGCCCTTATTGGCGAACCCTCAAATATGCAAATTATTAATTCAGCAAAAGGTTTTGCCACTGTTGAAATTAGAATTCCATTATCTGTTGAAGAAATCGAATACAAAAAGCAAAAATCGCTTTCTGAATCGACTTCGACCCAAACAAAAATTTTTTCTGGAAAATCAGCACATTCTTCAACACCGCATTTAGGTGAAAGTGCTGCCATAAAACTATTAGAATACATTTCAAAGATGCCCGATAATATTGTGATAGTTGATGTGGATGCAGGTACACGCTTTAATATGATTCCTAATCAAGCGATGGTTGAATTAGATGTGACAACGTCTTTTAAAGATCCAGTGATCCGAAAATTAAACCGCCTTTTTGAAATGATGAATGCTGTCCAATTTAAAATGAGCCAAACAAAAGATATTGAATTTCAACCAGATCATTCAACAATCACTGTTGGTATCGTCAGAACTTTTGATGATCATATTTTAATTGGCGGGACTTGTCGGATTTTACCAAACGTGACCCAAGAACATTACGAAGAATGGATGCAGGATATATCTCGTGCCTGCCAAAATATTGGTGCCGAATTTAGATTACAAGACTATAAAAGGCCTTTTCGAACTATTGAGAATTCTGTTTTGATTAAAGCAGCTCTTAGCGAATTTGAAAAAATCGGAATCGAAAGTCAATGTGTGAGTTTAGCATCGACAAACGAAGCTAGTCTTTTTTCACGCGTTGGAATCGAATGTATTTGTTTAGGTGCAGGCCTGCGTGAAGGTAACGTTCATACAGCTAACGAACATGTCGACATGTCAGATCTTGAAAAAATGTCTTCTTTTTATAAAAGTATGATTGAAAGGTTTTGTATATGAGTTTCATAGTCCGTTCCGTCGATAAAAAAGACCTTCATCAATTAACAGATTTGGCCAAGCAGTTTAACTTACTTAACCTGCCCGGTGATAAAAAAATCATCGCTGAAAAAATTGCTCAAAGTGAAGCTTCGTTTGCGGGACAATTACCGAAAGATAAATCTGAATATGTGTTCGTTTTAGAAGACACCGAAGAGCAGTGCATTGTCGGAAGTTCTTTGATCATTGCGAAACATGGTAATGATGATGTTCCCCATTGCTATTTTAAAATATTAAAGCGTGATCATTTTTCTCAGGATTTAGGAATTGGTTTTATTCATCAAGTTTTACGTTTTCAATTAGATAACGACGGACCGACAGAAATCGGCGGTTTATTAATTGATAAAGAATATCGTCGTAGACCTGAACGATTAGGTAAGCAGATTTCTCTAGGTCGATTTCTATATATGGGCTTACACCGTGATCGTTTTGAAAACAGAGTTCTTTGTGAATTGTCTCCGCCACTGACTGAAGAAGGTCGTAGTGAATTTTGGGAAGCTTTGGGACGCCGATTTACAGGTCTTCCCTATCAAGAAGCTGATGCTTTATCACAAGTGAATAAAGAATTTATTGAATCACTTTTTCCAGAAGAAGATATCTATTTAAGCTTATTAGATTCAAAAGCTCGTTTAGTTTTAGGTCGTGTGGGAACAGCCACAAAACCAGCGCAGCATTTATTGGAAAGTATTGGATTTAGTTATTTAGATGAAGTTGATCCGTTTGATGGCGGTCCTCATTACGGATGTAAAACAGAAAATATTTTGCCAATCAAACGCGGACAAAAGATAAAAATTGCTGACACTAAAGAAACAATGTTTAAAAAACAGGGTTTAATTGGCTTTGGTGAACAGTATTTTAAATGCTTTCAATCAGCGTATGAAATTATTGATGGTCAACTGATAGTTCCACAAAAAACACGTGAAATTTTAAAATTAGATATTAAACAAGAAGTTTTCATTTCTCCTTTTGAATACGGAAAGAAAAATTAAATGGCAGACTTTAAAAAAATTCAGTTTCTAGGTGATTTTATCAACGGGCAGTTTGTTTTGCCTACAAAGCCCGATGGTCAGTTTGCGGATGTAAGCCCAGCAGATTTATCAGACCAACTGATGACAGTGAATTATAAATTAGACCATGTGGATACAGCTGTGGAATCAGCAAGGCTTGCTTATCCTAGCTGGGCGAAACTTTCGCAAGCTGAAAGAATTAAACAGATATTAAAATTAAAAGAATTATTTATCAGTCATGAAAAAGAAATGGCCGAAGCCATTTCCCGTGATACGGGTAAAGCCTTATGGGACGCGACTACAGAAGCCAAAGCTTTATCAGCTAAAATTGATGTGACAATTAATGAATCGTTAAAAATGGTTCAAGAAGAAAAAATTGATAATGCATTACCCTCTGTAAATGGTTTTATTCGTTACAAACCCCGCGGAGTCATGTCAGTTATCGGACCATTTAATTTTCCGGCTCATCTTCCAAACGGACACATTATTCCAGCTTTGGTAACAGGAAATACAATAGTATATAAACCCTCTGAACAAACTCCGTATGTGGCGCAATTGTATGCTGAAATAATTGAAAAAGCTCAATTGCCACCAGGAGTTTTTAATCTTGTGCACGGTGAAGGTGAAACCGGCCGTAAACTTGTGTCTCATGAATCAGTTGATGGCGTTTTATTCACAGGCTCTTATGAAGTGGGTTTGAAAATCAAACAAGAAACTCTGAACCAGTACTGGAAAATTCTAGCTTTAGAAATGGGTGGCAAAAACGCCACTGTGATTTGGGATGATGCTGATTTAGAAAAAGCTGTTTATGAAACCCTAGTCGGTGCTTACATGTCTACAGGGCAAAGATGTTCAGGAACATCACGGGTTATTTTACATGATAAAATTGCTGATCAATTTACTGAAAAATTTTATCAAGCCGCCAAAAAACTAACGATTGGCCATTGGTCAAAAAATCCGTTTATGGGGCCCTTAATAAATGCACAAGCCGTTGATAAATACGTTCGTTTTCAAGAAATGGCTAATCGTGATCACTGTGAAAGCATGATGCGTGGTAAAACGTTGGACCTTGAACATAAAGGTCACTACGTCACACCAAGTATTCACTTAGTTAAACAATACGATGAAAAATCAATCTATCAAAAGACAGAAATCTTTGGACCAAATGTAGCAATTTATAGATCCAGTGATTTTGAACAAACATTAAAAATGGTGAATTCGACAGGTTACGGATTAGTGATGGCATTATTCACAAAAAATAAGGATCTCTATCAAGAAGCTTTATTAAAAGCGCGTGTGGGTTTATTAAATTTAAATCGAACAACAAACGGAGCTAGTTCACGTTTACCGTTTGGGGGTATGGGTAAATCTGGAAACGATCGCCCATCAGCTCATTTCGCAGTTCAATACTGTACAGTTCCAGTAGCTAGCCTTGAAGATTACACGACATTAGATAAAACCAAATTACTTCCTGGGGTTACGCTTGAATAAAAAAGTAAAAATGAGTTTAACCGCAATTATAATTTTCAGCATCACAGTTGTGGTTAGTGGTTTATTTTTTAGTTATCAGTTTTTAGGACAGGGATACAGCGATGACACGACTGAGGTTTTGTTTGATGTTATGCCTGGCCAATCAATGACAGCTGTATCAAAAAATTTAGAAGCCCAAAAGCTGATTAAAAATGCTCAGTTTTTTCAGTTGTATGCCAAATACACGGGCCAAAACCCACGATTAAAAATGGGAGAATACGCGCTGAATGCAAATATGACCCCGCAAGAAATATTAGTCGTGATTACATCAGGAAAAAGCGTAACGAAAAGTCTGACTTTTCCTGAAGGTGTAAATATGTTCGATGTGGCAGAAATTATTTCCAAAAATGGTTTTGGGACACGTGAAGATGTATTAGCTTTGCTCAAAGATAAAGAATTTATTAAAAGCCTCATGGGAAAAGATCTTGAAAGCCTTGAAGGCTATATGTTTCCTGAAACTTATAAATTTACAAAATTTGAATCCACAAAAACAATAATTACTCAGATGGTTAGACGATTTCAAACTGTTTGGACTGATCTAGAAATTGATTTGAAGCTGTTTCAACAGAATTATCCACATCGGATGTGGAATCAGAATCAAGTTGTTACTTTCGCTAGTATTGTCGAAAAAGAAACAGGCGCCCCTCATGAACGGAATTTGGTGTCATCAGTGTTTCATAATAGATTAAATCAGCGAATGAGATTACAGACTGATCCGACAGTTCTCTACGGCGTAGCGCTAAAAAATGGATTCATGCCCAATAACATTACCCGCGCTGATTTAAGAACACCAACAAGACATAATACCTACACCATGAATGGTTTACCACCAACGCCCATTGCAAATCCTGGTCGCGAAGCACTTAAAGCAGCGTTAAATCCGGCTAAATCCAAGTATTTATATTTTGTCAGCCAAAACGATGGAACTCATCGATTTTCTGAAAGCCTTGTGGCCCACAATGCGGCGGTAAAAGTTTTTCAAATGAATCCGAAAGCGCGCCAAGGAAAATCATGGAGAGATCTTAATAAAAAACAGGAGTTAAATAAGTGAGATTATATATTTTACTTTTCATTTTTTCAGGTCTTCTTCTTGGACTGTCTTGCAGTCATAATTCTAAGCTTGCACAGCGAGAGCCTAATCAGCAAGCCAGCTTTCGAACGCCCATTCATTTAATTATTACAGTCCACGGAATTGGTGGAAGTTCAAAAACATTTGGTTATATGTCGGAAGCCCTTGTCGAACAAATGAAAGATGTTCAACCTCAGTATAATCTTCAGGTCGTAAAATTTAATTATCAAACTGGAGATAAGAAATTATCAACTTATGATTTTGCGAAAAATCTATCGATTGCCATTGACAATTTCTTTGTTAAAAATGGGGGTTTAATTCCTGAAGATAAAATTTCACTCATTACACATTCCCAGGGCGGTTTAGTTTCTATTATTTGGTATTTAGATAGTTTATTAGCTAAATCAACAAAAGATGATCTGACTTTTTCAGAAACACAATTAGCCCAATATGCACGCCAAATAGATGGTATAGTTAGTTTGGGATCACCTTTTTGGGGATCAAAACTAGCAGCTGGATCACAGTCTGATAATGATGTCGTCAATTGGATTGGCAAGCAATTACCGTTCGGATTTACAGAATTAAAAGAAATGTCTTTTTCAAGTAATACTATCTTTAAATTTCGAAGACGTGCAATCGGCATTGATAAAAATCAAGATTCCGACAAATTTATTAAAGCTAGATTCTTGAATATTGCGGGGATTGTTCCTGATAAAATTAGTCCTCAAGCCGCTGCAAAAATTGATTCAAGTATTAAGAAATTCTGGATGCAAGTATCGACTAACTTTTTAAAAACGATAGGATTTGGTGGTGAACATTACGAATCTGACACAGCAGTTATTATACCAAGCGCACGTTTAGATTTTATTTACGGCGAAGCTTTAAATACAAATTATCAGGTAGATGAGGTCCTTGAATTTAAGTCTTTTCAGCAAACAAAATATATGCAGAGCACTGATGTTCCATTTTTATTAGTTCGTGCAGTTCATGCCAGTCCAAACATTAATGATTTTTATGACGTTGTCGAAATTCCTAAATTTTGCATGGTGCCTAATCTATGTGACCATCCGACTTACAAATTTGTAATTAAACATTTACTGAATTGTGAAAATGAAAACAGCCAATGTGATCAGTCCAAATATAAACGATTAATGGCTGAATTAGATTTAGGTAATTCAAAAACCGTCCAAAATTCTTTAAATAATATAAAACCATTACAGGGTTTTGCTTTGGATATAAATTTAAGACTGCCACTGGATTACAAACTGGATAAAAAACTTCAGAAAGACAGCACTGGTTTTTTACAAGCTTTAGATATTAGTTACGAAAAAGAACCACTGAGTTTAATCCGTTCGGGTCACATTACCCGTGATGTTTCAAACATACCCTATGATATTTATTTAGGTCGTGGTAATGAATTGTATTCAGCGACAACAACGTCTGCTTATAGCAGCGAAAAGAAACAAATCGAGCCCTATGTTTTTTACGATCAAACCCTTAATCCATTGCGATTTCATATAACAGGAATTGTACAACCCAGAATACCTAGCCCTAAAAACACAGGTGATTATGAAAAATGGAAAGAAAATGGTTTTCCAATTAAACTAAGAATTAATTTACCAGGTCTAAAACCAAGAATAGTTATTGCACGGGTTAGACCAACCTATTCGACCTTTATTGATGTAGTATTAGAAAAATAATCTAATTAATCGAGCTAGAGCTTTGATCAGTGACTGGAATAAACTGGTTAAGCTCTTTTGAATATTCAAATATATTCAATCTAGAATTTCCTAACCGATCAACCGAAGGGCAAATAATATCAAGTTGTCCGTCTTTATTCACATCGAATAATCCTAAATTGATTGAATCATTTTTAACCATCAAATAGGCATCATTATCATCATTTAAGGAAAACTTTTGTTTTAATTTTTGTTGATTATTTTCAGATTCTTTTTCATAGACCTCTAGGTCTAGACCAGATTCAGTTTTTACTTTAATAATCACAAAATTTTTCTGAGCATATTGCGCAAAAACTTTAGCTAAGACTGTTCGTTCGCTTTTGCTTGAGCTCAACATTTGGCGAACACTTGTTAATGATGATAAAACAGCGAATAACAAACAAAGCAAAACAATGACGACTGTTAAAACAGTTGAAGTTTTCTTGTCAGTTGTGTTGTTCACAGTTACCATAGCATGACCATATAAGTAATATATTGAGGCAATACATTGTGAGGGTCAAATGACGAAAACAGAATTTTATGAACTCGTCCAAAGTCGCAAATCTATTCGTCAGTTTAAGAACCAAGCTGTACCACGTGAAATTCTTGAACGCATTTTTAATGAAGCAGCTTTCCATGCTCCATCCGGAAAAAATCGACAAAATTGGCATTTTTTTGTTATTCAAGGCGATAAAAAAAACGAATATTTAAAATATTCACAAAAAACATGGCTTGGGCTAAAAGACATTTTACAAAAAAATTTAAAACCCTCGCTGTATCAATTTACTGAAAGATTTTTTTACACATTAGGCAATGCACCTGTTGTTGTTTTTGCCTATTCGCAAAATTCCCCAGAAGAAAGATATCATACAAGTATTGGTAGTGTTTATATGGCTGTGCAGAATATTAATTTGGCCTGCCAGGTAGAGGGATTGGGCTGTTGCACTATGGGTGCTCCTTTAGAAATTAAAGACGAAGTGGACGAATTTTTAGGAATAAAAAAATTACCTGAATACCAAAACGGTCAGCTTGAATTACTTTGTGCAATTGCTATTGGGTATCCAGATCACAATCCACCAAAGGCCCCTAGACAGACGGAAAATCGTTTAACTTGGTTATAAACTTGACCCCTGATTCAGGCTTTGGCATAAAGCCTGAATGTCTGCGCAATCAAATGATATCCACCAAAAAATCCACCCACTTGATGCTCTTAAGAAGAATCCATTTGTGTTGGCACCTATGGCAGGAATCACTGATCATGCATTTCGCACATTTATGCGAAAATTAGATGCTAGCGTTGTTGTAACAGAATTAATTTCTGCTGCTGGCATTGAATATAAATCTGAAAGAACTATGGCTTTAATGAGTTACGATGAGTCACAAAGACCAATCGGCATTCAGCTATTCGGTGAAGATCCAGAACTTTTAGGTCGTGCTGCTCAAGTGGCAGAAGCCCACGGTGCGGATTTTGTGGATTTAAATTTTGGGTGTCCTGTTCCTAAAGTTGTTAAAAAGGGTGCAGGATCAGCGATGTTGAAAGATCTTGATCTGATGAAAAAAGTTTTATCCTCTTGTGTAAAATCCGTGAAGATTCCAATCACAATAAAAATCCGCACAGGTTGGGATCAAACCCAAAGAAACGCATTGGATGTTTGCCAATTAGCCTATGATGAAGGAATCACTTGGGTCGCTATTCATGGTCGGACGCGGGCTCAAGGGTATTCAGGTCTAGCTGATTGGGAATTTATTACAGATATTAAGGCAAAATCAAAGATACCTATTCTTGGTAATGGTGATATTTTAACTGCACAAAAAGCAGTCTCAAGATTAAAAGAATCAGGTTGCGACGGGGTATTGATAGGGCGTGGAGCCTTGAAAAACCCTCTGATTTTTGCTGACGCTTTAAGCTTGTGGAAAAATGAGCCCATCAGAATGGATTTAAAGAGAAACTACCATAGTATTTTCACTGATTTGCACTTAGCTTTTCAAAAAAACTGCAGCGAACACATTCTTAATATCCAGCTTAAAAAGTTCGCTTCTTGGTTCTCGACGGGTTATCCCGGTGCGGCTCAGTTTAGAAAAGACATATTTCAGCTGAAGAATAATGACGAAGTCTTGTCTTGTGCGCTAAGCTTCTTTCGATCAATCTCTGACATAGACCAAGCTGATACATCTCACGAAGATTTTCTTATGGGTGGACACGGTTAGTAATTTTAATATTAGTTTTTTATAAAAAACAAAGAAGGAAAAAAAAATGGTTCAAGATCCAAAGAAAATTAGAAACATCGCTATTATTGCCCACGTCGATCACGGTAAAACAACACTGGTCGATCATTTAATTCGTCAAGCGGGTATGTTCCGTGACAACCAACAAGTTGAAGAACGGTTAATGGATTC
>JAYTPA010000095.1:0-1796 GCA_043747495.1 Bdellovibrio sp.
TTACAAAGCGCCACTGACCTTCGGGAAGGTGGCCTAATTTTAAATTGCCAAGCCTTACACGTTTTAGCCCTGTGACTTTTAAATGAACCAATTCACACATTCTTCTGATCTGGCGTTTTTTACCTTCACGTAAAACAAATTTTAATTGGTCATCATTAATCCATGAAACTTCAGCGGGCTTTAATTTTTGCCCTTCAAGTTCTAAACCGTGATTAAGAAGTTTTAATTTCTCTGGTGGAAGTTTTCTTTCACTTCCTAAGTACTGCACGCGCACAATATATTCTTTTTCAATTTCAGTATTTTCACCAATAACTTTTTTAGCTAAGCGGCCATCTTGGGTAAATAATAATATCCCCTGAGAATCGATATCAAGCCTTCCAGTCACAGCGATATTTTTTAAATCACCCATTTTTAATCTTTGATTGTCTTCTGCCCATTGATTTTCATCAGTAATAAGCCTAATCGCCGGGGTGTATTGCGGCTCTGGCTGTGCCGAAACATAACCGATGGGTTTGTTTAACATAATAGTTATTAAATTATTCTGTTGAGTCATTGCTTGATTCGAAAGAGAGATCTTAACATCAGGTAGGACTTTAAAACCCATTTCAGTAACAACGACACCGTCAACACTGACATATCCTTTTGCAATGTAAGCATCAGCTTCGCGTCGCGAACAAATTCCACGTTCTGACATTAATTTTGAAAGGCGTAATTTTTCAGTTTTGGTGTCATCACTATTTGACATTGATTCCACCATCAACGTTTAAAATAATTCCAGTCGTCCATTTTGATAAATCACTGGCTAAAAAATAAATACTTTCAGCGATGTCATTAGCTTCACCAATTGTTTTCAGTAATTGCAGTTTTGCTAAATTGTCTGTGATTTTATTTTTTTCATCAGTTGGTCGACTATGAAATGGATGAATCGGTGTATCCACTATGCCTGGGCAAATGCAATTAGCGCGAATATTGTGGACTCCACCTTCTTGAGCTAAACTAACTGTCCAATTAATCATTGCAGCCTTGGAGGCCGAATAAGAAGACGTCGTCGAAGTGGGTTTGAGCCCCAGTGTTGAAGAAATATTGATAACACTGCCTTCTTTATTTTTTTCAAAAATAGGCCATAAAGCTTGAGTCAATTTAACCGCACTAAAAAAATTCACTTCAAACATTTCGTGCCAGTCAGTTGTATTTACAAACGTATTCACTGAATACATACCCGCATTATTTACCAGCACTGTTGGTTCTGATTTAAAATTAACAAGAGCCTGCGTGATAGCCGAGACATCAAATTTTTTAAAATCTAACGACAGCATATGAATTTTAATTTTTGGATTTAAAGTCTGACATTGATTAAAAGTTGTTTTTAATTTTTCAGCAGATCTGCCGATTAATAGTAAATCAAAACCACAACTTGCAAATTTGTAAGCTGTGGCTTGACCAATACCAGAACTAGCACCTGTAATGACGGCAAGTTGTGACATTAATTATTTATCAAGTTCAATTTTTGCAATGGTTTGTAATTGCATATTTGAAGTGCCTTCATAAATTTGACCGATTTTAGCATCTCTCCAAAATTTTTCGACAGGGTATTCTTTAGTAAATCCATTACCACCAAATAAATCAATCGCCATTGATGTGATTTTCTCGGCCATTTTTGAAGAATAATATTTAGCCATGGCAGCTGAGGCAATAAAATCGAGCCCTGCATCTTTTAGTCTTGCGGCATTGTAAACCATTAATCTTGAAGCTTCTAATTCAATGCGCATTTCAGCCAACTGAAATTGCACTCCTTG
>JAYTPA010000096.1:0-23329 GCA_043747495.1 Bdellovibrio sp.
AATTACAAGATAGGCTATGAAATTCGATAAATTTGCTATAGCTGAAGAAATCAAAGACAATTTGATCAAGAATGGATATTTCAGGACAACTGATATTCAGTACAAAGCTATTCCAGCAATCATGAACGGTGAAGACGTTTTAGCAATAGCTCAAACAGGCAGCGGTAAAACAGCAGCTTTCGCGATACCGATTATTAATCACATACATCAATATAAAACCAGCAAGCGCAGTAATGGCGTTAAATGTTTAGTTTTAGCACCGACTCGTGAACTAGTTCAGCAAATCGGAATGGTGTTCGCTAAACTCACCAATCACACTAAGGTTTCATGTTATGCTATATACGGCGGAGTCGAACAAGATCCTCAAATCGATCAATTATCAGGTGGCATCGATGTTCTGATTGCAACACCTGGTCGGATGTTTGATTTGATCAGTCAGGAACATCTTGATATCAGTAAAGTCAGTGTATTGGTTTTAGATGAAGCCGATCATATGCTTGATTTAGGATTCATTGATGATATCGAAAGCGTTAAAAGAAAATTAAAACAACATCATCAAACTTTATTCTTTTCTGCGACAATAAATCCTAAAATTAAAAAGTTAGCCTATTCACAAATTAAATCGACTGCTTTAAGAATTCAGGTTTCCCCGGAAAAAATGGTGAATAAAAACATCACTCATTTTGTTGTTAAAGTTGAAATGGATCAAAAAAGACATTTGCTGATTAATTTTATTAAAGAAAAACCAGAAGCTAAATGTATTATTTTTGTTCGCACCCAAGTCCGTGCACAACGAGTTTCAGATCATCTTACTAAAAATGAAATCGAATTTTCATGCATTCATGGTGGAATGGAACAAGCAGAACGTGAAAAAAACTTAGCTAAATTTAGAAATAAAAAAGTGGGATGGCTGATTGCGACTGATGTGACAGCACGAGGTATCGACTTACCAGCTGTAACCCATGTGATAAATTATGATTTACCAGATGAACCAGAAAATTATGTTCACCGTGTAGGTCGTACTGGGCGTGGTTTCGCTAAAGGTGAAGCTCTGTCGTTTTATGCTCCGGAAGAAAATGAAAAATTAGCACTCATAGAAGAATTTATTCAAACAAAGATTCCACGACTTAAAGTTCATGAACAGCATCTAGAAGGTCCAGAAACAATACCTGATGCTGTTTTATTAGCTGATATGATTGCTCATGAAGAGGCACAAATTAAACAGTTCAAGAAACGAAAAAAAAAACCTAAGACTTAAATTATTTGCTCAAGCAGGCTCATATATTAGTTGTCAAAATTATAAAAGAATCTACAATTTAGACATGATGAACATAAAAGCTTTCGGTGTCGAAAATTCTAAGTCTGAAATGAAAATTTTAAATATCACACGTCGTGATCCAAGACCAGATGATGTAGTCATTAAAATTGACTACTGTGGCATATGTCATTCTGACATACATACTGCACGTGGTGAATGGGGCGTTCCGAAATACCCTTGTGTGCCAGGACATGAAATCGTGGGCCACGTTATTCAAGTCGGAAAAAAAGTTAAGAAATTTAAGATTGGTGAACCAGTTGGTGTGGGCTGTTTTGTTGACTCATGCGGAAAATGTTCTAACTGTAAGGACAATGAAGAACAATTTTGTGAAAAAGGAACTGTTTATACATATAACAGCTTAGAAAAAAATAGCGATCAACACACATTGGGCGGGTATGCCACTCATATTACTGTTAAAGATCAATATGTTTTGAAGCTGAAAAAAAATCTTCCATTAGCCAAAGTTGCGCCGTTGTTGTGTGCGGGTATTACAACTTACTCACCGTTGAAAAAACATGGTGTAAAAAAAGGCCACAAAGTTGGCGTTGTAGGTCTGGGCGGGTTAGGACATATGGCGATTAAGCTAGCTAAAGCCATGGGTGCAGAAGTCACTGTATTTAGCACATCCGTTGATAAAGAAAAAGACGCAAAAAAACTGGGTGCGAAAAATTTTGTCTATTCAAAAGATTTAAAAAATTTCGAAAAATTTAAAAATTATTTTGATTTAATCATTGATACTATTTCGGCTAATCATGACTTAACGATCTATCTTGGTTCATTAAAAAAAGATAAAACAATGGTTTTATTGGGCGTGCCACCTTCAAACTACGAACTACCAGCTTTTGCCTTCATCGGTGGTCGCAAAAGGTTAACAGGATCTTTAATTGGTGGAATTAAAGAAACACAAGAAATGTTAAACTTCTGTGCAGCTAAAAAAGTTTTTTCTGATATTGAATTGATTTCAGTGAATCAAATTAATGAAGCTTATGATCGCACTGTAAAATCTCAAGTAAAATATCGTTTCGTTATTGATGCTAAGACTTTTTAGCATAATTTAAACAACAACTAAGGGGAGACAATCTATGAAAACAAAAGTTTACTTTGGATCAAGACTATTACTAGGACTTTTATATTTTGTGTTTGGATTAAATGGATTTTTAAATTTTATTCCGACACCGCCAGATATGCCACAAGCTGCTCAAACATTTATGGGCGGTATGATGTCAGCCAGTTACTTTTTGCCCGTGCTTAAAGGCACTGAGGTTATCGCTGGATTACTTTTATTAACTGGTTTTGCTGCGCCTTTGGCATTAGTTATATTAGCACCGATCACTTTACAAATTTTGTTGTTTCATGGGTTCTTAACACCTGGAATTCAAAACCTAATTATGCCGTTAGTGATGACTTCTTTACATATTTTAGCAGCGCAGGCGTATTGGAATTTATATTCTCCACTATTTAAAAAAGTATAATTAATTAATTAGTTTTTTACGTATTTGTGAATAAGCTAGCGTGCAAAGAATAATACTTTGTACGCAAAGTATTCCGCCGTGAATGGCCAAAGTTTCTAAGATTTCTCGTTCCCAGAAAAAAGCCTGGGCGATTCTTACCCCGTGTATAAGTGGAAAAAAAAAAGCCATAGTCTTCACAAAAACATTCATTTGTTCAATCGGGAAAAAGATTCCAGATAAAAAATATAACGGGGCTATAACAAAAGAATACACAGATTGAAATTGATTCATATTGCGAACCCAAGCTGTCGAAAGTAATCCGATCGCTCCACATGGTAAAGCGACTAATGCACCGACAATGGCAATAAATGGAATTAAAAAAGGATTTTTCATTAATCCAAATAAAGCCAACACAATGGCCACACCAACAGCCATGACAGCTCCTTTGATAGCTACCCAAATTAATTCACCGAAAACGATTTCTTTAACGCCGATAGGTGTGGTTAACATAGCTTTAAATACATTTTCAAAAGTCATACGCACATAAAATCCATAACTGCTCTCAAAAAATGAAGTGAATAAAGCTGTAGCCACAGTTAAGCCTGGTGCCAAAAATTGCATGTAAGTCATGCCCTCAACATTTGTTAAATATGACCCTAAACCTAATCCTAAAGAAACTAAAATTAAAGCTGGGTCTGCAATCGTCGGTGAAATATTGGCGACAAGATCTTTTTTATAAACTGTCCAATTACGATGTGTGATATGAAAAAACATCTTCATCGTATTTAGCAGTCTTGAATTAAATATCTGAGAATTACGCATCTAACGAGATCTCCTGACCAGTCAATTTTAAAAATACGTCTTCTAGATTTGAAGGCCTAATCTGTAGCGGTGTTAAATTATAATTAGAATGCACAACGGTTAAATCAGATAAAGTCGATCCACGCAGATACAATCCTGAATTATCTTCATAAAAAATAAGATTTTTATCTGACTGTAAAATTTTTTGTAACTGCTCTTTATCTTTATAGTCGAAAATTCTAACATAGCCTGGCGCATGCTGCTGAATTAAATTTTTCGGACTGCCCTCAGCAACAACTTCCCCTTTATTCATAATGACCAGACGGTCACAGAGAACTTCAGCTTCGTGCATGTAATGCGTTGTTAATAAAATTGTTGTACCTGCTTGATGAAGCTCTTTGACTTTACCCCATAGCAAATGGCGAATAGCAGGATCTAGCCCAGTTGTAGGCTCATCAAGAATCAGAAGCTCTGGTTTTCCAAGAAGTGCTCTGACAAAAACAAGTCGTCGTTTCATGCCCCCTGATAGAGTTTGAATGGATGCATGTTTTTTGTGAGACAAATTCATATATTCTAACAATTCATCTATGCGATTTTGTCGTTCTACTTTTGCTACGCCAATGAAAGCGCAATAAATCATCATATTTTCAAAGACAGTCAAACTTTCATCTAAAGCATTTTCTTGCGTCACTACGCCTAATCTTTTTTTGATATCATATGAATTTAATTCTGGATTAAAGCCAAAAACTTCAAGCTGACCTGCACTTTTTAAAATAGCTCCATATGTCATTCCGATGAAGGTTGATTTGCCAGCACCGTTAGGGCCAAGCAGTCCAAAACATTCACCTTTGTTCACTTGAATATTTAAATTTTTCAAGGCGGTGAACTGATCAAAATTTTTACTTAAACCTTCGGCCGAAATAATCACAGAAAATCCTATTTTTTAGATTGAAATAATTTTTTATAACCAATTTGAATTAAATAGTGATTGGCTTTTTCAGCTGAATCTTTTGGGGTCACCGAATGAAAGTATCGTGTGTCAGCGATAATAGAATGCTGAGTGTTCGTCCAAAGCTCAGTTTGTAGTGATAAGTCGAATCCGTATTCAGTGGTGTCATTGGCAGAGGTTTTAATTTCTTGTCCAGCAGGGAACTGACTTGTAATAACTTGTGGATCTCCAAGCGAATAGGCACTTGAAAAAGCCAGTGATAAAGAAAAAATTGTTCCCATCCAATAGCGATAGCCTAATGTGACATGCACGAGCTCTGTTTTTTCGGTCAGTTCTAAACCACCACTTTTGGTGTAATACAGTTTGTCAAAATGGAATAACCCGATTTCAAGTGCTCCATAATCATTAAGGTCGCCTTGCGCGATAAGACTTAAACCACCAAAGTAGGGGTTTTTAATTTGATCAGAATCCGGTTGAAATTGTGTTTGCATAATCAGAGGGCTTACCAAAAATGAAACTGAGCCCTCACTGGGCGTATAAGACCAGCTATAAGTGGTAATAAGATTTAAAATAGAAAAAAAAATGATTTTTTTGATGGAAAACATAAAAAAAGATTACTTTTGATCAACTTAAAGTACAATATTTTTATTTTCAGGTAGGAATTCAATTTTGAGAATATATTTAGTAGTAGGTTTAATCCTAATCACACTTTCGACAACAGCTCATGCACAGCAAGTGGATGACCCTTATATCTTAGATGATTCTCAGATTCAAAGCTTACCAGTGCAGCCATCAAAAGAAAAAACAACAGAACAAGAGTTTATTCAAACTAATATCGACGTTTCTAATTGGTTTGATAGTTTGACTGAGGGTATAGATTTATTTTTTGTTGGAAAAAAAATTACAAAGGAAAAAAATCAATCTAGTTTTAAAGTTGAAAATACTTCGACTTCCACAGAAGGGGAAAACTTTTCTAACGTTACAAGTTTAAGCATCAGACCTCGATTTCAAAATCTAGAACAGTATTTTCAACTTAAGTTTACAACCTATGATGAAGCTGATGAGAAGAGAAAAGCTGAACGGGGTTATTTACGTCGTAAAACACGTGACCAGAACTACGGGGCAACATTAGGATTTTTTAGAAAATTAGGCCGAGTTAAAACAACTTTTCAGCCGCGTATTGAATTGCAAGATCCACTTATGGTGTCACATTCTTTAGGATTTGAAAGTGTCGCTGACTATAAATATTGGGCGTTTAATCCCAAATTAGAATTATTTGCTAATGCATCTAAAGGTGCAGGCATTTTTCAAGCCTACAATTTTAATATTCCGATAAATACGACATTTTCACTGACTTTAATAAATGACGGAGAATATTTAGATAAGCTGCATTCATTTTCAGTGACTAATGGTTTCGCTCTTAATCAGGCTGTGACGGAAAAATCAGGCTTAGCTTACAGCATGCTTTTCAATTCAATAAATCGTCCCGTTTATTATATGACGGATTATACGACTTTAATAACTTGGCATCAGATCATTTATAAAAATATATTAGATTATCAAGTTACACCGAATATCAATTTCGATAAAAAAAGAGATTTTAAAGGCCGTGCTGGTATTATTTTAAATATAGGTATTAATTTTTAAATAGAAGGAAATAAAATGCAAAACTGTCCCTGTGAATCGGGTTTGAATTATTCAGAATGTTGTGAAAAATATATTTTAGGCAAATCTAAGCCAGTAACAGCCGAATTACTAATGAGATCGCGTTATTCCGCTTATTCTAAAGTAGAAGTCGAATATCTTAAAAAAACATTGGCTCCTGAATCTCGTCATGACTTTGATATTGCAGCAACTAAGAAATGGGCTGAATTAGCAGTGTGGAAAGGTCTAAAAATACTTTCAACTAAAAAGGGCTTAGAAACTGATACCAAAGGTGTTGTGGAATTCGTTGCAACATATACTGCAGAAGGCGAGACCTTAGAACATCATGAAGTTTCTCAGTTCAGAAAATCAGATTCAGGTGATTGGTATTTTATTGATGGTGATGCGCATACGCACAAAGAAGGCGAATCACATCAGCACTATGAAAAACCGCAAACTGTTGTACGCGAAGCTCCAAAAACAGAGCGTAATGGGCCTTGTACTTGTGGTAGTGGTAAAAAATATAAAAAATGCTGCGGGGTAAACAATTAACAGCTAAGCAGCTGTTAATTGTGAATTTGGTTCTGTCGCGTTGAAGTCGCTTATAATTGGGACGACTATTTCAAGCTGCATGCCCTGATTTGGCTGACTTGTAACTTGAATTGTTCCACCTAATTTTTCAACACAGTACTTGACTGATTCCATACCAACACCGCGACCAGATAAATCTGTAACGACATCTTTAGTTGAAAAGCCGGCTTCAAAAATCACATTAACTAACTCTGCATCTGATTTACCTGAATACTTTTCCTCTAATGATGTGCCAGATATTTTTTGTCTTAATTTATCACAATCAATACCATTGCCATCATCTTGGATAACGAATTTCATTTTTGTTTTATCTATCATTTTTGTTTCTAAAGAGACTTTCCCTTTTGGATTTTTACCTTTTTCAAGTCTTTCAGATTGTGTTTCAATCCCGTGATCGCAAATATTTCTAAAGACATGAACAAAATTTGTTAGCAAGTCTTTATAAGCACTGCGATTAACTGGAATAGCATCACCTTTGAATTCAAATGGCATTAAGTCTTTTTCTAAGCTGCGTGCCAGACTGACAGAAGTTTGTTCATAGTTTACAAAAAGTGTTTTGAAATCCTTAAGTAAAAAGTCATGAGCATACTGTTTAACTAATTGGTTTTCTTTCGAAAGCTGTTTTGCTAGTACAGAATAAAATTGGACTAGTTTAGGCGAAGGTCCTGCAGATTCAGATTCACTTTGTTTAATCAGTTTATCTAAGACTGTCTGATATTTTTCTTTTGTATCTGCCATCATTTTATCGATTTTTGGTAAACAACCATTAATAAAATTAATCTTTTCTTTAAATGCACTCGTATCTAAAAATTCCTCTTCTAAATGATGAATTTCGCTAACTACATCATAAAGATAATAATTTCCTACTCCACCTTTGATCGAATGAAGAATACGCTTACATGAATTATCTTCTTCTTCTGTCCATTTATTTTCTGGAACATGAGTCAACTGAGCTAAATCTTTATTTAAAGTTTGAACAGTATTAAAAAGTTCTGTGAATCCGTGCGGTGACTGCATAATTTCAAAAATAGTTTTAGCTGCATTTTTTTGTCTTTCAGCTTCCTGTTGTGCAGCGACCTTTTCGGTAATATCTTTTGAAATTGCGATGACTTTAGTTATTTTGTTATCGTTGTCAGAAATAGGACGATAATCAATTTCTAATAGTCGATTATCAGAATTCGTCATTGACGTAGGCCCTAGAACAGCCACATTGTTAAAATCAAAAGTCGGATCAAATAAAATACTAACCCAATCTTTAATTGAATCTGCATCCTGATGACGGAAAAGTTCGGTTACTGGAATATCATTAGCTTCGAAATTAAGATCGAAATGTTTTTGTGCCGCTTTGGACGCAAATTTAGAGCACTGACCAGATTGATCAAAAACGACTAGACCTTGATCTAAGTTATTTAAAATTGCGTTAACAGTTAGATTCATAGCAAATAAATTTTTATTCGATTCAGCTAATTCTGCTGAACTCAGTTCTAGACTTCTTTCAGCTTGCTCGACTTTTTTGTCCATTGCTTCAAAAGATTGTTCGATTGTTTGAAATAGTTGAACAAGCTTTTCGAAACTTATTGTTACATCAGTTTGCGCATCTGGATTATAGGACTCAACAAGCTGTTCATGAGCAGTTAGTAGTCCTGATTTTTTTATTATACGATCTAGTTTTTTTGAAAACTGCATCCTAAATTCTCCTGGCTATGACACATTAGCTGTTAAATCTAAGGTATAGATAATCACAACTTTAAAGTTCCTAATTGCTTATCGTCTTTTTGTATGAAAAGTTGAGTAAAAATAAATTTATATTTAGTTAAAAAATAATTAAATAATTAAATAATTAAAAAAGGGGATTTTATGAAAATGAAACAAATGCATTGTTCACAATTTAACGAGCTAGACCAACAGCTCCCGTCTTTAGTCGAGTTCAATCCAAATGTAGTTATAGTGCATGCTGGACGTAAATGGTTTGAACAATATGACTTAACAAAAATTAGTGCTCAATTGCCTAAAGCAACTGTTATTGGTTGTTCAACAGCTGGTGAGATTTCACACACTGGTGTTCATGACAATACAATAGTTATTATGGCCGCGCAGTTTAAAAACCCATTAACTGCAACAGGTGTTGTTGAATTTGAAAACATGGGAGATTCATTTTCAGCTGGGAAATCTTTAGCTGAAAAATTTGATCTCAAACGTTTAACCTCAATGTTTGTTTTAGGTAAAGGTTTGAATATTAATGGTTCAAAATTAATTGAAGGTATACAGTCCTTGTCTGGTTCTAAAACACAAATCGCTGGTGGTTTAGCTGGTGACGGCGCAGATTTTAAAAACACTTTTGTTTTATTAAATGGAAAAGTTTATAATAATGCTGTTGTTGCATTAGGTGTTTATGATAATTCATTTTCGATCAGCACAGGCAGCCAAGGTGGTTGGAAACCGTTTGGTCCAATCAGAAAAGTAACAAAATCGAAAGAAAATGTTTTATTCGAAATTGATGGAAAACCTGCTTTAGAAAAATACAAAGAATATTTAGGTGAAAATGCAGCAAAATTACCAGCAGCTGGATTGCTGTTCCCATTAGAAATTTTAGATAATGAAACTCAAACAAGTGGTACAATCAGAACGATTCTAGCGATGGATGATAAAGCTGGAACTATTACTTTCGCAGGAGAAATCGGCGAAGGAAAATTATGTCGTTTGATGCACACAAAAAATGAAGGTCTTATTGCGGGAGCAGAAGGCGCAGCGAATATGTGTAAAGAGACTGCTAAAATAGGCGACGACGGATCGTTCGCAGTATTGGTTAGCTGCGTCGGACGTAAGTTAGTTATGGCTGATGAAATTGATGACGAAGTCGATGCTGTGAAAGAAGTTTTGAGTTTAAATAAAAATGTGATAGGATTTTACTCGTACGGAGAAATCTCTCCGCACCCTTTAAATAAAATAAGTGCATTGCATAATCAAACAATGACAATCACTTACTTTTACGAAGGCGCTTAGAACCAAGATAGGGAGAGTTTAAATCATGTTTCCAAACGAAACTCGTGTGCTTGTTGTAGATGATATGGCAGCGATGCGATTAAGAGTAAGCAACCAACTCACGACAATTGGGTTTAAACAAATAGAGCAAGCTGGTAACGGACAAGAAGCTTTTGATCTTATGATGAAAAGAAAAGAAGAAAATAATCCGTTTCAGCTTGTGATATCAGATTGGAATATGCCTGTATTAGCAGGCATAGACTTTTTGCAAAAAGTTCGTGCTGTTGAAGAATTTAAAAGTTTACCTTTCTTAATGGTCACTGCCGAAGGTGAAAAAGAACAGGTTATCAGAGCGATCAAGACTGGTGTTTCTGATTACTTAATTAAACCAGTCAATGTTGATACTCTACACCAAAAGTTAATTACTGTTTGGAAAAAACATAACCCTTAATCGAAAGAACCTTAAAATGTCTGCTATTAAATTTGAACGAACAGGAAACGTAGCCATTGTAAATATTGAAGCAACTGAAATGCTAAAGCCTGAAGCCGCAAAAGAAATCATGGAACAAATAAAAGCTGAAGATGCTAAGTTTTTTATGGGGTTAAAATGGGTGGTCTATAACTGCTCTCATGTTAGCAACGTAGCTGCGATGTGTTTTCCTGTCTTGTGTCGCTTAGCCAGCCATCTAGAACAATACAAGATTCATTTTTGTTTAATTGGTTCAAATAAAATCACAGATGTTATCCATAAACAAGGCATCGAAAGAATGGTTATTCCTTGCGCCTCTTTGGACGTATTTTATAAACATGCTGGAATTTCTCAAAATACGAATAAGGAAAATGTTAAAGAGTTTTTAAATACAACTTTAGAATCTGTTGTTACTTCGATGAAAATAATGCTTGAAGCAACTATAATTTCATCTGAAGTCAGAACAATCGATTCGAGTTCATCAATACCTAAAATTCAGATAGGTGCAATCGCAGGAATAGTTTCAAGTCATTTCACGGGCAATTTAATTATTGGTTTCTCCAATGAAGATTTTAAAGCAGCGATGACGCGGTTTTTGCAAATGGAAGTTAAAGAAGTTACAAACGAAATTCGTGACGGTGTGGCTGAATTATTAAACGTGATTATTGGGCAAACAAAAATTGTTTTGAATGATCGTGGATTTGATATTCAACAAGTAATACCTAACGTTGTCAGTGGTGATAGTATCAACATTCAACCTGCTAACAAACAAAAAGCCATACTTATCAATTATGTTTGTGATTTCGGTAAATTTTTTATTATTTTGACGACAAACGTTCCATCGTAATTACGGCAAAGTAGGAGAATTTTATGAAAAACTTTTTGCAAAATTCAGATTTCGGCAATTTACTATTCAGATTATTTGTTGGTTTATCAATGGCGCTAGTGCACGGGCTGGGAAAAGTTCCACCAAGTGATAAGTTTATCGAAGGTGTAGAAAGCTTAGGTTTTCCTCTGCCAATCTTATTTGCATGGAGTGCAGGTCTGGCTGAATTGGTTGGTGGATTTCTTATAGCAGCTGGTCTATTTACACGCTGGTCAGCAGTATTTTTAGGAATTACAATGGGCGTAGCTGCTTTTGGCCGTCATGCAGCAGATCCTTTCAATGTTAAAGAAATGGCTCTATTATACTTCTTTGCCTGTGTCTTATTAGCTTTTCAAGGTGGCGGCAAATATTCTTTAGATCGTATAATTCGAAAAAAATAGGACAAACGTCCAAAAATAAATAAATTTTTGTATCTCAGCACTACAAACATTAAAATTAGAAGCATATACAATAAAGGATTTTCCATGAAATCGTTCGTTTTCATTTTTAGTTCACTGTTTGTTTTTAATGTTTATGCAGCTCAATCATTAAGTACAAAAATACATAATCATTATACTTCACTTAGAGCCATCGGCATGGGAAACGCTTTTACTGCTGTCGCTGATGATTACACTTTGATTTATTATAATCCCGCTGGTTTTGCAAAAAAGAAAAACAATGAAGTCCAAGTTTCATTTGTAGGTGCTGGTGTTGGGCCGAAGACATTAAAACTAGCGGAAGATATTAAAAAAGCAGAAGACGCAAGTCCCGCAAATGAAACGGATCAAGATAAGGCAGCAAGACTTTCACCAATTCTTGAAGAATACTACGGTAAAACGCTCGGCGGACGCCTTCAAGCTATGGAACTTTTTTGGATTAGAAAAAATTGGGGAATCAGTTTATTACCTGCAGATTTGACCATCGACATGACAATCAACAGACAAGTTGGCGGACCTGCTATTGATTTAAATATCAAAGGCGATTCGACGTTGGCATTTGGTTTTGGTCGTGAATCAAGTAAAGAACTTTCATGGGGTGTAGCTGTTAAAGGTGTTCACCGCGTGTCAGTTGAACAGAATGTCAGTGTTCTTGAGCTAGCTGCAAATTCAGATGTGCTCAGTGAAGATCGTTTTCGTGAAGGTTTGGCTATCGATGCTGATTTAGGTTTAATGTGGACACCAGGTTGGTTTGTTAAATCAAAAAAAGTAGCTGTAAAAAAAATGGTTAAAGTTAGACGTCAAATTGCTCAAGAAAAACCTGTTGAGGCACCAACTGAACCGACAGTCGCAGATTTAACATTAGAATCGAAAACGACTTCACAAACAGTGGAAGTTGTAACCAAAACTGAAATCAGCACTTCAGCAACGACGACAACAGCAATAGCATCAGAAACAATTAAAACTGAAATTGTTGAAATAGAAAAAGAAGTCGAAGAAGATGTGTACGATGAAAATTACCCTCTGACTTTTGCTTTTGTAGTACGTAATGTGGTCGGTGGCGAATTCACGAAAATGAAACTTGTTAATAAAGAAGCCACTGAAGCACCAACTGAAATGTATCGTGTAATTGATTTAGGTTCGCAGTATGAATTCGCTAGAATCGGTGGTTTAACATTAAGATCAATGTTAGATTTCAAAAATATTTTACATCCGGAAATCAGTTTAGAAAAATCGACACATGTTGGTTTTGAATTCGATTATTCACCAAGCACTTGGTTTAAAACACAATTCAGAGCGGGTTTAAACCAAACTTATTACACCGGAGGGGTGACTTTGTTATTAGGCGTACTTAATATCGAAGCTGCAACTTATGGTGAAGAAGTCGGTACTCAAGAGAACCGACTTGAAAACAGAGTCTATGCAGCTAAAGTAGGAATGAATTTTTAATTTAGTTTTAATTACGGACAAGCTGCTGCTGGGTTATCCAATTTAATTTTTAAACAGGCGCCAATATCAGCCGGTGCAGTGTAAGTACCAATAGCTGTACTTAATTCATTGCAAAACTTAACTGTTGAATCAGACTGACTTTCTGGTGTGCCATTGCAACTGCTAGAATGTGTAATGAGCACTAAATTACCTAATGTTGTCGGATCTAATGTTCCGACTGCAGCTTCTAGTTGTGCCGCAGTTGGTGGGGTATTACCTAAATTACCAGCAGCAGGATCTGCCGCAGCCATTTTTGCCTCAGTTCCGATTTGGAAAAGAGAACCAATTAATGAATAAACTTTCACACCAGAAGCTGCACAGTATCCAGCTGCTTCTCTGGCTGTGTTAATGTTTGATGTCCTGACGTTTGCATCGGTCAGATCACCAGAATCAAAATTTAATACAAGAAGTGCGTCGATTGTAGGAGAGCAGGTGCCACCGCAGCCAGTGCTGCCGTTGACAAGATCCAAAGGTAAACTTGTCGGCGTACCAAATCCTTCAGAAATAAAAACAGCAGAGCATTTTAGGGCATTTGCTAATTCTGAGTTGTCTCCGGATAAGCTAGACACACAAGCCCGCGCTTGTGATGCAGGAGCGGTGTTCAAACAAATCTGTGCGTTTTTTAAATCTTCAAGTTCATTTTTCTTACAGCTGACTGATGAAAAAATTAAAAGTGCAGGGATAAATAAACGTAGTTTCATAATAATACCTCATGCTGATTTCTTGATATCAACATATCGGTTTATATATATTCGTTTCTAATAAGTCGTTGGTCTAGTTATGTTGGTGGGGAACAAACACGATGTCAGATGTGTCGTAACCTTTGGCATTAATACGCTCAATGATGACCTGTATTTGTTCGTGACTGATTTTGTGATCTTTAGCTAAGATCCAAAGATAGCCTTGATCTGGAACACCTGAAGCAACCCAACTGTAGTCATCGGCTCTGTCGATAAATATGTAATCAAATTTAACTGGCCAAAATGGTGAAAACTTCCAAAAGGCTTGAGTCATCGGATCGTGTATCCAAGCTTTGTGATTAAAAGAAACTTTTTCTCCGGTGAAGCTGCCTTTATTATAAGTAAAGCTAATATCAATTCTTTTTTTTTGGCTGTTCCAAGAATAAGTTTCTATGCCGTTATGAACATTTTTTTCGAAAGATGTAAAGCGACCTGCCATGACATACCAAGGACCCATCACTTTAGCTAATTCAAGTTGTGTTGTTTCAGTGTATTTTTTATGTGTTGAAGCGCAGCTTGTTAAAAGTAATGCTAGGACTAATAGGACTTTTTTTGTAGTATTCATAGATGAAAATATAGGTTAGTTTTTTAAACTGTAAAAGGGGTTTTTTATGAAAATTAAAAATATTGTAGTTGCGCTGAGTTTAGTATTTTCTAGTTACACTGTATTTGCACAAGAATCACAGTTTTATGCTTTAACAGCATTGGATTCAAAAAATAAAGAAGTTAAGATGTCTGATTTTAAAAACAAGACAGTACTTGTCGTTAACGTGGCTAGCAAATGTGGTTACACAAAACAATATGAAGGATTGCAAAACCTCTTCAAAAAATACAGCTCTAAGAATTTTGTTATACTTGGGTTTCCATCAAATGAATTTATGGGTCAAGAGCCAGGCACTAACGAAGAAATTCAAAAATTTTGCCAATTGAACTACGGAGTCAAATTTCCTGTCTTTGCAAAGGTTATAGTCAACGGAACTGAAGCTGCACCAATTTATAAATGGCTGACTTCACAGAAAAAATTCGATGGTCGAATCACTTGGAATTTTAATAAATTTTTAATTAATAAAAAAGGTGAAGTTGTAAAAAGATATGGTTCTTCTGATAAGCCAGAGGAATTTGAAAAAGACATTGCCCAATTACTGTAATTAAGCAGCAGCAGATTTTTTTTCTGGTACAGCTTGTGTTGGTGTACTTGATTCTTCAGGAGCGTCTCGGAAAACTCGTTGTAATTCAAACATAGATGGAAAGTTAACAGGTTCTTGTGGCTGTATTGAAATACGTTTATCAAAATGATTAAATTTATAAATTTGCCTACTTAACGTACGACTGACTAAAGCCATGTCACTAATTGTACGAACAATTTGGATTTCATTTTTAAAATCATCACCCATAAAATCAGCAGTATCAACATTCGCATTATCAACTTTTTTCTGTTCACCCTCAGCAGGTATCGCTGGTTTATTCACGCCAGCCATAAATATATAGTTGTTAATCTTCTTACAAAGATCCATGTAATCTTGAAACTCGCTATTTTTCTCAAAACCCAAATTAGACAACTGATTTATGCTTGTGTCGATCGGGTCACCTTCAGTAATTGGTTGGGGATATGTCGCGCGAAAACGGGCAGCTTTACGTTTCACTCTCGTTTTTAAATTTATTCTGAGTGCAGCTTGCTTTGCTTCTACTTTGGAAATTTCCTCGCGCAGGGTCGTTTTCTTCATGTTACGCAGAACCTGAAGGATCACAAAAGTGACGAACCCCATAAATGTAACTTTAATAATGATGCCCACTAGGGCTATTACGCCATCCACATTATTTATTTCGGACTATTTAGTTCATTTATAAAGAAGTCATGACAAATGTTGTGATAAAAAAATTCTCTTACTGAAACACTTTTTGTTTGATGTCAAAAAGTTAGACACAACTTTTATATCTAATTAATTATAGAAGAGCTCAGCACGGCTTAAGTCCTGCAACTTCATCTTGTTGTAGAAGTTTATTAATTTTTTAAGGAGCAAGCCAGATGAAAAAATTTAATTCAAATCAATGTTTACTAATGGTTTCATTACTAACACTAGTTGGCTGTAATAGTGGAGGCAAAGGCGGCGGAACCGCTGCTGTGCAAGTCCCTGGTGTTGCTGTAGGTACATATCATGCTCAAGGTTTAGTGAACCAAGGCGGATTTAATAACGGTCAACCCCAAGAGCGGTGTGACGTTTCAGCTAACTCTTACGTTTGTGTTGGAATGAACGGTGTTCAAACAGGTGCCATTGGTTTTACATCTCAACCAGAATTTTGTAATTTATTACGGGACGAACAACGCAATCAAGGTATCGCGCAAGCAACACGTAATAATATTATTCAACAATCAGGCTGTTTAAATCAAACTGGCTATAATCCAAACTTTCCTAATGGACAAGTTAACCCAGGTTTTCCTCCACCTAATATTCCAGGACAATTTCCAGGTGGCTTACCAAATAATCCGTCTTTACAAATTAAAAATATTAATTGCCGCATTGCTGTTCGTAAAGGTGATGCATCTGGTGATCATTCGATGACTGTAGTTTCTGTAGCTGGTGTTCCTAGTGAATTAGTCGCTGTGATGCAGTCAGAAAATTCGTATTTAAAAGGATGGGTACACACAAGTTCACAGTTTCCATCTAGTCGATATGCAAAAGTGAAAATGACTTACATACCTGGTTTAAGTGTTGATGCAGATATGATTAAAATTTCTGCTGATAAAGTTGATGGTCATATTAAAACCTCAATTACAGGTTATGCTGGTTCAAATGTAGATTTAGAAATTTTACCAGAAAGCCAACTGAGTGATGATACTTACGTAAGTGTAACTTGCCGTAGTGCTGATGCCTCAAATCCAGGCCCAGTATCTGGCAATACGAAATACTCTTGTTCAGGAACTGAAAAAGTCGGCAAAGATGCAGAGCAAAGTGTGCTTGGGAAAATTGATTACAACGAAGATCTTATGGAAAGCACGTATGGAATTGCTAAAAAAACAAATTTAGTCACAGAAGGCACGCTTTCAACTGGCTTAGGATCTGTAAGATTTGACACATTATCTAAAGGAAAGCTTGATTCAGCAATTTCTGGTAAAGCTAATGTTACAACTGCGACAAAATACGAAGTTGAAAAAAATGGATATGCTTTAAAAGTTTCTTGTCGTCCAAAAAGATAATTTAGGTATTTGGAATAAATTAGCCATTTAAATGTTTTTTGTGCGAAGGGTAACCTCACCAGTTACCCTTCTGTCGTCTTCGCGCGTTAAATATCGGTATTGACCTCATAATTCATAATTCCTAGACTGAAACTGTTTCAAATGCTTAAGACCAACTTCCAAGGACTATGGATGGGATTTTTTGATAAATTTTCAGATTATTTTTCTAATGATATCGCGATCGATTTAGGAACAGCAAACACACTTGTTTATGTTAAAGGTCGCGGGATTATTTTAGATGAACCCTCAGTGGTTGCTGTTCAGAAAAATTACCGTGGAATGCAAAACAGAGTTTTAGCTGTCGGCAAAGAAGCTAAAGAAATGTTAGGTCGTACACCGGGCAGTATCGTTGCTATTCGTCCAATCAAAGACGGTGTTATCGCAGATTTTGAAGTGACATCAGCCATGCTTGGCTACTTCATTAAAAAATCTATTGGCGAGAAAAAATCTTTCGTCCGTCCAAGAATTATTATTTGTGTTCCGTACGGAATTACTCAAGTTGAAAAAAGAGCTGTCAAAGAAGCTGCACAGTCGGCTGGGGCCAGAGAAGTTTACTTGATCGAAGAACCAATGGCAGCAGCTATAGGTGCAGGCTTACCAATCACTGAGCCATCAGGAAATATGGTTGTTGATATGGGTGGGGGAACCACTGGTGTAGCTGTTATTTCTTTGGGTGGAATCGTTTATTGTAAATCAATTAAAGTTGCTGGTGATAAATTTGATGAAGCGATTGTCAATTATGTACGTCGCCAATTTAATTTATTAATCGGTGAACGAACTGCAGAATCAATCAAATTAAAAGTCGGTAATGCATACCCTTTTGAAGTTGAAAGAACAATGGAAGTCAAAGGTCGCGACTTAGTGGCCGGTGCGCCAAAAACTATTGAGATCACCAGCACTCAAATTAATGATGCATTGATGGATCCATTGTCAGAAGTCATTGATGCTGTTCGAACAGCACTTGAAAAAACACCTCCTGAGCTAGCGTCTGATATTGTTGATAACGGTATCGTATTAACTGGTGGTGGAGCTTTATTAGCTAATCTAGATGTTCTGATCAGAGAAAGAACAGGACTTCCGGTATCAATAGCAGAAGATCCTTTAACATGTGTTGTTATGGGTTCTGGTCGTGTACTAGACCAATTAGATCTACTCAGTCAATTAACTATTGATTAAAATAAGTCATGCAAATCGAAGTTTATAAAAAACTGTGGGTTAACTGTCACCTTATGTATCCCAATTCATCACAAGCTCGTGATGTGTTTTCACATTTAGTGACAGTTTCTAAAAAAGAAAACTTAGATACCCAAGCATTTCTAAAAACAACATTTCAAACTTTAACCAATGTCAAATCTGTTAAATCGGGTTCTAATTACTTTGAATACTCAGAATACACATTAGATTGCTGGAATTTAGTTTTAAATAAGTGTCAGCGTCGTGAACAATTTTTTTTAATGAGTGTTTTATATAACAAAGTCAGTTTCAAAGACCTAGAAAAAGCGACTGAAATAAGTGAAAATAAGATTAAATATTTAATCAACCAGGCGCTAAAGAAAATATCAGATTTTGCTAAAGAAGATCATAAAGTTTTATCAAATGATATTCAGTTCAAAGCTCATCATGAGAAAAAAATCTCTAAAATTTCATTAAGTGAACAAATTTTCGAAGCTTTACTAAATTATATACCAGAAAAAGATAAAGCCTTCATTTTATCTGAAGCCGCAAAATATCCAGATACACAAAAAATTATAGACACAGTTAAAAAATTACAACAAGAGCTAGATGGAATTCCTAAATCCGAAACATTTTTAGAAAATATAGCTGCAATTGAAAAAAGCTTTGAAAATAGTGAAAAAGAAAAAAAATTAAATAATAAAATTTCATTTTTATTACAAAAAAAAACAAACCTTTACTTAGCTTCTGCAGCATTGTTAGTTTTTTGCTTCTATGCTGCATTTAATTTCAGAAATGATAATTCACAAATTGTTTTAGAAACAATACAAATACAAAGACAACAGCCAAAGCAAGCTTTGGCTGTTGTAAAAGATATTGAGATCAGTGACAGCAAAAGTCAGCTTGCTTCCGCATTTGCAGTTAGCAGAATTATTGCTAAGTCAACTTCAGCTGCTGTTGTTGTAAAAAAACCTGCAGTTAAATTGGTAGCTATGAATGTCGTTTCTGCTCCGATCATCACGCAGACAATGAGTCCTGAAGAAATGAATCTTAAAAGAAAAAATACTGGTGTTTACCGAGGCATTGTCGAAGTCACAGATTTAATCGAAGTCACTGAAAGAGTAAAATCTAAAATTTTAAGCTTAGGGGGCTTTAAAGCCGGTGAAGTTGAACTGGGTTGGATGAAATCAGCAGATACAACATACTTTCACTTTATTATACCTAGTGAAAACACTGAAGATTTAAATCAGTTTATTAGACAGTTTGGCGATTACAAGTCTCGCTTTGAGAAACATCCCCGCGTGCTGGATAGTGAACAAAAAAGGTTTATCATAGAGGTTCGTAAAGTTGAATAATATTAAAAGAAAAAACTATTCTAAAATAAGAAAATACAAATCATTAAAATCGATATTACTTGTTTGGTTTATTCTTTTTTCTGTGATTCCTTTGATATTTGTCGGTTGGTATTCACTTTTTAAATTTGAACAAGCTCTCGACGGTGAAGTTTCACAAAGACTTTTGGGTAATGGCCGCGAAATCGAATCCATATTAAATACCCAGTATCAGTTGATGGAAGAGCTTTCCAGGCAATACCACAGAGACCCAAAGATTCAATCTGCTTTAACTGGCGTGGATCAGCAAAGCCTAAACGAAATAACAACTGTAGCATTAAGTAGGTCAGAGACTTCGACCATTTCTTTTTATGATAGAACTGGCCGCTTAATTACAAGTGTGTTCAAAGACGATAAAAACCAAGTGCGTGTTTTTGGTTTAAACAATGAAAAAATTCTTCTTAATGAAAAATACTTAATGAATCTAAAAGATAAAAAAAGCATCGCTTTTATTAATCAAAATAAGAACAATATGTCATTAATGTATTTTTCTAAGTTGAACAATAATATGGGCAGACATATTGGTTATCTTGAACAATCAATCGTTCTGCAGCAAAGCTTTCTAAATCGTATAAAATCAAAATTAAAAATTGAATTATTTGTCGTTAATGAAGATAAAAAAGTTTCTGAGGGAACCAAGTCGGAACTTAAAAAAATATCTTTGACCAAAGAAAGTTTTGCAAAAGACAAATTTATTTCTATTAATATTGATAATTTAAGCTACGGTTTTATCATTTATGAAGCAGATTGGGATAAATCCAAGCTTTATATAGGACTTGGAGCAGTTAAAAAAGATTCACAAGCCATTTTAAAAAACGTGAATATTGCATTTATAACAGTAATTTCAATTGTGGCCATCTTTCTTATTCTAACAATTATTTTTACGACGAATTGGTTTTTAGAGCCGATTGATAAATTAATTCGTGGTTTTAAATCATTTGAAAAAAATGAACAGTTGATTCAATTGCCAATAAGTAGTCGCACTGAAATGGGTCTTCTAACTGAATCATTCAATGAAATGAGTTATAAAGTTTTTCAAGCTAGAAATGATCTAAAGAAAAAAATTAAAGAACTTGAAAATACGAATTCAGAACTTAAAGAAGCTCAGACAAAACTAGTTCACTCCGCAAAGATGACCAGCCTTGGTCAGCTGGTCGCTGGTGTAGCTCATGAACTTAATAATCCAATTGGTTTTATTTTTAGCAACATGACACATTTGAAAGAATATGCTGATAACTTATTTGAATTAATTGATTCCATTCAGCCCAAAGATGTCCAATTTGAAAACAAAAAAAACAGTATTGACTATAATTTTATTAAAAAAGATTTACCTCGATTAATTAAATCTTGTCAGGATGGAGCACAAAGAACGCGTGATATTGTTCTAGGATTAAGAAACTTTTCACGGCTTGAAGAAGCTCAGTTAAAAGAAATTGATTTGCAAGAATCGATTGATACAACTTTAGAAATACTAAAAGGTGAAATCAAAAATCGCGTTGTCATAAACAAAAATTATGAACCTGTGCCTAAAGTTCTTTGCTATGCTTCGCAGATTAATCAAGTAGTTATGAATATTTTATCGAACGCTTTGCAAGCCATTCAAGGGAGCGGTCAAATCTGGATCACGATACTGCCTATTAAGCCCATAAAAGGCAAAGTAGGCAAAGTTCAAATTTCGATCCAAGATTCAGGTGTTGGTATGGAGCCACAAGTTCTTGAAAAAATATTCGAACCTTTTTTTACAACCAAAAGTGTTGGCCAGGGTACGGGTCTGGGTTTAAGTATTTCATACGGAATTATTCAAAATCACGGCGGAGAAATTCAAGTTAGGTCACAAAAAGGCATTGGAACTGAATTCGTAGTGATAATTCCTGTAGAGCCTTCAAAAGAGAAAGTGTAATAGTTCCTTTCGTCTTAATTTGAGACAATCTAAAATCAGTAATTGTTCAACTTAGTTTGAAAAATGTCCGATAAATCATTTATGAAAAGCTTAAGTTCTTTTCTCAATTTAGGGATCTTTATAGCAGTCGCTTGCACTGGCTATTTTATTTTCTATCCAAAGACATCAAAGTTAACACAAAACTCTCAGCCCTTAATTTCGCGCACTACTAGTTCTGTTGATCCGCAAGATTTGGCCAACAAATATATGCAGCAAGTCCAATATGAACTTAATTTACAAAAAATAAAATTATCAACACATGATTTAAATAGCCATAAAAAAGAAAAACTAGAAACTGATCCGCGAAAAATAGCAGCTGAGCAGCAAATCTGGAAAGAATCTGAACAAGGCGGCAAAGTAAAAACAGCTGATGAAATATTTAATGAAAATTATGAACGTGAACAACAGCTGAAACAGCAGCAAGCTGCTGAAAAAGCTGAATACATACGCCAATATAAAGAAAATGCTAAAAAAGAAGGTTACGAAATTGTTTTATCTGATGATCTTGAAGTTATTAGCGTTACCCCTATCCGCAAACCCACAAACGATTTTGATCAAAATAAAATTGAATCAGACGAATCCGAATACTAAAAAAAGATTTGATTTTCTTTAAAGCTAAAATACTTTTTATCATTAAAAATAAGATGATCTGTTATTGATATTTCTGTTATCTGACTAATTTTAATCAATTTTTTTGTAAGCTTAATGTCCTCTGCAGAAGGCTCCAATTCCCCACTGACATGGTTATGGGCAATGATCATTGTGTATGAGTTATGTGTAAATGCCTGTCTGAAAAGATCCCGCGGATGTACAGTGCAGTAATTTAAAGTGCCTCGGTGGAGTAGGGCTATCTTAAGTATTTGAAGTTGGTGATTCAAGTAAATGGCCCAAAATTCTTCACAGTATTTATTAAAAAGGGGCTTTAGTTGGTCATGGGCAGCAGCGCTATCAGTTATTTTATGAAATATTTCAGGCATGTGACTGACTAGTGCAAACTTAAAACCAGTCTGTGAATGAACAGGTTGTTTATAAAGTTCAGATCTTGAATCACACAAAATAAAAAAGCCGAAATTTCTCTCTCGGCTTTTTTATTTTTAATGGATTCTTACGAAACAATTAAGTATTAAAATTTTGATTGCTGCTTGGAAGAGGAAGATTCGGAGTTTCTTCTTCTTGATTTGAACCTGGTAAAACTGTTGCTTTTTCAGCAACAACTTTAGAAGTTGCATCAGCTGTATTCAAACGAGCTGCAGTAGCAACTCTGTTTTCTAAATTTTGCTTAATATCGTCAGTTGAAACTCTCTCAACATTAACAGTTACAGCAGCTTGTTTAGTCATGTAATCAATCGGGAATGCTCCCAATTTAGCTAAATAACTAGAAATGCTTCCGTTACCGTGTTGAATGATTTCACGCAATGTAAACAGTGGAGCGTACTGAGAAGCTTTCTTTTCAGATTCAAAAATAATCTGAGTTAGAGTGGCAGCAGTGATGTCATTTTTTGATTTATTATCAATCACCATAACTTCTTCATCTGTACGGATCATTTTAGCGATGTCGTCCAGTGTCACATAGCAACTTTGCTTAGTATCGTAAAGTTTACGATTTTGATAACGCTTAATAATTTTTACTTTAGCGCTCGGTTTTGTGTTCAAAGTATCCATTTGATTCATCACAATAGCCTCCCATTTGCTGGTTAATTCTTTGTTTAGGCATTTAGCAAACCTTAAGATCAGAGTTGCGTTACGTTTGTGAAGATCTGTAAAGGCCTAAAACTCAAGCTTTTCGCCTACTTATTCGATGGCAAATTAGCCCTGCCGCCACTCCTTGTCAAGTATGTCGACAGTATTAAATTCCT
>JAYTPA010000097.1:0-1215 GCA_043747495.1 Bdellovibrio sp.
TCAGACGAAGCTTTTATGTCTGTTTCTGGTGATTTAGTGACTTCAAGTGGAGCAAAATTAGGAACTGTTGTTGATGTCGCGGGTGCTGCAGTCCAGCTATTAACAGATTCAAATCTTGAAATCGCAACTTTTTTAGGAACTGGGTCTGAGGTCGTCCTATCAGGTCAGGATGGAAAGTTTATGCATTTAGCGAATTTTCTACAAGATGCTGTTTTAAATCAATCTATGAACGACGTTGTATTACTTATGAAAGTTTCAATGTTGGGGTCCGTTGCACAAATATCTGCACAGTATTCATCAAACGAAGCTTATGACGCTGTATTCAGGTTTATTAGTCCAGTTGTTGTTAACCAAGTTAAACAAATGAAGAAAAAGTAGCGCATAATATCAATCAAGCCCAGCTCTTTGCCACCACTTGCCGTCGGGCCGTAGAGGATCTAGTATTATTGGTCTATGGTACAAAAGATTTTTACAAAAATATTTGGCAGTCATCACGATCGTGAAATCAAAAAGCTTCAACCGTTAGTTCAAAAAATAAACGAACTTGAAAGCTTTATGCAAAAACTATCAGATGATGAATTAAAAAACAAAACAACTGAATTTAAAAAGAGACTTCAAAGCGGTGAAACTGTTGATGGCATCTTACACGAAGCTTTTGCAGTCTGTCGTGAAGCCTCGAAGCGTGTTTTAGGTATGCGACATTACGATGTGCAGTTAATCGGTGGAATAGTTTTAAATAAAGGTTCCATTGCTGAAATGCGCACAGGTGAAGGTAAAACTTTAGTAGCAACACTGCCTGTTTATTTGAATGCTCTAACGGGCAAAGGGGCTCATGTTGTCACAGTGAATGACTACTTGGCTACACGGGACTGTGAATGGATGAGTCGTTTGTACAATTGGTTAGGTTTAACCACTGGCGTGATCAAACATGGTTTAAGTGATGATGAAAGACGTGCCGCTTACAATGCCGATATTACTTATGCGACGAACAATGAATTAGGTTTTGATTATCTTCGTGATAATATGAAATTTGATCTTAGTGAGTATGTTCAGCGTGCTCCGCACTTTGCCATTGTTGACGAATGCGATTCAATTTTAGTTGATGAAGCACGAACACCGTTGATTATTTCAGGTCCAGCAGAGTCTTCAACTGATAAATACTACACGATTGATAAAATTATTCCTTTTTTAAAAAAGGATATCCATTTCACGATG